>CAVKWN010000025.1:0-37681 GCA_963660075.1 Lachnospiraceae bacterium
AAAATGGTTCAAGAGGCCAAGGAAACGCCTCCCGAACCAAGTCTATTTGATTAACTGGGCTTACTTTTTGAAAAAGCAAGCTCGAAGTTCCATTTTAAAAGGCTTCGGGCCGAATTTTTATGCTATTTTGAGTTTTAGCGGACAGCAATAAATAAAAAGGCGTTGAGGAATAGTTACTCAACGCCTTTTTATTATATTTCTATTGTAGCTGTTTAGCCGTGTGTTTGAGGCTATTGTTGATGTGGCTGTCGTTTAATGTTGTAGTAGCGTCTTTAAGACGTTTGGAGGTCTAGCTTATTTTAAGCCGAACAGAGTTATTTTAAGCCGAACAGAGCTTTAAGTCCTAAGTCAACGCCGCTGAATCCCATGAAGGCCAAGGACAACAATCCAGCCGTAACGAGCACAATAGGCATTCCTCTCATGCCTTTGGGAATGTTGACGTATGCCAATTGCTCGCGTATTCCGGCGAAGAGTACAAGTGCCAACGCAAAGCCAATTGCCGTGGAAAATGCATAGACAATGCTCTCGATGAGCGTGAAATCCTTTTGTATAACGAGTATGGCCACGCCAAGCACCGCACAGTTGGTAGTGATGAGTGGCAGGAATATCCCGAGCGACTGGTAGAGGGCAGGGGAGACTTTTTTAAGGATTATCTCAACCATCTGCACTAGGGCGGCGATGACCAAGATGAATGCTATGGTTTGGAGATATTGCAGGCCAAGAGGGTCAAGGACGCATTTCTGCAATATGAAAGTGACTATGGTAGACACGGTCAGCACGAATGCCACAGCCATGCCCATGCCAAGTGAAGTCTGTATCTTCTTCGACACGCCAAGGAAGGGGCAGATGCCAAGAAATTGGGACAACACTATATTGTTGACGAATATCGCGGAGATGAAAATCAGAATATATTCCATTGATTGATGCTGTTATGTCGTTATACGATGATTATTGCTTGGCTTTCAGCCTGTTGACCACGGCTATGAGATAGCCCAAGGTGATGAAGGCTCCCGGCGGGAGGATGAACAATAGCATACCGGCAGTCTCAGGCATGAGCCTGAACCCCATGACGCAACCCGTGCCAAGAAGTTCCCTGAAGAAACCGAGAAGCGACAATCCGAGCGTGAAGCCAAGCCCCACGCCAATGCCGTCGAGCATGCTGTCGAATGCGCCGTGCTTGCAAGCGAAGGCCTCGGCGCGTCCGAGGATGATGCAGTTGACCACGATAAGTGGTATGTAAAGTCCGAGAGAAGAGTTGATAGACGGAAAGAAAGCCGCCAGGCACATCTGCAGCACCGTGACGAACGACGCTATCACCACCACGAACACGGGAATCCTCACCGCGTCGGGGGTGAGGTTCTTGATAAGCGATATGGCAATGTTTGAGCATATCAAAACGAAAGCCGTCGACAGCCCCATAGAGATGCCGTTGATGAGCGATGTTGTCGTGGCGAGGGTAGGGCACATGCCGAGGAGAAGCACGAAGGTCGGATTCTCCTTAATCAGCCCGTTGACAATGATTTTCAAACTGTTCATTTATTGTGTGTTTTTCCGACGCTTACGGGCTTTTGCCCATCAGCGCCGTATGGTTTATGGTATGTTTTTATGAGCCAAGTGATGACCGATAAGCCTTGTAGGCTTGGTTTACGGCCTTCAGGAAAGCCCTTGACGTGATAGTGGAAGACGTGATGCCATCCACGTCTCCACCGTCTTTGCTCACGCTTAGAGGCTTGTCGTCGGACAGTTGGCGACCAATGACATTGCCTTTGCCGTCTTTTTGAAACCACTTGCCGGCTTTCTCTCCCAATCCGGGGGTCTCGCTCGATTGCAATATCTTGTAGCCTAATATCTTGTAGTCGCTTGACAGTCCCACCAGGACTTTCAGGTCTCCGCCAAACCCCATTACCGAGCTCTCTATGGCTGCGCCAAGTGGTTTGCCGTTTGCGGCCTCTGTGTTGTGGATTACATATGTGTTCTCTGTTCCGTCGTTGTTTACGACGACAGTGTCGGTTTTGGTCACTTTGAGGCTCGACGTGCCCATCACGTCTTTTATGCCATCGTTTATCTCATTGATGGCTTGCTGCCTTATGGGTTCCGTAGTCACCTCGTTGACCAATGCGAGTACGAGGGCGGCTATGAGCGACACTACCGTCAGCACAATTACCATATTCTGGATAGAAGATTTTAGCTTTTCCATTTCACGTCTGTTGTATGATTACCTTTCGTCGTGCCATCGGCGGCATTATTTATCGCTGTATCGGCGAGGCTTGATGTAAGTGTTTATCAGTGGGGTGAAGGCGTTCATTATGAGTATGGCGAACGACATACCCTCAGGATACGCGCCCCAGTTGCGTATCACCACTGTTATGGCACCAATGGCTACGCCGTAGACTATCTGCCCACGATGGGTCATTGGAGAAGTCACGTAGTCGGTTGCCATGAACACGGCTCCCAGCATCACGCCACCGCTCAACACGGATTCCACGGGGGTGGCGTATGTCGGGTTGACTACGTGCAGCAGCGCGGTCAACACAAACACCGTGGCAATGATGCTCATGGGGATGTGCCATGTTATAACTCTGCGCCATAGCAGGTAGACAAGTCCAAGGATGATGGCAATGCCACACACTTCGCCAAGTGAGCCCGCGCCCATGGCATACGTGTCATTGCCGAGCAAGAGACTCAACGAGTCGGGCAGTCGTTCAAGCAGCGACCCGTCGCCTGTCTTCACAGCCCCTTTTATTATGCTCAGCGGCGTGGCGCCTGTCTCCGCGTCGGTATATTTCAACAGTTGTCCAGCCAATGGCCATGATGTCATCTGCGACGGAAATGACACGAGCAGGAAGCAACGTCCCACCAACGCGGGGTTGAAGATGTTGCATCCTAAGCCCCCGAATGTCATCTTGCCCACGCCTATTGCCACTATCGCGCCCAGCACCACAATCCACGCAGGGATGTTGGATGGCAGGTTGAAGCCTAACAGCAACCCTGTTATCACCGCCGACCAGTCGGTGATAGTGGTGCGCTGCGTGTGCATTACGTACTTGCCAATTATCCATTCAGTTGCTACGCATGCGAGCACGCTGGTGGCGCACACTATCAGCGAGCCTATGCCAAAGAATAACAGTGAGGCTGCCATTGTCGGAATGAGGGCTATTACCACGTCGCGCATGTCATGCTCCATTGTCCGTGGAGTGTGGGCGTGTGGCGATTGCGATATTATTAGATTCGACATGTTTATTTGTTCTTTCTGTTTTATTTTCGTTGTCGTTATTGTTTTTACGGCTTGGGTTGTTGTTTCCTCGCCTTGATGATGCCCATCACGGTAGCCTTACCCTTTCTTATGTTGTCGAGCAAAGGACGTGCCGATGGACAGGTATACTGGCAAGAGCCGCACTCTATGCAAGAGGTGATGTACTCGTGCTCGGCGCGTTCCCAATCGCCAATGGCCGAGGCCGTTGCAAGAAGATAAGGCTCAAGTCCCATTGGACACACGCCCACGCACTTGGCGCAACGCACGCATGGCCTTGGTTGCTTCCGCAGAGTGTCGTCGCCTGTCAACACGGTTACGGCGTTGGAACCTTTCACTATGGGAGCGTCAAGGCTTGTCAGCGCCTTTCCCATCATAGGACCGCCACTGAGCACCTTGTTGCGTCCTTCTGGCAGGCCGCCGCACAGCTCTATGAGGCTTGCCGCGCTGGTGCCCATCCTCACGAGGAAATTGCCCGACTGCTTCATCGCCATGCCCGACACCGTCACCACGCGCTCGATGAGTGGCTTGCGCTTCATCACGGCCTGGTACACGGCGAAGGCTGTCGCCACGTTGTCGACCACCGCTCCCACGTTGGCGGGGATGGCTGGAGGCATTGGCACGCGGCGGTTTATCACGGCATCGATGAGCTGCTTCTCGCCACCTTGTGGGTAGGCTTGCTTGAGAGGCACCACCTCTATGGAGTCGTCGGCGGCGGTGGTCTTCTCCATTATCTCTATGGCATCGGGCTTGTTCACCTCAATGCCTATGTATCCGCGTTTCACGCCCACGGCACGCATGATGATGCGTAGACCCTCCACGATTTCCGCCGCGTGTTCCAGCATGAGCCTGTGGTCGGAGGTGATGTAAGGCTCGCACTCCACGCCATTGAGTATGACGCACTCCACTGACCCCTCTGGGGGCATGAGCTTCACGTAGGTGGGGAATCCGGCTCCGCCCATTCCCGTCACGCCAGCCGTCTTCACTCGTTCCACAATCTCCTTCGGGTCCAGCTCAGGATGAGAATCGATAGTTTCCAGCTTCTCGCTTCTGTCAATGGAGGACTCCCAATCGTCGCCCTCCACGTTGACGATGATGACGGGTTTTTGGTAACCTGACGCGTCTACCGCCTGGTCGATCTTGAACACAGTTCCCGACACTGAAGAGTGAATGGGCGCGGAGATGAATCCTGCCGCTTCCGCCAACAGCGTGCCAACCTTCACCTTGTCGCCTTTCTTGACCACGGGCTTGGCAGGCGCGCCAATGTGCTGGGATAGAGGGAAAATGGCTTTCTGTGGCAATGGCGCGGGTTCTATTGCCCGTCTTGCCGCTATCTTGTGGTCGTCCATGTGGATGCCACCTATCTTGAATGTCTTTATTTTCATGGTGTTCGGTGTCATTAGTCTTTAGCGCTCTTGTTTGATGTCTCAGCCTTGTCTTGTGTGGTTGGCGCAGCTTGCGTAGACGGCTTGGCTGGTGGAAATCCGCTTGCCACTATTGCCTTGCGTGGGCACACGGCTACGCATTTGCGGCACATGCGGCATTTCTCCGAATCGATTGTCGCCACGTTGCCGTTGATGGTTATTGCCTCGAAGGGGCACTCCTTGGCGCATTTGCCACATCCGATGCAAGAGTGGCCACACACTTTCATGGCTACGGGGCCGCGGTCGTGGTTGCTGCACGCCACGATGACCATCCTGTTTTTCACTCCCACTTGACGTATCTCCAACAAGTGGCGAGGGCATGCCTTGACGCACGATCCGCATGCCACGCACACGTCGGCGTTTACTTCCGGAATGTGCTTCTCGGGATTGATGGTGATGCCGCCAAAGTCGCACGCGTTGGCGCAGTCGCCGCAACCCAAGCAGCCATAGCCGCACGCCGATTCGCCAGACCCGCAACGGTTCATGGCGTCGCAGGTGCGTAGGCCGTCGTATGTGGCTATTGGCGCGAGGTCGCAGCCAGCGCATTTCAGTGCCGCCACGCGTTTTTTCCCCGCTCCCCCCTTGTTCTCAACGCCGAGCAGCGCGTAGATTTTCGACATGGCATCGTTGCCGCCTACGGGACAGGTGGGAATGTCGCCACCTTCGTCGGCAGCCTTCACGATGGCCTCTGCCAGCGATTGGCATCCTGCGAATCCGCATCCGCCACAGTTGGCCTTGGGCAGGCAATCTTGAACGTCGTTGACGCGCGAATCGGTTTCCACTGCGAATTTCTTGCTGCATATGTACAACAGCAAGGATGCGGCAAGCGCGATGGCGCAAAGCACGATTATTGAAGTAATGATTATCATAATGTTTTGTTGTATGCGTATTAAGAATGTGGACAATGGTCATGGGGTCGAGGGGGCGTGTCGGCGCAAGGAAACGCCCGGCAGCCAAACGCGCGGTCTATCCGCGTTTTGAATGTCCATAATATGATAAAATAAACGCCCATGACACATAGGCCGGCTACTGCCGCGATAATGTCCGACTTGGTTATCGCTTTTGCCGCTACGCATCCCATGATGAGCATTATCATGGGCAAGCCATACCCTAACATTATGGAGGCCATTGGGCTTTTGCCGCCGCTTACATACACCATGTCGCCAACCGCAACGTGGTTGTTGGGCGAGACCCGTGCTTCCACGGCCATCAGCTTTCGTTCCGACGTGCCGCAAGTTGCCGCGGCATGACATGAGGCGCATGCCGAGTATCTGTCTATGACGACCGTGAGGCGTGAGCCGTTAACCGATTTCACTATGCCTCGCTTGAGAATGTCGTGATTCATATATATGAACCTGTTTAATGTGCCAGTTGGGTTGGGACGGCGTTAATACTTTGCAAAAGTAATATTTATATTTCAGAAGTGCAAGCAAAATGTGCGTTTTTCATCGCTGGCTTTTCGCGCTTTATAGCATTAATTGCCCTTGAAAAGCTAATCGGTAATAAATTATTACTTTTTCTGTTCTTCATGGTTGTCGTGTCATAAAAAAGCACTAACTTAGCGAGCGAAATGCCAAATGATTAAAGGTTTGCGAAAATACAAACATCATATGAACAAGATTACAAGAAAAATCCTGCTCGCCATTGCCGCCATTATTCCGGCAGGCAATGCGCTCGCGCAGATCCCAGACGGCTACTACGACGCGTTGAAAGGCAAGAAGGGTGCTGAATTGAAAACGGCAGTACACGACATCATCAAGGATGCCAACGTGCTCAGCTATGGTTCGGGGGCGGGCTCTACATGGTGGGGATTCTACTTGACCGACAACGACAACGGCTATGTGATAGACCGATACAGCAACAACAGCGTGAAGTTTGGCACGCAAGGCTCGGCGGTCTCTGGCATGAACATAGAGCACTCGTTCCCCAAGAGCTGGTGGGGCGGCAGCAAGAACCAAGCCTATCAAGACTTGTACAACCTCATGCCAAGCAATTCCAACGCCAACTCTTCGAAGAGCAACTATGGCATGGGCGTTGTCTCGGAGGCTAGCTACGACAATGGTTGCATCAAGGTTGGCGACGGAGACCAAGGCTTTAGGCTCTGGCAGCCGAGTGCCGAATGGCAGGGCGACTTCTCGCGCAGCTATATGTATATGGCCACGGCCTATCAGGATTTCACTTGGAAGGGCGAAGGTCTTAACTCGCTTGAGCAGGGCGACTACCCAACCCTGAAGAAGTGGGCATACGAGCTGTACATCAAATGGAGCAAGGCAGACCCGGTCAGCAAGACGGAGATAGCCCGCAACGAGGCAGTGTACAAGATCCAAGGCAACCGCAACCCGTTTATCGACTTCCCCAACCTTATGGAATACATCTGGGGAGACAGCGTTGATTATGCTTTCGACCCCGCCACGACCGTGAAGTCAACACAATGCAGTGGTGGCGATGACGTGACCCCCGGCGAGACAGAGACTGTGATCTACACGGCCAACTACCATTCCGCCGACGGCAATTGCGTGACCACCGATATCACGCAGCCGCAAACGGGCATTGAAGTGTGGCAGCGCACAAGCAGTTATGGATGGAAGGCCACAAGCTCCATAAAAAACAGCAGCAATACATACGTGAAATACAACGCCGAGGGCACTCTCGCCTTGCCGGAAATAGACCTTGGCGGATACTCCACGGCATCGTTGTCGTTTACCCACATGCTTAACTTCTGCACCTCGCCCGACGACTATCTTAGCGTGGAGGTGCAATGCGAAGGCAATGTCACAAAGCTCTCGGGATTCACGTGGCCGGCAGGTACGAAGTTCGTGTCGGTGGAATCGGGCGCAATCAGCCTGAACCAATTTGTTGGCAAGAAGATACAGATTCTCTTCCGCTATACTGGAACGACCTCGGTTTCAGCCACTTGGGAGATAGAGAAAGCTACCGTGTCCGGCAAGAAAACAACCTCGGGCATCAAGGTCGTAAGCTCCGAAAGCCAGTTTGATTCAGCCAAGCCTTACGAGGTGTTCGACATGTCGGGCCGTCGCCTGTCGGGAGAGGACGTGAAGCGCGGTGTTGTCATAATCAAGCAAGATGGCAAGACCTTCAAGAAGGTCGTAAAATAAGGCCGTAAAACAAGGTAATAAAATAGGCGTTGCCTTTACAGTGGAATCGTGATGAGATTCCAGCGTAAAGGCAACGCCTTTTCAGTGCAAAGCCAATGTCATTTCAGTGCAAAGCCGTCAGCCTTGTTTTTTCAAGAATTCCTCTGCCCTTTGCAAGTCGTCTGGCGTGTCTATGCCGACGGTTTCCATGTCGGTGACACCCACGCGAATGCGGTATCCGTTTTGCAACCAGCGCAGTTGTTCAAGGCTCTCGGCTTTCTCAAGCGAAGACATGGGGAGGCTTGTCACCTCGCGCAACACTTCGCGCCGATAAGCGTAGATGCCCAAGTGCTTGAGATAAGGATAATTGTCAAGCCACGTCTCTTCCTCCTTGCCACGCACGAAGGGAATGACGGAGCGCGAGAAATAGAGGGCGAACCCATTGTTGTCGGTCACTATCTTTGGAGAGTTGGGGTTCTTCACCGCGTCCATTGAGGCGAACGGCTTTCCAAGTGTGGCAATCTGGGTCGACGGGTTGTCGAAAAGCGCGCAAAGCGTCTCTATCTGTGACGGCTGGATGAAAGGCTCGTCGCCCTGGACGTTGACAATGACATCAGCTTTGGTGCCTATTTTCTCGGCAGCCTCTTCTATTCTGTCGGTGCCGCTCTTGTGGTCGGCCCTTGTCATGACTGCCTTTCCGCCAAAGCGTTCCACGGCGTCAAAGATGCGGATGTCGTCGGTGGCTACCCATGCCTCGGGCAGCACCTTGGTCACTTGCTCATACACGTGCTCTATAACAGGCTTGCCGGCAAGCAGGGCAAGCGGCTTGCCAGGAAAACGCGTCGAGGCAAAGCGAGCGGGGATAATGGCTATAAATTGCATGATCTGTTGATTGATTACGATGCAAAATTACAAAAAACAAATGCTCACAAATGAATAATATTGTTAAATCTTTACCTTGTGGCCATAAATAGGAACGTGGTTTTGGGCTTTTTTCATTTTTTATGCTTATCTTTGAACCAACATTGATATAAGGATTATAATCGTGAGACATCATATATTATTTTTGTGCTTCCTTGCACTGCCTTTGTGCGTCTCTGCCCAGAAAATATCCATTGGCACCTGTACGATAGAGGAGATGGGCGTGAAGGGTACTTACAAGGGCGAAATGTCTTCTGGCAAGCCCAATGGCAAAGGCAACGAGGTGTTTGAGAATGGCAATGCCTATGACGGCGATTTCGTGAAGGGAAAACGACATGGCCATGGTATTTATACATTTGCCGATGGCGAGAAATATGATGGCCAGTGGGTGTTGAACCAGCAACACGGAAGGGGCACGTATTATTTCAGCAACAACAACAAGTATGTAGGGCTCTGGTTCCGCGACTATCAGCAAGGTCATGGCGTGATGTACTATTTCAACGGCGACGTGTATGACGGCGACTGGTATCACGACATGAGGCAAGGCCACGGCAAGTACACGTTCTCCACGGGGGCTTACTATGACGGCCAATGGAAGAACGACAAGAAGGAAGGAAAGGGATTCTTCGACTGGGGCGACGGCAACACATACCGTGGCAACTGGCTCGACAACCAGCGTTCAGGCTATGGCGTGAACAAGTATGCCGACGGTGACGTTTACAAGGGTATGTGGAAAGACGACATCCAGCAGGGCCGTGGTATATACATCTTCCAAAACGGTGACCAGTATGAGGGCGATTACGACCAGGGCGAGCGCACTGGTGAAGGAATCTTCAAGTATGCCAACGGTGACCGTTACACTGGTCATTTCAATCAAGGCGAGCGCGATGGGGAAGGCACGTTTGTATGGGCAAACGGCGACCAGTATGCGGGGCATTGGAAAAATGACCAAATAAACGGTCAGGGAAAACTGACCAAGAAAGACGGTGATGTTTATGAAGGCGTTTTCCGCAACGGTAAGATTGACGGTGAGGTTTTGATTCATTATGCTGACGGCTCACGCTTCAAGGGCATCTATAAAAACGGCAAGCGAAACGGCAAATGCATAGAGGAGGCCAAGGACGGCAAGCGTTTTGAGGGCACCTACCTCAACGACATACGCGACGGGCGTTTCGTGGAGAAAGACGCTAACGGGCAAGAGACTTGCACTGGCCATTACGAGAGCGGTAAGCGGTTCAACGACCAGTAGGTCTTGTCATGGACTCATCACATAACACAGGCAACTATCAATTCAACTAAATACAATGGTAAAAGTAAAACATATCGGTATTGTGGCTCACGACCAGTATCTTGAGCCTTATGAGGACGCCATAAAGGGGCGTCACAATCATGCTGAATGGAAAATCGATCAACTTACGCAACATGGCAAGCAGTCGTTGTCCGACTTTGCCAATGGTCACGAATACTTTGGCCTGCATAAGGTTCGTGGTGGTTGGGTCTTCAGGGAATGGGCGCCAAACGCCACCGACATTTATCTCGTAGGCGATTTCAACGATTGGAAAGAAAGCGAGGATTACCGTTGTAAGAAAGTGGAAGGAACGGGCAATTGGGAATTGAAGGTTCCCACGAAAGCCATGCACCACGGCGACTTGTTCAAGATGCATGTCAAATGGAACGGTGGCGAGGGTGAGCGCATTCCAGCTTGGGCCACACGAGTGGTGCAAGACGAGCAGACAAAGATATTCTCGGCTCAAGTCTGGGCCCCAAGAAAATACCGTTGGAAGAAGGAAAAGTTTACTCCGTCTCATGACCCCTTGCTCATCTACGAGTGCCACATAGGCATGGCACAAGACGCGGAGAAGGTTGGCTCGTATACCGAGTTTAAGGACAACGTGCTTCCGAGAATCGTGAAAGACGGCTATAATGCCATGCAGGTGATGGCCATTCAGGAGCATCCCTACTATGGCAGCTTCGGTTACCACGTAAGTTCGTTCTTCGCCCCGTCGAGCCGCTTTGGCACCCCTGAAGAACTGAAGGCGCTCATCGATGCCGCTCACCAAAAGGGCATAGCGGTCATTATGGACATCGTGCATTCACATGCCGTGAAGAACGAGGTGGAGGGATTGGGAAACCTTGCCGGCGACCCAAACCAGTATTTCTACCCGGGCGAAAGGCATGAGCATCCGGCGTGGGACAGCTTGTGTTTCGACTATGGCAAGGATGAGGTCATCCATTTCCTGTTGTCCAACTGCAAGTATTGGCTGGAAGAGTTCCATTTCGACGGTTTCCGTTTCGATGGTGTCACGTCGATGCTTTATTATAGTCATGGCCTTGGCGAGGCATTCACCAATTATGGCGATTACTTCAACGGCCATGAGGACGACAATGCCATCTGCTATCTCACCATGGCAAACAAGCTCATACATGAGGTGAACCCCAAGGCCATAACCATAGCCGAGGAGGTGAGCGGCATGCCAGGGCTTGCGGCTAAGTTCAAGGACGGCGGCTATGGCTTCGACTATAGGCTGGCGATGAACATCCCCGACTATTGGATTAAGACCATCAAGGAGCTGAGAGACGAGGAATGGAAGCCAAGCAGCATATTCTGGGAGGTTAAGGATCGTCGTGCCGACGAGAAGACCATATCCTATTGTGAAAGCCACGACCAGGCTCTTGTGGGCGACAAGACCATCATCTTCCGTCTTATAGACGCTGACATGTATTGGCATTTCAAGCATGGCGACGAGACCAACCTCGTCAACCGTGGCATTGCCTTGCACAAGATGATAAGGCTCGTGACAGCGGCGACGATGAATGGAGGCTACTTGAACTTCATGGGCAATGAGTTCGGGCATCCAGAGTGGATCGACTTCCCTCGCGAGGGCAACGGATGGAGTCATAAGTACGCGCGTCGCCAGTGGAACTTGGTTGACAACGAGGATTTGGACTATCATTTTCTCGGCGACTTCGACAAGGCAATGCTTGAGGTGATCAAGGGTGAGCCGAAGTTCAACCTTACTCCGGTTCAGGAGATATGGCACAATGACGGTGACCAGATTCTTGCTTTCGAGCGTGGCGACATCGTGTTCGTATTCAACTTCTCACCAACGAAGAGCTTTACCGATTATGGTTTCCTCGTGAAGAAAGGCGAGTATCGTGTGGTTCTCAATACAGACGCCAAGGTCTTTGGCGGCAATGGATTGGCAGACGACAGCGTGGCGCATTTCACCAACTTTGACCCACTCTATGAAAAGGATGGCAAGGAATGGCTTAAATTGTATGTCCCGGCTCGTTCTGCCGTGGCTTTAAGAAAGAAATAATTTAGTAATGTCAAATTCAGGACAATACAAAGATGGCACAGGTATAATGAGATTGGTCTGTGCCATCTTTTTCATACTATTCACGTTACTTTATCTGAATAAATACCAGCCAGACATCTTGGCCGTTACTCAACATGTACTGTCTCATGGCGCTACGCATTATAATAATGTGGTGGGCACTGTTCTTATTACGTTGGTCTTGTGGCTGATTCAAGTAGCCATATACGCAGGTACGAGGCTTAATCATCGTGCGCACGCGTTGACCTATTTGCCATCAATGCTCTTGTTGGCGGTCTTGACCGACGTGTCGCCCAATTTGACCATTGGCACCTACCTTGGTGTATGGGTGTGGCTCTTCCCGTTGCTCATGGTTGTGTATGCTTGTGTGGTATGGTTCTTCAAGCAGTTGGAGCCCATGGAGCCTGCAACGTTGTCGGTTGGTCTTTTCTCAAGGCTTACGTGGATAAACCTTCTTCAGCTGACGGTGATAGCTCTCGTCGTTTGTTCCATAGGCTGCTCCGATGCCGTATTCCATAGCCGCATGCGTATGGAGAGTGAAATGATGAAAGGCGATTACCATGCGGCTGCGGGCGTGGGGAAAACGGTCGCGGAGGTAGACAGCAGCCTGTCGATGCTTCGCATAGTGGCATTGACAAAAGACCATGCCCTTTGCGATCGCCTGTTTGAGTATCCGCTTGTGGGAGGCTCTGACGCAATGTTGCCCAATGAAAAGTCGGTAAAGTTGATGATGCTTCCGGAAGATAGCGTCTATGCCACTTTCGGCATAGTGTTTAAGGAAAAAATGAAGCCATTGACATACCTTAAGTATGTGAACAAGAGCAAGTATGCCAATAAGGATTCAAAAGATTGGCTGTTGTGTGCATACTTACTCGACTGTGACCTTGACCGGTTTGCCGCGGCCTTGCCACGCTATTATGAGGTAAATGGGGCTTTGCCCAAGTCTTTCCGTGAAGCCTTGGTGTTGTATAACCATTTGAGAAAAAAGCCGTTGATTGTTTATAAGGAGTCCACGATGGATGCCGATTATGAGGACTTTAAGAAGGTGTATTACCAAACCTCAAATGCCACCGCTAGATTGGCAAACGTCAAGGATAGCTACGGCACTACTTATTGGTTCTATTATTTGTCCCACTCGGGTAGCTTGCGCCATTGAATTTAGCCAATTGGCTTAATGACGAGCAAGCTTGTCGTTGATTGCCGACGCGATGACATAAATCAGCATCACAATCCACCATGACCCCAAGAAGCCGGCCAAGAACCCCTTGCCGGCGATTCCTTGGTAAATGGTGGATGCTATAATGATGATAGCAGACAAACCAATGAAAGAATAGCGCAACTCGTTTCCTTTCCAGTTCCAATGCTTAAACTTCAATGCGAACATTGGTATCTCGGAAATAAGAAGGTAGGAACTAAGGAACATCAGCAAGATTACGATGAGCGCGCCTGCGGCCAACGTGTTGAGCCAACCGCCAATGCTGAGAATCAATGAGCCCCAAAACAAAGCGTTGGCTGGTGTCGGCAAGCCAATGAAGCCCATCGACTGGCGATCGTCAAGGTTGAACTTTGCGAGTCTCAATGCAGAGAACGCCGCCATGATGTAGGCTATAAAAGGAATGTAGTCGGTAAATGAACCCAACCAGGTGGGGTATTGCATTATCAGAAGTTGCGAGAAGATAATGGTCGATGGTGCCACGCCAAACGTGATGTCGTCTGCGAGGGAGTCAAGTTCCTTGCCTATTGGTGATGAAACGTGCAACGCCCTTGCACTCATGCCATCAAAAAAGTCGAATGCCGCTCCTATGACAATCCAAAGCAGTGCCAGGTCGGGGCTTGCGAAAAAAGCGAAACAAGTTGCGATGCAACCCGATATAAGGTTGCAACAAGTCAATATGTTTGGAAAATTAATCAGTTTCATTTTTTCAATTTAGCGATGATCGTCTGGTCGCCAACAGTTTTTTGGTTCATCTCTACGCACACTTCCGAGTCGATTGGCAAGAAGATGTCAACGCGCGAACCAAGCTTGATGAAGCCCAAATGCTCATCTATATAGCATTCCTCGCCTTCCTTGGCGTAGGTCACGATCCTTCGGGCAACCGCACCCGCAATCTGACGGCAGAGAATGTCCGTGCCGTCTTCGGTTGTTATCATGGTGTCGGCGTGCTCGTTTTCCATGCTCGCCTTGGGCAACCATGCCTTGTGGTAATTGCCGTCGAAATGCTTGACGAATTTCACGTGACCGTCCACCGGGAACCAGTTGGCGTGAACATTGGTAACGCTCATGAATATGGAAATCTGTATGCGCTTGTCGTGGAAGTAAGTGTTTTCGTTCACCTCTTCAATGACCACAATCTTTCCGTCGGCAGGAGCGACGACAATGCCGTCGGTGTCTTCTTGGTTGAAATAGCGCACAGGGCATTGATAAAAATTCACGGCAATGGCATAAATAATGCCCGCAATGACTATGAATGTCCAAAAAGGCCAAGGCGTGGCGACGAAGTGCCAAAGCAAAAAGCCGATTACGACGATTGCGGCAATGCCACCCACGAGCTGGTCTATTCCCTCCCTGTGTATATGTATTTTCTTTAGTTTTTTGATTCTTTTCCCCATGATTATGATTTTGTCTATAAAAGACGAGGTTTCAATATTTATACTTATGCAAAGGTAGCCTTTTTTCGTTAAATACGCAAATAGTTTTCAGTTGAATGTGAAATTATTTTCTTTCTTCCTTTGGGTATGTCAATTATTCAGAGTAACTTTACACTCATAATAGCATCTTTCATGGAAGATTTTGTACATCTGCACGTTCACACGCATTACAGTATTCTTGACGGACAGTCGAAAGTAAACCACCTTGTCGACAAGGCAATCAATGATGGCATGAAAGGCATGGCTATCACGGATCACGGTGTCATGTATGGCATTAAGGAGTTTTCCGACTATTGCGCCTCTGTGAACAAGAAACGCAAGAAGGAAGGCTTGGAACCTTTCAAGCCCATCTTGGGATGCGAGATGTACGTGGCCCATCATCATAAGGAAGACAAGGACAAGTCGGCTGGCGACAGCTCGGGCTACCACCTCATTGTGCTTGCCAAAAATTATAATGGGTATAAGAACCTCATCAAGTTGGTCAGCAGGTCATGGGTCGATGGTTATTATTACAAGCCAAGGACCGATCGCCGCGACCTTGAGAAATACCATGAAGACCTTATAGTCAGCTCAGCGTGCCTTGGTGGTGAGATACCGCAAAAAATCCTCGCTGGCGACATTAAGGGCGCTAAGGAAGCGGTGGAATGGTACCACAACTTGTTTGGTGAGGATTTCTATTTGGAGCTTCAGCGTCATCAGGTCACGGATCCTTCCTTGCATGCCAATCGTGAGACGTATCCTTTGCAGCAGAAGGTAAACAGGGTCTTGATGCAGTTTGCCAAGGAATATGGCATAAAAATCATTTGTACGAACGATTGCCATTTCGAGGACAAGGAGACGGCGGAGGCTCACGACCATTTGCTGTGCCTTTCCACCAACAAGGATTTGGACGATCCCACCCGAATGGTCTACACGAAGCAGGAGTGGTTCAAGACTCGCGCGGAGATGGGCGCCATCTTCTCGGATGTTCCAGAGGCGTTGACCAACACCCTTGAAATACTCGACAAGGTGGAGATTTACGACATTGACCATGGACCCATAATGCCGTTTTTCCCTATTCCCGAGAGCTTTGGCACGGAGGAGGAATGGCATTCCAAGTTCACCGAGAAACAACTGTATAAGGAATTCACCACCGACGAGAATGGCGAGAACCCATTGCCCACAGACAAGGCGGACGCCGTGATAGAGCGTCTTGGCGGTTACGACAAGGTTTACCGCATCAAGTTTGAGGCCGACTATCTTGCAAAGCTTGCCTATGATGGTGCCCGTAAGCATTATGGAGACCCGATTCCTGACGACGTGAAAGAACATGTCAAGTTTGAGCTTCACGTCATGAAGACCATGGGTTTCCCTGGCTACTTCCTTATCGTGCAGGACTTTATCAATGCCGCTCGCGACAGTCTGGGCGTATGGGTGGGGCCTGGCCGTGGTTCCGCGGCAGGCTCGGTGGTGGCTTATTGCTTGGGCATCACCAAGATTGACCCACTTAAATACGACTTGCTTTTCGAGCGTTTCCTCAATCCCGACCGTGTAAACCTGCCTGATATTGACACCGACTTCGACGACGACGGCCGTGGAAAGGTCTTGCAGTGGGTCATGGATAAGTATGGCAAGGACAATTGCGCGCATATCATAACTTATTCGAGCATGGCGACAAAAAACTCCATCGCCGACGTGGCACGAGTGGAGAAGTTGCCTTTGGCACGTTCGAATGAGCTGAAAAAGGCCATACCCGACCGTTTGCCTGACGGCATGAAGATGAATCTTGCCAATGCCATCAAGTGCACGCCCGAGCTTCGCGAGGCCGAAAGCTCCATGGATCCGAGGGAGCGCAACACCATAAAATACGCGAGAATGCTTGAGGGAACCATAAGGGGAACCGGCATTCACGCCTGTGGTTTTATCATTTGCCGCGATCCTATAAGCAACTGGGTGCCAGTATCAACGGCTGATGATCCCGACTTCCCTGACCGCAAGTGTGACGTGACCCAATACGATGGTCATGTCATTGAGTCGACAGGTCTCATCAAGATGGACTTCCTCGGCTTGAAGACCCTCTCTGAGCTGAAGGAAGCGGTAAAGGTCGTAAAGCAGACCACTGGCGAGGAGGTGGACCTCGATACCATCCCTATCGACGATGAGCTTACATACAAGCTCTATCAAGAAGGCCGCACGATAGGCACGTTCCAATTTGAGTCGCCGGGAATGCAGAAGTATCTCAAGGAGCTTCACCCTACCGTGTTTGAGGATCTCATAGCCATGAACGCCCTTTACAGGCCGGGGCCAATGGATTACATACCCGAGTTCATTGCCAGAAAGAAAGACCCAACCCGCATCAAGTATGATATTCCTTGCATGGAAAAATACTTGAAAGACACTTATGGCATCACCGTCTACCAAGAGCAAGTCATGCTTCTGTCGCGACAGCTTGCCAACTTCACCCGAGGCGAGAGCGACGCGTTGCGTAAGGCGATGGGTAAGAAGAAAAAGGCCATTGTAGACGCCATGAAACCAAAGTTCCTCAAGCAGGGTGGGGAGAATGGTCATGACCCGAAGGTGTTGGAGAAGATTTGGGGCGACTGGGAGAAGTTTGCCTCTTACGCCTTCAATAAGTCGCATGCCACTTGCTATTCCTGGGTGGCCTACCAAACGGCTTATATGAAAGCCCATTACCCTGCCGAATACATGGCTGCCCTCATGACGCGCCGCTTCTCCGACATCGGAGAGATAACAAAGCTCATGGAGGAGTGTAAGTCGTTGGGTGTGCCCACGCTTGGCCCCAGCGTCAACGAGAGCTATGCCGAGTTTGGTGTCAACGGCAAGGGGGAAATAAGGTTTGGCCTGTCTGCCATCAAGGGAATGGGCTCCGCTGCCGCTGCCGCCATCGTGAGCGAGCGTAAGGCACATGGCCCTTACAAGGATATTTATGATTTTGCCGAGCGCGTAAGCTTGAAGGATGTAAACCGCAAGGCGTTCGAGAGCCTGGCCCTTAGTGGAGGCTTCGATTGTTTCGGTCTTTTGCGTGAGCAGTATCTCGCGTCCAATTCCAAGGGTGAGGCGTTCCTTGACAGTATAGTGCGCTTTGGCCAGCAATATCAGCAGGACAAGAAAGAACAAGTGAACTCCTTGTTCGGCTCAATGGGCACGGAAGTTGCCGTGGCGCTGCCCCAAGCCCCAAAGACGGAGGAGTGGAGCAGCGTTGAGAAATTGAGCAGGGAGAAGGAACTGGTAGGCATTTACCTCTCGGCGCATCCTCTCGACGATTTCTCCATAGTGCTGAACAACATGTGCAACACGTCGTGCGTCGAGGTGGGCGACCGTGGGAAGCAAGAAGACCTGGCACAGCGTGAGGACATCACCTTTGGTGGCATCGTGACTAAGGTGACACAGAAGTTCACCAAGCGCGGCAGTCCATTTGGCCTTGTCACGCTTGAGGACTTCAGCGGGTCGGGAGAGATAGCCCTCTTTGGCGAGGAATGGGGAAAATGGAACGGAAAGCTCTCCATGGGCTGCTCGGTGTTCGTAAAGGCAAGATACGTGAAGCTATACCCAACGAGCCAGTCCTATTCATTGACGATACAAAACGTGGAGTATCTCCAGACCGTGAAAAACGAGCGAATAGAGAAATTCACGATAAATGTACCAAGTAAGGTCATCGACGACACGTTGGTCAGCGACTTGATGTCGATCATTGGCGACGAGCCTGGCCCCACCGAACTGTATTTCAATATCATAGACGAGGAGAGCCATGTCAACGTGCTCTTGCGGTCAGACAAGCGGCAAATAGAGGTGGGCAAGGAACTCGTGCAATATATTGATGAGAGATCCGACATGAGCTATCATGTCAATTAACCATAACAAAACAACAAACAATTATAAACAACAATGAAGATTTCGATCAAGTCCTTGGACAACATCCATGAGGCAGCCCAGGAGTTTATCAAGAACATGGGCAATGGCCACGTATTCGCCTTTTATGGCAAGATGGGAGCGGGGAAGACGACTTTCATTAAGGCCGTGTGTGAAGAACTTGGCGTGGACGACGTGATTACCTCGCCAACCTTTGCCATTGTCAACGACTATACTTCCTCCAAGGATGGCGGCCACATCTTCCATTTCGATTTCTATCGAATCAAGAAGCTGGAGGAGGTCTACGACATGGGCTATGAAGACTACTTCTACAGTGGTTGCCCTTGCTTTATCGAGTGGCCAGAGCTAATAGAGGACATCCTTCCTGGCGATGCCGTGAAAGTCACGATAACGCAACTCGAGGACGGCAATAGGGTAGTGGAGTTCTAAAAAATATATTTTTTTGCGTAAAGTTTGCCAGAATGAAACTATTTGCTTACTTTTGCAAATAAACATTACTTAAATTAAGAAAGGAATACACAATGACAGTAGAAGTAACAGCCGACAACTTTGAGAAGCTGAAGAATGGCGACCTGCCACTTGTAGTTGACTTGTGGGCAACATGGTGTGGTCCATGTCGTATGGTTGGCCCAATCATGGAGGAGCTCTCAAACGAATATGAGGGCAAGGTCGTGGTAGGCAAGTGCGACATTGAGGAGAATGAGGACATCCCCATGCAATATGGCGTGCGCAACATCCCGACAATCTTGTTCTTCAAGAACGGACAGCTCGTTGACAAGTTTGTTGGCGCAGCTGCAAAAGGCAAGTTCCAAGAGAAGTTTGATAAGCTTATCGAGGGTTAAGCGGTTGCCTTACCTTCAATAAATATCACAATCAAATTCATAAAAAGGCGAAAGCCCTAAGAGAATCCATCCCTCTTAGGGCTTTCGCCTTTTCGTTGTGTTTTTGCCCGTTACGCTATGCTGTCGAGAAAGAGCAACAGCCTGTTGGTGACATTCACGGCTGACACGCCACTGTCGAAATCGAGCGACACGAGGTTCAGCTGTGGGAACATAGTCTTTAGCTTCTTTTCTATGCCTTTTGACACTATGTGGTTGGCTATGCATCCGAAAGGTTGCAAACTTGCCACGTTGTTCACGCCTTGCTTCACCATGCTTATGATGTCGCTTGGCAATAGCCATCCCTCGCCAAACTGCGCCGCGAGCGACACCACGCCCTCCACCTCCTTTGCTTCGTCAAAGATATTGGTGAATGGACGGAAATAGCGGAACCGTGACGCTATGCGGTTCACCTTTTTCTCACGTTGCCAAATGAGGCTGTATACGCTTTTGATCAAGAAGTCGGGCACGTGGCTGCATTTCAACCCCATGTGTTTTTGCACGATGGCGTTGACAAACTCTTGGAGGAAGAAAGGCAAGAGCAGTGGTGGAACAACCTCGCACCCTTTCTTGATGATGCGGCGTTCAAGGAATTGATGGGCAAAGGGATTGAACTTCAAGAATATCTCGCCCACGATGCCCACCGCTGGCAACTCCTTGTCGTCGGTTATGTCGTCAAAGTCTTTTGCCGCTTGCGCTATGAGGCGCATTAACCCTTTCGGATCATTTCCCAATATGGGCTCGGCGGCGGCGGAGAGGTATTTCTCACGCAACAGTTCTGCCTTGTTGCTGAATTGTCCGCCAACAAGGAGAGCGTCTTTCCTCAGTCGGCTCACTGAGCCATGATACAGTTTTGATATCGTGTCACCATAGATGAAAGTAGTCACTATGATTGGTGCCATCTTCAGCCATGGCACGTCCAGCTCGCCATCTTGTTCCTTGTCGTCGCTGGCGCTTGTCGAGACTCCCAAGGTTATGAGAGGCACGTCCTTGAATCCGTTGGCGTTCAAGGCGCGACGTATAAGGGCAGCGTAGTTGGTGGCGCGGCATTGGCCTCCCGTCTGTGTCATCACGGCGGAAATCTCCTCCGGGTTGTATTTGCCTGATCGCAACGCCTTCACGAAGTCGCCGACGATGAGCGTGGCAGGATAGCACACTTCGTTGTTGGCATATTTCAGTCCAAGCTCAGCACTGGTGATGTCGCTTGGCGGCAACACTTCCACGTCCCACCCGAGGAGTTTGCAGAGCGGAGGCAGGAGAGGCGTGAGGTATTCGGTAAAATATGGCGCGAGTATCTTCTTGTTTTGTGGTTTTACGCTTGCCGCGCCGGTTGTGCGCTTGTCGCTCATGTCCATGTCGGCAGCCTTCCCCTTGCCGGTTTTCCCGTTGAGGCTCTCGATCAGCGACCTCGCCCTAAGCCTCAGGGAGCCTACGTTGCTCACGTCGTCGATTTTCAGCAGGGTGTAAGGCTTGCCGTTGCTGCTCATTATGTGGCGAATCTCGTCTTGTATGAATGAGTCGGGACCGCAGCCAAACGAGGTCATCTGTATGAAATGCACGTCATCGGGTTGTGTGGCGCACCATTGTCCCGACTTGATGATGCGGTTCATGTATGCCCATTGCCTCACGAGACAGGTGTCGCCCGTGCCCGTTTGCGTGTCGTTGCGCACAATGTCATCGGAAATCACGTTCACGCCGAGCGAGGCGATCATGTCTGAGAGCTTGTGCTGTATGAGTGGGTCGGTATGGTATGGGCGGCCAGCGAGCAAGATGGTGAGCCGGTGTTGGTGTCGGCTGTCTGCCAATATCTCCCTTGCCTTCACGCTAATGGTTTCCACGTATTCGTTTTGTGCCTTTACTGCCGCGTCGAGGGCCTTCTTGCGTGTCTTGGAGCCGACGCCGTAGCCTTTCAGGAAATGGTCAATCTGCTTTGCGAGCAACTTCTCGTCGCGGAAGTTTATCACAGGCGCCACCACTTCTGTCTGAAGGCTCATTGCCGACTTGATGACATCCGAGTAGGCCGACACTATGGGGCAGTTGTAGCTGTTGATGTTTCGGTCATCGTCTTGATGCTCGAACACAACGTAAGGCATGAAGATAAACTTGCTTTGGTTTGGCAACGCCGCGAGCCTCTCGTCGAGTTCCTTCACGTGTGAATGGACAAGCTTGGCAGGGAAGCAGATGTTGTCGCTCATCACTGAGCCAAGTGCGCTCTCGTAGCGGTGGAAATTGCTCTCGGAGCTTAAAACAACCTCAAAGCCTGCGGTAGTGAAGAGGGCATGCCAGAAGGGGAAGTTCTCATACATGTTGAGGATTCGCGGAATGGCGACAATGGTCTTCGCCTTACTTGTCATGTCGTCTGTCGTGTCGACCTGTTCATCGCACCTGTCGAAAAGAAGGTGATACTTGTATGTGTAAATGTTCTCGCCCTTGGAATCGTTGTTGCCCTTGTTGTTGAACACTCGCTCACATTTGTTGCCTGAATAAAACTTCCTGCCTCTGGCGAAAAGATACCTCGTGACAAAGCAGTGGTTCTCGCAACCTTTGCAGTTGAGCAACTTGGTGTCGTATTCCGACATGTCGAGAAGATCGTCCACGCTGCTGTCGCGGTGTTGCTCCTTTGTGGATATGTCGGTCATGGCGTGCAAGGCGCATCCGTATGCGCCCATCATCTCGGGCATGTTGCTGCGCGCCACTTCCTTGCCAGTGAGAATTTCGAACGCTCTTACCACGGAGTCGTTTTTCATTGTGCCGCCTTGCACCACGATGTGCGCTCCAAGGTTGTCGTTGCCATGAAGCTTGAGTACCTTGAACAAGCAGTTGCGCACCACGGAGTAGCTCAGGCCCGCCGCGATGTCCTCTACGGTGGCACCCTCGCGCATCACCTGTTTCACCTTGGAGTTCATGAACACCGTGCAGCGTGTGCCGAGGTCGCAAGGCTTGTGGGCTTGGCAAGCTGCCTTGGCGAAATCCTCTATCTGATAGCCCAGTCCCTTGGCGAAAGTCTGTATGAACGTTCCGCAGCCCGACGAGCATGCCTCGTTGAGCTCCATGCGTGTCACGGCGCCGTTGTCCACGAAAATGGCTTTCATGTCTTGGCCGCCTATGTCGAGGATGAAGCTCACGTCTGGCATGAGCCTCTCTGCCGCGCGATAGTGTGCCATGGTTTCTATTATGCCGCTGTCGAGATTGAAGGCGGCCTTGATAAGCTCCTCGCCATAACCTGTGGAGCAAGAGCCAACCACGTGGATGTCGGTTCCGGCATCGGAGGCTTTCGCCTTGAGGCGTTTCAGGCCTTCCTTCACGGCATTGATTGGGTTGCCGAGATTCATGGAATAGTCGGAGAACACTATTTGCCCGGCATCCTCGCCTTGGGCGCGCACGGCAATGATCTTTGTGGTTGTGGAACCGGAGTCTATACCGATGACCACTTGTTCGTCGCCCTTGCGCATGGGGTATACCTTGGTGGCATATCTGTCTTTGCTTCTCAGCCATGCTTGGTGCTCCTCTTCCGACGCGAACAGAGGGTTGAGCTTTTCCTCCACGTCCACTTTTGTTTGCTTGTCGCACGATGACACGTGAACGCCTTCCATTGGCGTGTTGAGGCGTTTCTTGAGCATATCGAGACTCACGGGCATGGCGCTCTCTGCCCTGATGGCGCATCCGAGAGCTGGAATGAGGTTGCTCTCTTTCAAGACTATAAAGTCGGAAGGATCCATGTTTAGATAGTCGGCGAAGGCTTTTCTTAGCGCGGGCAAGAATGTGAGCGGTCCGCCGCACAGGAGAATTGGCGCGGAGAAATCGCAACCGTGGCTGAGTGTCGTCACCGTTTGCACTGCGATGCTATGGAAGATGCTCGCGGCTATGTCGGTCTTGGGGAGGTTGCGCGCCATGAGGTTTTGAATGTCGGTCTTGGCGAACACGCCGCAACGAGCGGCCATGGGGTAGAGGTGTGTCGATTGCATGGCAAGGTCGTTCATCTGCTGGTTGTCGCAGCCCATGAGCACCGACATCTGGTCGATAAACGCTCCCGTGCCGCCAGCGCAGTTGCCGTTCATGCGCAGTTCCGTGCCCTTGCCGTTGAAAAACACGACCTTGGCATCCTCGCCTCCAATGTCTATCAATGCCTTTGCCTGCGGAAAACGATTGCGGGCGAAAACGGTGGCAGCTACGACCTCTTGCACAAATTCGGCATTGAGCGTCTCGGCAGTGGACATGCCCACGGAGCCTGTGACACAAAGGCTCATGCGGATGTTTGGCAGTCTCTGTCCAATCTCGTCAAGGTAGGCGCTTACAAGCTCCTTGACCTTGGCGTTGTGGCGTTCGTAGCGTGAGTAAACGATATTGTCTTGAGCGTCGATGACAACCATCTTGGCGGTTGTTGAACCAACGTCAAGCCCTGCCCTGAAAAAAACTTCCATATTAACCAACAATCTTTCTCCTTGTATTTTATGTTGCAAAGTTACTAATTTTTTTTGTGTGCAAAACTTGACTAATAGCAAAAAGTTTTCTAAAATAACGACAATTGCCCACGTACATGAACGCTATGGTTCACGAACGTGGGCAATATGGTTCGCGAACGTGGGCAATACGGCTCACGTGCGCGGACAAACCTCGTCACCTTGCTGAGGCGTGTTCTTATTTGGTGTAGAGGAATCTCTTTATTGAGCGTTTTGGGGTCTTCTCGAATTCCTCTTCATGTATTCTAATTTCCGACAGTCTGCAATAGGCTGGCTGCTCGGCGTTGAGGGTCTTGCGGTTTTGCTCCATCACGTCCTTAAGGTCGTTGTCGCTGATGCCCATGCCCTTTGCCGCGTCGTAGTCGGGATATACCAGACCAACGAGCTTGTCGCCTTCCTGTATCACCACGCTCTCGTTTACAAGAGCCAAGGAGTTGAGCTTGTCCTCAATCTCCTCTGGGTAGATGTTTTGTCCGTTCGAGCCAAGGAGCATGTTCTTTGAGCGACCTTTTATGAAGATGTTTCCGTTGTTGTCCTTCAAGCCGAGGTCACCAGTGTGGAACCATCCGTTGTCGTCGATTGCGGCCTTGGTGGCCTCTTCGTTCTTATAGTAACCCAACATCACGTTCAGACCCTTGCACAGGATTTCACCAGGAATAGTTGTCGGGTCAGGACTGTCTATTTCCACTTGCATATGATAGGCGGCCTTGCCGCACGACCCTGGCGCAAAGCGCGACCAATCCTCGTATCCGATGATTGGGGCGCACTCGGTGGCTCCATAGCCAACGGTGTAGCGGAAGCCTATGCGGTGGAGGAATTGCTCCACCTCTTGCGAGAATGCGGCTCCGCCAATGATGATCTCGTAGAAGTTGCCACCGAAGGCCTTGGTCACTTGCTCGTTGATGCGCTCGTAGATTCGCTTGTTCAATCCAGGCATCCTCAGGAGCAGGCGCACGCGTGGGTCTTGTAGTTTCGGGAACACTTTCTTCTTGATTATCTTCTCGATAATCAGTGGCACGGAAATGATGACCCGTGGCTTCACGTCGGCGAAAGCGGCGGCGATGATTGCCGGTGACGGTATGCGCGTGAGGTAGAACACGTGGCAACCCTTGATAAACTCGTAGAGGAATTCAAAGGCCATGCCGTACATGTGGGCCATGGGGAGGATGCTGATGATGTTGTCGCCGGCGGTGAGGGCCTTGCCGAGGACGTGCTCGGCGAAGTCGGCATTGCTCCACATGGCGCGGTATGGAAGCATCACGCCCTTAGAGAAGCCCGTGGTGCCGCTGGTGTAGTTGATGAGTGCCAGCTCCTCGGGGCTTTGCTCTATGTAGTAGTGGACGTGCTCCTTACGGAAGTATTTCGGATACTTGTGTCCGAATATCTCGTTGAGGTGCTCGCGAGCGTATGTCAGTTTCTCTGTGCGTGATACGACCAATGAATAGTCGGGAATGTAGATTATTCCCTCAAGCCCGGGCATCTTCTCCGGGTCAATCTGTGTCGCCACGACATCGCCCACGAAAAGGAGCTTGGCGTCGGAGTGGTTCACAATGTTGTGAATCTGGTCTGGCGTGAATTCATGGAGAATGGGCACGGCAATGGCTCCATAAGTGAGCACGGCGAGGAAAGCAGCAGCCCACGCGGCGCTGTTGCGGCCGCAGAGGGCGATCTTGTCACCTTTCTCTACGCCAGAGTTCTCGAACATGATATGGAGCTTCTCAATCTTGCGTGCCACATCGTGGTATTGAAGTGTGGCACCCTTGTAATCTGTGAGCGCGTCACGGTCCCAGTTCTTGACAATGCTGTCTTGGATGAGCTGGTTGAAGCTTGGAATCTTTTCCATAGGTCAATATCTTCTGAGTGAAAGCAGTAATCCTTGATTATTTTTTCTCCGCATAGAGATACCTCTTGATCGACTTCTTGGCAGTTTTCTCAAACTCCTTGTCTTGCAATTGTATCTTGCTGATTTTACAGAACGCAGGCAGCTGTTGGTTGAGCTCTTGCCTGTTTTGCTCCATAATGGCGTCGAGGTCACACTCCTTGAAGCCCAGCTGCTGCGCGGCGTCGGTGTCGGGATATACCAAGCCGATGAGTTGGTCGCCTTGTTGCACGATGAGGCTTTCGCCTACCATAGCCATGGAGTTGAGCTTGTCCTCAATCTCCTCTGGGTAAACGTTCTGCCCGTTTGAGCTAAGAAGCATGTTCTTGATGCGTCCGCGGATGAAGAGGTGACCGTCGGGTGATAACTGCCCAAGGTCGCCAGTGTGAAACCAGCCGTTTTCGTCTATGCAGGCTTTTGTGGCTTGTTCGTTCTTGTAGTAGCCAAGCATGACATTGAGTCCGCGTGACACCACCTCTCCAGGGATGTTTTCCGGGTCTGGGCTGAGCACCTTCATCTCCATGTTCTCAACCACCGTGCCGCATGAGCCTTGCTCAAAGTTGTGACAGTCTGCCCAAGTAATCAGAGGTGCGGTCTCCGTGGTGCCATAAGCCATGCCTATGGGGAACCCTATCTCCAACAGGAACGACTCTATTTCCTTGTTAAGTCCGGCTCCGCCGATAACTACCTCATAGGCATTGCCGCCCATCTCTTGTTTTACGAGCTCGCAGACGTGCTGGCGCACTTTCTTGCCTATACCCGGCATGTGCATGAGCAGTCGCAGGCGTGGGGTGATGAGGGGGAACACCTTCTTGCGGATGATCTTCTCCAGGATGAGGGGCACGGAGATGACGACGCACGGGTGAATCTCCGCCATTGCGGCTTGGATGACCGTGGGGCTGGGCAGGCGTGTGAGGAAAAAGATGTGGTTGCCCATGCAGAATTCCAAGAGAAACTCGCATGCCATGCCATACATATGTGCCATGGGCAGTATGGAGAGGGTGTTGGCGTTCTTGGGGAGTTTGCTGCCGAGGACATGCTCAAGGAAGGTGATGTTGCTCCAAAGCGCACGGCTGGGCAGCATGACACCCTTGGAGAAGCCAGTGGTGCCACTGGTGTAGTTTATCATGGTGAGGTCTTCCTCTTGATCCTCATGATAGTGTACGTGCTCCTTGCGGAAATATTTTGGGTATTTCTTGCCAAAGACCTCGTTGAGGTGCTCGCGGGCATAAGTGATTTTCTCTGAGCGGCTGAGCACGATGGAATAGTCGGGTATGTAGACAATGCCCTCAAGGTGAGGCATCTGCTCATAGTCGAGTTGTGTGGCCACAACGTCACCGACGAAGAGTAGGCGAGCATCGGAGTGGTTTACCACATTATATACTTGTGAAGGGGTGAATTCGTGCTGGATTGGCACAATCACGGCTCCATAGGTGACCGTGGCCAAGAAAGCACATGCCCACATCGAGCTGTTGCGGCCGCAAAGGGCAACTTTCTCTCCCTTGGCGAGGCCAATGCTCTCAAACATGATGTGAAGCTTCTCTATCTTGCGCGCTACGTCATGGTATTGCAATGTGGCACCCTTGTAGTCGGTAAGGGCATCTTTATACCAATTGTTGACGATAGCGTCCTCAATCAACTTGTTTAGACTTCTTGTGTTTGTCATTGCACAAATTTCGAATTTTCGTGCAAAGTTAATATCTAAACTGCTCAATAGCAAAAAAAATGTGCATTATTTTCTTGTAGGCAGTCTTTTTTGACACTGTTGCCGTGTATTGGAACATGATGTGTTACAAAGACACCATTTTGATTAGCGTCTCAATGGTTCTTCCAAAGCGTTAGGCACGATTGTAAAAATTGCATATAAGCAAACAAACAAGGTCAAAAAAGTAAGAATATGTATCGTGGTGAAGGTTGTTGGAAAGTGAAGCCCAAGGCAAGGGTTGGTTGTTCCCGAAAAGAAAGATAAAGGTCAATCCTTGTGTCAACAATGACCTAAGAGCGCAAAAAAAACGGGAGGGATTTAATGCCTGGCAGAAAAAATCAAGACGAGAAAGTTTTAAATCTCTTTAAAAAATGTCGTGTATTGCGGTAGTATAAGGAAAAAGCAATACATTTACATTTTATTGACAAAACTGCAAGGATAATGATGGAAACAAACAAAAGAAATGTCGAGCAAATATTCAAGACCGACTTGCACCAGTATCTCACTTACATTAATCGAGTGGACGAGCGTCTGCCGGAGGCTCCAGACATAGAGGAACTTTGGGCAAGAGTGGGAGAGAGTTACCTGCCTGACGCGATGAGAGAGTTTGGCAAGTATCCTACGGTGTCCTTAGGTTGGATCATGTTCGTAGGCATGGCCATTGCCAAGTACTGGGATGAAGACTGGGAGCTATACAGTAAAGTGGACGACCTATATAAGTATTTGCGTGACCGCATCGACTTCGACCACATGGACGACTACATCTGCGAGAAAGTGCTCTTGCTCAACGAGGCTGATGGCAAGGCTCTGTCAGCGGTGGTGGCAGAGTGTGCCTCTCGCACGTATAACCTCCTCATTCACCAAGGTCTGCAACCGGGCACGGAAGAGGCCTTCCGTGGTTTTGTGGCTGCCTTGCACCAGATGTATCTCATGGGCTCCGCCATCGAACTAAGGGCGTTGGGGTATCACATGACCAAACTTTAAGCGCTGAGATAGCAAAAACCGCAAAGTCGCTTCTCTTGCTTAAAGGCTAAATGCTGTAAGAGAAGCCAATTGAGAAATATTCTCGGAACATCCAATAGCCAAGCTTGTCGTCGCGTGTGCGGCCATCGTCAAACCTTGGGTAAAGGAAAACCTTTGTTGCGAGATAGCGGTTGAACTGGAAAGAGAGCGTGTTTTCCCATTCAGCTTCCACGCGCTTGTATGTTGTGTAACCATAGAGGCGCGTCTTCCAAGAGATGTAGTCGGAGAAATTCCACGTCAAGTCTATTGTGGTCTGCGAACCGAAGTCGTGTAGCGAGTGATGCTCGCTGTCTATGCCGTTGTTGGCGGCAAGGGCTAGTCGGCCAACATACTTGAAGTTGTAGGCGAATGGCGCGATATGGAAACTGCCCTTTAGCTTGCCCTTCAGCCAGTTGACGCTATAGTCCATACCGACAGACACGTTGACGTTGAGGGGTGAGAACAAGTCTGACTTTACGGTCTTGCTGTTGGAGTCGTAGTGACGTGCCCACTGTGTTTGGGCAATGAGTTGGAAAGTGTAGTACCACTTGCTGGCAGCCTGAAGGCCAAGCTTGCCCGTGTATCGTAGCATGTCCTCGGTGGGCTTGACGCTGTGTATCGAGTCGCTCTTTGAGGTTTGCATGCCAAACTTCATCTCCAGCTTGTTGTCCCACTTCACCTTCTGCTTGTTGTTGTAATTGGCAGACAACGTTACCGAACCCATCATGGAGTAGTTGCTCTCTCCGCCTTGATACCAGTTGCCGGAGAGATAGTTTTGCAGGAATTGCAAGTAGTAGTCGCCGCCGAAGTGCCAGAAGTCAGGCTTGAACACCACGAGGTCAATGGGCTGCCTGGTGGGTTCTTGGGGAAGCGTCTTCTCTATAACCTCTGTCGGGCTTTCCTTTATGGTCTTGGGCTTTATGACTGGCCCCGTCGTCTCAAGGCGGCGCTGAGAGTTGATGACCCACTCGGGGTGTGACAGGTATAAGGAAAGCAGTGTGCTGTCGGTGTCGCTCATTTCCTTGTCGATGGAAAGGGCTTGACCCGCCACGCCCTCGTAGAACGTGAAAGGCAAGAAATAAGGTGCCGCCTCCAAGGGCTTTATGGGTGTGGCGTGAACGGAGTCGCGATACAAGGAGTCGCGGAAGAGAAGCAGGGAGTCGGCATACTTGTGCATGAGCCTTTGTGTGGCATCGTCTGTGGAAACATGAAAACGCCGTTGGGTCGAGGCGGAGGCAAACGAGGGAATAAACGCCAAAACGAAAAGTGAGAACAGTGCCGCTTGCCAGCCGCATTGATGTTTACCGGAGAATATGTTGAGTCTTTTGAGTGACATATAGCAGGATGAACAATAATTTGATGCAAAGGTAGTAAATGTGAAACAAAATCCAAAAGGAAAATACTAAAATGATTTGTTGTTTATCTCGTAAAATAGCCGTATCTTTGCAACAAATTTTTTATTATCATTATTAATCCTCAAGATTGTGGCAGAAACAAAGTACATTTTCGTCACGGGCGGTGTGGTTTCCTCTTTGGGAAAAGGAATCATATCATCGTCTATAGGAAAGCTCCTCCAGGCAAGGGGCTACAATATCACTATCCAGAAATTTGATCCTTATATCAACATTGACCCTGGTACGCTCAATCCTTATGAGCACGGAGAGTGTTATGTCACTGTTGATGGCATGGAAACCGACCTCGACCTTGGTCACTACGAGCGTTTTACCGATATCAAGACCACCAAGGCAAACTCCATGACCACGGGTCGTATCTACAAGTCGGTAATCGACAAGGAGCGCCGTGGCGACTATCTTGGAAAGACCATTCAGGTGGTGCCGCATATTACGGATGAGATTAAACGCAACATCAAGCTCCTTGGAACAAAATACCATTACGACTTTGTTATCACCGAGATTGGTGGAACCATTGGTGACATTGAGAGTGCGCCGTTCCTTGAGGCTATCCGTCAGATGAAGTGGGAACTGGGCAAAAAGGCGGTGAACCTCCACCTTACCTACATCCCTTACCTTAAGGCCGCTGGTGAGTTGAAGACGAAACCGACACAGCACAGCGTGAAAGAATTGCAGAGCGTTGGCATACAGCCCGACATCCTCGTGCTGCGCACTGAGAAGCATCTCGAGGACGGCATCCGTAAGAAGGTGGCGGCATTCTGTAACGTGGACCTCGACTGCGTTGTGCAGAGCGAAGACTTGCCTAGCATTTATGAAGTGCCCGTGAACATGCAGAGCCAAGGTCTTGACGCGGCCATATTGCGCAAGGTGGGTGAGCCTGTGGGCGAGAAGCCGGCACTTGGTCCGTGGAGGGCTTTCCTTGAGCGCCGAAACAAGGCTACGAAAGAAGTTCACATCGGTCTCGTGGGCAAGTATGACTTGCAGGACGCTTACAAGAGTATTCGCGAGAGCCTCTCGCAAGCAGGAACATACAATGACCACAAGACGGTTATCACGTTCATCAACTCAGAGTATCTCACTCCAGAGAATGTTGCCGAGAAGGTAAAAGGACAGGATGGCATCGTGATTTGCCCTGGATTTGGCCAGCGTGGCATAGAGGGCAAAATCGTGGCCGCAAAATACTGTCGTGAGCACGACATACCAACATTGGGCATTTGCCTTGGTATGCAGATGATGGTTATTGAGTTCGCGAGAAACGTGCTTGGATATAAGGATGCCAACAGCCGTGAGATGGACGAGAAGACTCCGCATAATGTCATTGACATCATGGAGGAGCAGAAGAACATCACCAACATGGGTGGCACTATGCGTCTTGGCGCATACGAGTGCGATTTAAGACAAAGTTCGCGCGTGTTCAATATTTATAAGAAGGAGCACATTCAGGAGCGTCACCGTCATCGTTACGAGTTCAACAACGATTATGAAAAGGAGTTTGAGCGTAATGGCATGACATGTGTGGGACGTAACCCTGAGAGCGATTTGGTAGAGATTGTCGAGATCCCATCTCTTAAGTGGTACATAGGCACACAGTTCCATCCCGAGTATCAGTCGACTGTACTCCATCCGAACCCTCTCTTCCTCGACTTTGTGAAGGCAGCTATTGAAAATCAAGAGAAATAAATGGACAAGAATTCAATAATAGGATTTGTACTTATCGCCGCCGTGCTCATTGGCTTCAGCATCTATTCGCAGCCGTCAGAGCAAGAACGACGCGCGGCGTTTGTCAAGGACTCTACCGAGCAGGCAATCCGCGCGAAGGCGGAGAAAGCCGCAAAAGCCGCTGAATACAAGCAGCATCAGGCATTGAAACAGAAAGTGGCTGAGGACACTACTGCCCTCTTCCACAAATCTCTTGTGGGTAATGCGCAGAATATTGTCTTGAGTAACAGCAAGGTAGCCCTTACGCTTTCAACAAAAGGCGCAACGGTGGTAAAGGCATACTTGAAAAACCAGAAAGGCTCAAAGCGATTCATTGGCCACGACATGGCTGACAGAAGTGGGAAAAATGACGATGAGAAAGGAGTGACTCTCTTTGAGGGGCGTCGTCAGTCGCTCGACTATACGCTTGTGGCTAAAGAAATGAACATCAGGACATCTGACCTTTATTTCACTCCATCAGCAGTCACCGACTCTACCGTGACGCTTACCGCTGACGCAGGGCAGGGAAAAACATTGGTGTTCAACTACCGTCTGGGCAAGAACTATATGTTGCACCTTGACATCAAGGCAACGGGAATGAGCGGATTGTTCGATCCCAACGCCTCACGCATGAACATTGATTGGCACGAGACCGTAAGGCAGCAGGAGAGAGGTTTCAATTTTGAGAACCGTTATGCTCGTCTCGACTGGAAATGCACCGATGGTGGCACCGACTATCTCAGTGAGGCTTCCTCTAAGCAGGAGACCGTGGATGAGCAGATGGATTGGGTGGCTTTCAAGAACCAGTTCTTCTCTGCTGTAATCATTTCCAAGGATGGTTTTGAAAAAGGTGCCGACCTTGAGAGTACGGTCTACAACAAGGAGTCGCAAGACAATTGGAAGGTGCGTTACCTTAAAGACTTCAAGGCAAGCATGAAGACCGCATTCGACCCAAGTGGAAAGAAGGCTACGGAGCTTGAGTTCTATTATGGCCCCAACGACTTCTATACCTTGAAGAATGTGGAGCAGGAGAGTTCTTTCAATAAGGATCTCGAAATGGAAAGGCTTGTATATCTTGGCTGGCCTCTCTTCCGCATTATCAACCGTTGGTTCACGATGCCTGTGTTCACATGGCTCACATCGTGGGGCTTCAATATGGGTATCGTGTTGATTCTCATTACCCTTCTTCTGAAAGCCATCACATATCCAATGGTGAAGAAGAGTTACATGTCTTCAGCGAAGATGCGTGTGCTCAAACCGAAGCTTGACGAGGCGACAAAGCAATACAACAAGCCGGAGGATGCCATGCAGAAACAGCAGGCCATGATGGCGGAATATGCCAAGTATGGCGTGTCACCGCTCAGTGGTTGTTTGCCGATGCTCATTCAGATGCCTATCTGGATTGCCATGTTCAATTTCGTGCCTAACGCCATACAGTTGCGTGGTGAGAGCTTCCTTTGGATTCACGATCTCTCAACATTTGATCCGATAATAGAGTGGGGCACGACCCTGCCTGTCATTGGCGATCATCTGTCGTTGACGTGTATACTCTTCGTAGCCGCACAGCTCATATACTCATGGTTTACGATGCAGCTGCAAAAGGATCAAATGGTTGGCCAACAGGCCGAGCAGATGAAGACAATGCAATGGATGATGTATTTAATGCCATTGATGTTCTTCTTCATCTTCAACGATTACTCCGCTGGTCTTAACTTCTATTATTTCATATCACTTCTTTTCTCGGCGATTATCATGTTCGTGCTACGCAAGACGACCAATGATGAAAAGCTACTGGCTATCCTTGAACGTCGCTACAAGGAGAACAAGGATAACCCAAAGAAGATGAGCGGTTTGGCTGCCCGTATGCAGGCTTTGCAGCAGATGCAGCAAGAGCAGATGAAACAACAGCAGAATCGTAAACGGTAGACCATTTTTTAGTTAACGTTAGGGAGGCCCGTTTGAGCCTCCCTATACTGTTTAATAATATCGCATAATTTTTATCATAATGAATAAGACTATTGCTTTGGTTTTAGGCGCCATGCTTCTTGGGACGCCTAAGATAGACGCTACAACAATGATTGGAAAGAGCAGTATCACGCTGAAGTCCGACTTGATGTCTCCCGAGGCCTTGTGGGCAATGGGTAGAATCGGTACGGCTGCTGTTTCTCCCGACGGGAAACAGGTGGCGTATCAAGTGAGCTATTACAGCGTAAAGGAAAACAAGAGCCATACGGTTCTTTACATTCAGTCGACTAAGGTTGGCAAAACCATCGTTAAGCCAGTGCTCCTGACTTCAGACGAGAAGAGTGAGAGCGATCCTTCATGGATTGAAGGTGGCAAGAAGATAGCCTTCTTGCGTGAAGGTCAGCTATGGAAGATGAATGCTGATGGCACTGAGCGTGTTAAGCTTAGTGACTCAAAGCTTGATGTAGAGGGGTATAAGTTCTCGCCTGATGGAACTAAGGTCATTCTCATAAAGAGTTTGCCTTACCATGAGTCTATCAAGGAAAATCCGAAAGACCTGCCTCTTGCCACGGGCAGAAGAGTCACCGACCTCAACTATCGTCACTGGGACCACTATGTTGAAAGCGTAGCCCATCCTTTTGTCGCTAATGTCAAAGCCGATAAGGTGGACGAAGGGGTAGACATCCTTAATGGCGAGCCTTATGAGTGTCCGATGGCTCCGTTTGGCGGCATTGAGCAGCTTGACTGGAGCAAGGATTCCAAGAACATCGCCTATACTTGCCGCAAGAAGACGGGTGTTGATTATGCGATTTCAACAGATGCCGACATTTTTTTATATAATGTAGCAGAGAAAACCACACGCAACCTGTGCAAGCCTGAGGGATACAAAGCACCAAAGATTGACCCAACGAAGAGCATGCGTGACCAAAAGGTAAACCATCAAAATGGTGATATGCAAGTTGGTTATGACATAAATCCTCAGTTCTCGCCTGATGGTCAGTATATTGCTTGGCAGAGTATGGCACGCGACGGATACGAGAGCGATCGCAACCGTTTGTGCGTAATGAACCTGGCTACAGGCAAGAAGCAATATGTCACAGAAGGATTTGATTCCAACGTCGCCGCTTTCGTTTGGGCAAACGACAGCAAGACCCTCTATTTCACTGGTTGTTGGCACGCTACCGAGAATGTCTACCAGGCCAATTTGGATGGCAACGTGATGCAAATCAGTGTGGACGAGTGGGCAGACTTCGGCTCTCTTCAGATGCTTGGCACTGGCGTTAAGGACAAGTCGCTATTGGTGACCAAGCATTCCATGGCAGCTCCAGACGACTTATATGTGCTGACACCAAACAACAAGAAGCCTAAGTCGTCAACGCTCGCGCGTATCACAGCGGAGAACAAGCAAATATTTGACCAGTTGGCATTGCCCACAATCCAACAGCGTTGGGTGACAACGACCGATGGCAAGCAAGAGCTTGTTTGGATCATCCTCCCGCCTCATTTCGATTCCACGAAGAAATATCCTACGTTGTTATATTGCGAGGGTGGACCACAGAGCCCGGTTTCACAGTTTTGGTCATACAGGTGGAACTTCAGCATAATGGCAGCCCACGGTTACGTAGTCGTGGCACCTAACCGTCGTGGTCTTCCAGGTTTCGGTTCGGCATGGAACGAGGAGGTGTCACAGGACTGGACAGGTCAGTGTATGCGCGACTACCTTTCTGCGATAGACGATGCCGCCAACAACCTGCCTTATGTGGACAAGGAACGAATGGGTGCCGTAGGTGCCAGCTTCGGTGGATTCTCCGTCTATTATCTTGCCGGTCATCATGACAAGCGTTTCAAGTGCTTCATTGCTCACGATGGCGCTTTCAACCTTGAGTCGATGTACACCGACACAGAGGAGGCTTGGTTCAGCAACTGGGAGTATGATGACGCCTATTGGAACAAAGACGCTACGGAAGCTGCAAAGCGTACTTACGAGAATAGCCCACACCGTTTTGTGGATAAGTGGGACGCGCCTATCCTCTGCATTCATGGCGAGAAAGACTACCGCATCAACGCCAACCAAGGCTTTGGAGCTTTCAACGCCGCGCGCATGAAAGGCATACCAGCAGAGCTTCTTATCTTCCCTGACGAGAACCACTGGGTGCTGAAGCCACAAAACGGAATACTCTGGCAACGCACGTTCTTCAATTGGCTCGACCGTTGGCTGAAGAAGTAATCAAGAACCATGTTTTGCAGCTACGTGCGGACTCTGTGCCCGTCTGTAGCTGCAATGAAATGTTCATTATAGAAAAATCAAGTTTATATTATGGTAGAGAAATTTCAACAAATTCTTAGCGATAGTAAAGGCGCGCGTTGGACAGCCCTTTTCATAGTCGCTTTCACAATGATGATGGGCTACTTCATCACGGACGTGATGTCGCCCCTTGAGGTGCTTCTGACCAAGCCTGTCGCCGAAGGTGGATTGGGTTGGTCGTCGGATGATTACGGCTTCTTTTCTGGAAGTTATGGCCTTATCAATGTGTTCCTGCTCATGCTCTTCTTTGGCGGTATTATCCTTGACAAGATGGGCATTCGTTTCACGGGTATCTTGGCTTGTGCGTTGATGGTGATTGGCGTGTGTGTCAAGTTCTTTGGTGTCAGTCACGACTTTGGAGGCGACAGCATCTATCTGAATATCATTATCTTCAAGGGAAACCTTCCCATGTCGGCTGCGGTTGCTTCTCTTGGATTCTCTATATTCGGTATGGGATGTGAGATTTGCGGTATCACGGTATCTAAGATTATTACCAAGTGGTTTACTGGTCATGAGCTTGCGCTTGCCATGGGCATTCAGGTGGCTCTCGCGCGTCTTGGCACGGCAGCGGCAATGATGGGTGCCCTGCCTTTTGCCAAGGCTTTTGGTGGCAAGGTAGGCGCTCCAATATTGCTTGGTGCGGTATTGCTTACCCTAGGTTTCCTTGTCTTTATCGTCTATACGATCATGGACAAGAAGCTCGACCGTAGTATCGCTGAGGCTAAGGGAGAGAGCGAAAAGCAAGTTGAGGGGCAAGGTGAGACCGACGACGAGAAGTTCCATTTCCGTGATCTCAAGCTCATTTTCTCCAACCCAGGCTTTTGGTGCATTTGCTTGTTGTGCTTGCTCTTCTACAGTGGTGTGTTCCCATTCTTGAAGTTCGCCACAAAGCTGATGATTGCCAACTATAGTGTTCCTGAGAATGTGGCTGGTATCATCCCAGGACTCATTCCCTTCGGCACCATCCTTCTTACGCCTTTGTTTGGCTCGCTGTACGACAAGATAGGAAAAGGCGCCACTCTGATGATTATCGGATCTACCATGTTGGCAGCTATTCATTTCATTTTCGCTATCCATATCCTGCCTTATGGTTGGTTTGCCGTCATCATCATGATACTTCTTGGTGTGGCGTTCTCGTTGGTACCCTCAGCCATGTGGCCCAGTGTTCCAAAGATTATCCCCTTGAAGTTGTTAGGTTCGGCTTACGCAATAATCTTCTATATTCAGAACATTGGCCTTAGCCTTGTGCCGATGTTGATAGGCAAGCTCAATGGCTCAGACCCGACGTACAAAACGAGTATGAGCGTGTTCTGCTCGTTTGGAGTGTGCGCGGTTGTCTTGAGTCTCCTCCTTCTCGTTATTGACAAGAAGAAGAATTATGGGTTGCAGGAGCCGAACATCAAGTAAATACGGCTTCAATACTTTTTGTATAATATGACAATAGGTCTGGACTTCCTTGTGAGGTCCAGACCTATTGAGTTTTAGCGGATATCAATAATTATTTTATGCTCCACTCAAACAAGCCGCAAGAGTGCTTCTCAGGCTGCTTCAGTTCGAGCTTCACTGCCTTGGTCTTCACAGGGTCGAAGTTGACGGTGCAAGCTGTGCCCTTGGCTGTGGGATAGCCGTCAGCACCTGTCACTTCCTTCCAGTTGCCAGCCTCGTCTTGGTAGTAGATTTTCCAGTAGTCTGGCACCTTGCACCCACCCCAGGGCTGGTCGTCGTACCAATATACGGTGCTACTTTTGATTTCCTGAGTCTCTTGGAAGGTGTAACTCACCCATTCCGTGGTGTTCTGTTTGGGCCACCAGTGGCAGTAGGGGATGCTGC
>CAVKWN010000026.1:0-33820 GCA_963660075.1 Lachnospiraceae bacterium
ATTTCCAAATAGCATATGACTTTAAAGATTTTCGGAATATTTCCACGGTCAGCTATGATGAGGAGAACCGGAAAAACATATATTACGACAGTAATAGTACTCGTCATTCCATTTCCTTTGGGATTGGTGTGACATTCTGAAAAATCTCTAACAGAAGGGAACCCAATAAGAGCAAATCGTCTACAATGGAAGTAGGCTTGCCGGCTTGTTTTTTGGCTTATAACTGTAATGAAAGGCCTATATACAAACCTCCGATATTTTTCGGTTCAGGATAGAAATTTTTGAACTTTACGTTTCTATACTGCATATTCCTTCGCATGGCATATATATCCAAGTCTGAGTGAACATACCCCAAGGATATGTTCACATTGCCAAATGATGCATATGCACCAACACGAAAGCTGAAAGCAAACCATTTTCCTTTGTTATAGCTGACTTTAGAATCAGCCACCGGTATACCTACTTCGTTGATTTCTTCTATGAAAACCTTGTCGTATGGAACATTCATCATTACGCCTGGCTCTGCCATCAAGCCGATACTTACCTCATCTGTTTTTATAAGTGCTGGTGTTTGGATGACAACGGATGGCATAAGAAAAAAGCTCGTTGCGTTTTTGCTGTTTTCATTTATTCTCCATTGGTTTGTTGCTGGGCCTTTGTCGCTACCTATTTCTTTCCAAATACCCACAGAGGCTCCCATCCCCATATATTTGAAAGGGAACCAATGGTAGGAAGCCTCCAATTGCCAAATTACGTTTGACTTGATTTCACCTGTCACGCCAATGCGATGATGCCTGTGCGGTTCGTCAGGGTTTTCTGTGGATGCGGTTGCCTGACTTGCAATCATAGCCATGAAAAAGACTATGCATGATAATCTTATTTGTCCAGCCATTTCTTGAATTGCGATGCTTTTTCTTTACTTATTACAATATTGTCGTCGTTGCATCCTTTCAGTTTTACTTTCAGTTTTGAATTGAAGAACAGGCTTATTTTCTTGATGCCATTTATATTTGCTATGTATTGTCTGTTGATGCGAAAGAATTTGTTGGGGTCTAACATCAGTTCCGTTTCGGTCATGCTCGTCGTCAAAGAATAGGATGTGCCATCTTCCGTGAAAGCCATAACATGATTGTCGGTCTTGCTTATGTAGCTTATGTCGTCAGTATACAACATAATCAATTCCTCACCTTTGTTTACCAAGAAACGTTCCCGATATGGACGTGTTTCTTCCAATAATGCATCCAGCTTGCTGTTGACTTCTGTATTGTAATGAGTCAACATCTTCAGTTTATCCATTGCCATACATAATTCCTTGAGGTCAATGGGCTTCATCAGATAATCAAGCCCGTTGTTCTTGATGGCTCGCATGGCATATTCATCGTAGGCGGTTGTGAAAATGACAAATGATTTTGGCTTGACCTTCCGGAATGCCTCGAATACATCACCGTCGGCAAGGCGAATGTCGGACAATATCAAGTCGTAGTCGTTGTTTACAGATAGTTCCTCAACCACCTCATTGACGCTTTTCAGTGGTCCATGAACATCAACCATATCATTAATGTCCATTATGAGTCTTTTAAGACGCTTTGCGCTGAAGTAGTCATCCTCTATTATCAATACCTTTTTCATCGCTCTGTTGTTGTATCTTTATTATGGGCAGACTAATTTCAAAAGAATCGCGAGTGACGCTAAAGCCTATTTCCTTCCCGCATTCAAGCTCATAACGTTGCTTTAAGTTCTTCAACCCTATGCCATACGATTCTATCATTTGGTCGTTGTGCCCATGAGTGTAAATCCTGTTATTCTTGATGACGAGCATATTGTCTCGAACATTTACCTGAATACGGAGAGGAGTGCTTTCATGTGGTGAGTTGTGTTTCACGGCGTTCTCTATGAGTAATTGCAGGCTTAGAGACAATATCTTGTCATTTCCATTCTTGTAGACATTGTCAGTCTCCAGTATGATTCTATCGTCATATCTCAGATTAAGCAAGCTGATATAAGTTCTTGAAAAGTCCATTGCGTCGTTGACGGTTATATAGTCTTGGTCTATATTCCGAAGCGTGTGTCTGTAGACCTGCGACAACCTTACCACGTATTCCTCTGCCCGCCGTGGCTCATCTTCTATCATACCAGCCAGTGAGCTCAAACTGTTGAACACGAAATGAGGATTTAACTGCAGCTTCAAATATTTCTTTCTCAGATACATATTATCCTTGCTCCTGCGTATCACTACATCTGAATAATGCAACAACAAATGTATAAGGGTCAGCAAAATTGCTATTATCCCGAAAAGAAAGAACGTCCCCCACACGTCATCTTCCATGAAACCAGGATCAATAAAGTCCACCAACACGTCACAAGCGCCTGCAATAAGTATGTTGACTGCAACTATAACGGCAACGCAGCAGAGAAACATCTTGCGGTCGGTTTCTGCCTGTTTGAAACATCTCTGTTTAAGCAATACTTGATTGGCCGCCAAACTGGCTAAGGAAAAAATGCCGCAATATATCAAGTCCGAAAACAAGCAGAGGTAATTACCTTCACATCCCCGTTTGAAGTCCTCAAAGTCAGCGATAGCCCAGATGACATCGTATAGAAAGAAAAATATAAGAGTGAAAACCGTCCACTCCTTAATCATTTCTTTATATTTAACTAATTTATTCATAGTTCTTTTGTTTGGATGAGCCTGGGCGTCTCAGCAATTAAAACAAGTTCTATTGTAGCTTGTGTAATATTTGTAAAATTAGCAATTATAATCCATAAATGGGCACATGACTCTGCGAAGCGGAATAATTAGATGATAAAGCGGAAATATCTGCTTTTAAATTGCTATATTTCTGAAATCGGCTTATCACTGCAATGCCGTTGCCTTTCCACTGTTAAGCCGTTGCCTTTCCAGTGCAAAGGCAACGGCATTTCAGTGGAATGCCAAATCACTTCTTTTTTGCCTGTATGAAGGCATCTATTTTCTTGTAGCGGGCGTAAACTTTGGCATCTTTCACCTGACGCGTGTTGGTGTCGATGAGCATCACCGGCGGCACGTCGCCATTGTTGTTATAGGTGTCCCATTGTGGTATGCCGGGACCGTTTGGGTTGCCGTGGTTCACGAAGTTGACGTAGACTTGCTGGAAGATCTCCGAGGTGGCATAGTCGTCGGCAGTCCATGGGAAGGCGTTGTTGGTAGACAGGTTGCCCATGGCGTATTCTATGTCGGCTGAGTGTACGGCACTCGTTGCGGCTGGCTGCTTGGGCTCGTCGTCCTTGGCATCCACCGTTCCGCCTGCGAGTCCTGGCTTCTTGCCTGCGAGCTGCATATTGGGGCGAGGATGGCAATAGACATAGCGGAAGACGGGTGCCTTGCTGCTCAGGCGCACCATGTCGGCCCATTTCCATGTGGCGTAGGCAATGAACATGTCGCCGCCGAGAGCCGTGCCCTTGTCGCCATGGACGTCGGCATCCGTATGGATGTCGTAGAGGTTGAAGATGGTGCTTGCGTCCGTGCCGAAATAGTTGGCAATGGCAGGGCTGATGTTTTCCAATGTCGGGGTCTTGCCTGCGGCATAGGAGGCGACAGCCATCTCACCGTTGTTGTTTCCCAGCAGGCATGGCACCTGAGACTGGCGCCCCTCGCTGATAACCTTGTTTGGGTCTTCGTCGAGGAAGATGCCGTCTATGCACTTGGTGCCCTCGCCGAAGGTGCCGTCGTCGAGCTTCTTCAGCTCCTCGGCGGATAGCTTGCGAAGGTCGCTGAGCTTTTTGAGGTTGTTCTTCTTTGCCCATGCCGTCACTTTCCGCTCCGCCTCTGAAAGGCTTATTGGCGTGGCGTTGGAGACGATGGCCCCACTTGAACACATGTATCCATTGAGGAGGTCGCGCGTCAGCGGTGAGGTGGTGAGCGCGCATACCGATTGAGCGCCAGCCGACTCCCCGTCGATGGTGAGCCTGTCGGGGTCGCCACCGAAGGCGGCAATGTTGTCCTTTACCCATTTGATGGCGGCTGCTTGGTCGAGCCATCCTTGGTTGCCATGGCATCCCTCCTTGGTCAGCTCCGGGAGAGAGAAGAACCCGAAGATGCCCTCACGATAGTTTGCCGTGACCACGATGATGTTTCCGCGGCGCGCCAGTCGGAGACCTTGGTAACGAGGCTCCGAGCCACTGCCCGCCACGAGGCCGCCACCATTGAAATAGAGCAGCACGGGCAGCTTCTCGTTCATCTTCTTGGCAGGTGTCCACACGTTGAGGTATAGGCAGTCTTCACTCTTGCCCTTGCCCTCGAAAACCATGTCGCCAAAGATGTTGTTCTGTTCCGGGTCAGCTCCAAACGCCTTTGCCGAGCGCACGCCCGTCCATGCTTTCACGGGTTGTGGGGCTTTCCAGCGCAGGTCGCCCACAGGAGGCTGGGCAAATGGTATGCCACGGAAAATCTTCACCCCGGAAGAGTCGATGCCCTCAAGGGTTCCGTCGCGGTAGGTCACTTGTGGCCCCGATTGTGCCATTGCGCACAATGGGAGGCACAAGGCTATGATACTCAATATTTGTTTTCTTATCATGGTTTGAAAGTTTTATGGTTTCTTGAAAAACAGTGGTTGTCTATGTATGCGCCAAATGACAAAAGCACGATTTGACCTTGGATAGTTCAAATCGTGCTTTATATATGTCATTGATATATGATTATTCAATCACAACTGTCGTCCAGCCGTGCTTGTCCTCCACGGTGCCGTATTGTATGCCCCGCAGAGTCTCGTAGAGCTTTGTTGACCATGGTCCCGGCTTGTCGCCAAACACGTATTTCTTTCCTGTGGCAAGGTCGTCGAGCTCGGAGATGGGCGAGATGACCGCTGCCGTGCCGCAAGCTCCGGCTTCCTCGAACGTTGGCAACTCCTCCTCGGGCACGGGGCGACGCTCAACCTTCAGGCCAAGGTCCTCGGCTATCTGCATGAGGCTCTTGTTGGTGATAGAAGGAAGGATAGAGGTGCTCTTAGGCGTTACATAGGTGTTGTTCTTGATGCCGAAGAAGTTGGCGGCACCGCACTCGTCAACATATTTCTTCTCTTTGGCGTCGAGGTAGAACTCCGAGCCATAGCCCTTGCTGGCGGCGAACATGTGGGCGCGAAGCGAGGCAGCATAGTTGCCACCCACCTTGTAGCAACCCGTGCCAAGAGGTGCGGCACGGTCGACATCGCGCACGATGGCGTACTTGTTGCAGGCGAAGCCACCCTTGAAATAAGGGCCAACGGGCGTGGTGAAAATCAGGAAGAGGTAGTCCTTGGCAGGATGCACACCCACCTGGGGTGTTATGCCGATAAGCAACGGGCGGATGTAGAGCGTCGCGCCACTCTCATAGGTCGGAATGTAATCCTGATTGAGGCGTACCACTTTCTTAACCATTTCCTCGAACATCTCTGTGGGCACCTGTGGCATCACGATGCCGTCGCTTGTTGACTGAAGACGCTCGGCGTTGTCTTTCACGCGGAAGACGCGCACCTTGCCGTCGGGGCAACGGTAAGCCTTCATGCCTTCGAAAGCTTCCTGGCCATAGTGGAGACAGGTGGCTGCCATGTGCATGTTGATGTACTCGTCTGAGCAAACCTCTATCTCGCCCCATTTGCCGTCGTGGTAGTAGCAGCGAACATTGTAGTCGGTCTTGCGATAACCGAAAGATAAATTCCCCCAATCTAAGTCTTTCATAATATAATGATTTAATACTGTTTTCTGATAGTTTATTGCAAAATTAGCAATAAAAACGATAATGCGATAATGTTTGTGCGATAATTTAATCTTTATCCAACAATTTCCTTATTTCATCGTCGGTCTTGGTCAGTTTGTCCTTGCAGAGCTTGATGAGCTGCTGGGCTTTCTTCAGCTCGGTGGATAGCTGGTCGATGCCGAGTTCGTTGCTTTCGAGCTTGTCGACGATGGTCTCCAGTTGGCGCACGGCCTCTTCGTATTTCATTTCTTGTTTAGCCATATCTCATAGTTTTTGGTTGTTCAGATGTACAGTGGAGGCAAACGAGCCTTTCTCAACCCTTGTCTCGATGGTGTCGCCTTCTTTTAGTGTCGCTGGGTCGTGAATGGCCTTGCCATTGAGCAAAGTGATGCTGTAGCCTCGCTTCAATAGTCGCTGTGGGTCAAGCGCTTCGGCACGAAGGGATAGCTGGACAACGCGGTTGCTTTCCCTTGTCAGCTTTCTTTCCACCAAAGGCTGGATGTTGTTGTCTATTACCGCGATCTCATGCATGGCACGTTGCAGTCGTTCCCTTATGGAACCGGAGATGGCGGTCATGAGGCGTGAGAGTTTGGCCTCCTGCCTTTCCTTGACCAGGGAGAAGAGAATGGGCACCCGTCCGGAGATTCTGGCAAGGCGCTCCTGCTCGGTCTCCATGCGCCTTCTCACCATTGTCGCCACACGTTCACGCATGGCATCTATGTGACTCCATAGGTTGGCGAGATTGTCCACGAGGAAAGCCGCCGCTGCCGTCGGAGTCTTGACTCTGGTGTTGGAAACCATGTCGAGGATGCTCTCGTCGCGGTCGTGGCCAATGCCCGTGATTATCGGAAGGGGGAAGTTGGCCACGTTCTCTGCCAACGCCAAGGTGTCGAAGCCGCTCATGTCTGCCGTGGCGCCGCCGCCTCGGATGATGACCACGACGTCGAAGTCGTCGACATTGTCATATATGTCGTTCAAGGCATTGATGATGGTCGCTTCCACTTGCTCGCCTTGCATGGTGGCGGGAAACAGCCTTATGTTGAAGGCGAAGCCGTAGTCGTTGTCGAGCAGTTGGTGACAGAAGTCGCCATATCCTGCCGCGCTCTCGCTTGATATTACTGCCACGCGTTGTGCGAACATGGGTATGGCGAGTTCCTTTTGCAGGTCGAACACCCCTTCTTCTTTCAGCTGCCGGATTATCTCCAGCCGCTTCCTTGCCATGTCGCCAAGGGTATAGGTGGGGTCGATGTCTTGCACTATCCAGGCAAAGCCGTAGGCCTCATGAAAATTTGCCGTGACACGAAGCATCACCTTCATGCCGGCGTGGAGACCTTGCCCGGTTGCACGCTCAAACTTCGGCCTCAGCTTCGCCCATGTGGTTTTCCAGCACTTTGCTGAGGCTCTTGCCACAGGTGTGGCTGAGAAGATGTCCTTTTGTATGAGTTCCATGTAGCAATGGCCCCTGACCTCGCGTGCCTCGGAAAGCTCGGCCTCGACCCAGAAGGCGTGGTCGAAAGCCGTGTCGATGACGTTGCTGACGAGCGAGTTGAGCTCAAAAAGTGTTAGGGCGTGCCTGTCCATTGAAAATATTTTTTGCAAAAGTAGCTTGAAAAACGCGAAAGCCCAAATAAATATGTTACTTTTGCACTATGGATAAAGAGAACGAAAGTAGAAAAGCCACGCTTGCCCTGGGAACCCAACCCGTTGGCAAGCTCTTGCTTCAATATGCCATGCCGGCTATCATTGCCATGGTAGCCTCGTCGTTATACAACATCATTGACCGTGCTTTCATAGGTCAGGTCGTGGGGCCGCTTGCCATATCGGGCCTTGCCATCACGTTTCCATTCATGAACCTTTCCGGGGCCTTTGGCGCCGCGGTGGGCGTGGGAGCCTCGACCGCCATATCCGTGAAGCTCGGGCAAAAGGATTACCGCACCGCGGAGGAACTGCTCGGCAACACGGTGACTCTCAACCTCATCATAGGCTTTTGCTTCGCTGTCATATGCCTTGTGTTTCTTGACCCTATACTTTATTTTTTCGGAGCGAGCAAGGACACGATTCCCTACGCGCGCAGTTTCATGCAAGTCATCCTTTGCGGCAACATGATTTCCCACATGTATTTTGGCATGAACGCGGTGTTGCGCGCGGCGAGCAAGCCACGGCAGGCCATGAGTGCCACCATCTTCACCGTGGTCATGAATATTTTGCTCGACGTGGTGTTTATCCTCGTCATGAAGTGGGGAATCCGTGGCGCGGCTTTCGCTACCGTCATCTCCCAGTCGTTGGCGCTTGTTTACCAAATGAGGCTTTTCACCAATAAGAACGAGCTGCTTCACCTCAAGAGAGGCATTTATGGGTTGAAGGCGAGACTCGTGAAAAACATCATCGCCATAGGCATATCGCCTTTCTTGATGAACCTCTGTGCTTGCCTCATCATAATTTTCATCAACAACCAGCTTGTCAGGTATGGCGGCGACTTGATGGTAGGCGCTTACGGCATAGCCTCTGCCATATCCACTGTCTTCATTATGATTATCATCGGTGTCAACCAAGGCATGCAGCCGATTGCCGGATACAATTATGGGGCGCAGAAGATAGACAGGCTATTGAGGGTGTTCAAGCTCGCCATGATCACGGCCACCGTCATCATGTCTGTGGGTTGGCTCATCGCAATGTTGATACCTCACCTTCTCGCACGTATCTTCACCAGCGACCCCGTGCTCATCAAGATGGCCATGGGTGCTATAAGGATAAACATGCTCGTGTTCTTCATAGTGGGATTCCAGATGGTGGTAACCAACTTCTTCCAATGTATAGGAAAGGTGAAGATAAGCATCTTCCTCTCTTTGTCGAGACAGCTGCTCTTCCTCCTTCCCTTGCTCTATGTCTTCCCCTTGTTGTTCGGGGTGGATGGCGTATGGTATGCCCTGCCAACGTCCGACTTCATAGCCGCGGCCGTGGCAGCCGTCATCATGGTTTCATATATGAGAAAATTCAAGCAGCAAATAAAACAATCTAACAATGAATACTGATAAGAAGATCATCATCAACATAGGCAGGCAAATAGGCTCCGGAGGCAGAATCATAGCGAAAATGCTTGCCGAGGAGTTCAACTGCAAGTTCTTCGACAAGGAACTTCTCGACCTCGCCGCCAAGGAGAGTGGCTTCAGCAAGAAGTTTTTCGAGCAAAACGACGAGCAGAAAGGTTTTTTCAAGTCGCTCTTCCATGTCAGAGTGCCACTTATGGGTGAAAGTAACTTCTACAAGGACAACCTGTCGCAAGACTCTCTCTACAAGTTTCAGAGCGATGCCATAAAGAAAGTGGCCGAGGAGGGCAGCTGCGTGTTTGTGGGCCGCACGGCCGACTACGTGTTGCGCGACTGTAAAAACACCGTGAGTGTCTTTATCACTGCCAATCTCGACGAGCGAATCAAGGCCGTTTGCAAACGCCACGATTTCGACCGTGACACGGCGCGGAAATACATTCACTCGCAGGAGGAAACAAGAGCCTCGTATTACAACTATTACACGGGCAAGACCTGGGGACACTCCGAGAGCTACGACCTATGCGTCAACTCCAGCCTGTTGGGCCTTGAGGGCACCGAACTTTTTATCGCAGAATTCATTAAAAAACGCTTCGAATTATGAAAACATATCTTGTCACGGGAGCTGCGGGTTTCATTGGCTCCAATTTCATCAAGTATCTATTGCACAAGAAGTATGTCAACGACGACATCAAGGTCATTGTTCTCGACGCCTTGACTTATGCCGGCAACTTGGGCACCATCAAGGACGATATCGACAACAAGCGTTGCTTCTTCGTGAAGGGCGACATACGCGACCGTGAGCTCGTGGACAACCTTTTCGCGGAGAATGACATCGACTTTGTTGTCAACTTCGCGGCGGAGAGTCACGTGGACCGTTCGATAGAAGACCCTCAACTCTTCCTTAGCGTGAACATCCTCGGAACGCAAAACCTTATGGACGCGGCACGAAAGGCTTGGGTCACGGGCAAGGACGCACAAGGCTACCCCACGTGGAAGGAAGGAAAGCGTTACCATCAGGTGTCAACCGATGAGGTCTATGGCGCGTTGGGCGCGGAGGGATTCTTCATGGAGACAACACCGTTGTGCCCCCATAGTCCTTATTCGGCAAGCAAGGCGAGCGCCGACTTCTTCGTGCAGGCATATCGCGACACCTACCACATGCCTGTGAGCATAACCCGTTGCTCAAACAACTACGGGCCATACCATTTCCCGGAGAAACTCATCCCGCTCATCATCAACAACATCCTTGAGGGCAAGAAGTTGCCAGTTTATGGTGCTGGCCTAAACGTGCGCGACTGGCTCTATGTGGAAGACCATTGCAAGGCCATCGACCTCGTGGTGCGCGAAGGCAAGGTGGGCGAGGTCTACAACGTGGGCGGACACAACGAGATGAAGAACATCGACATCGTGAAGCTTACCATAAAGACCATCCGCGACATGATGGAGGCCGACAAGGAATTGCGCAAGGTGCTGAAGAAGCAGGTAAAAGACGCCAACGGCGACATCGACATATCTTGGATCAACGATTCCCTGATAGAGCACGTAGCCGACCGCCTCGGCCACGACGCGCGCTATGCCATCGACCCGACGAAGATAAAGGAGGAACTCGGGTGGTATCCCGAGACAATGTTCGCCGACGGAATAGTGAAGACAATCAAATGGAATCTCGACAACCAACAATGGATAAGCGAGGTGACGAGTGGCGATTACCAGAAATACTATGACGAAATGTATGGAACGGAGCGTCATGGACAACTCGTCTGATGGTCTTCGATTGGACAAGCTCTCACGGCAGCTGCACAACTATCTGCTTCTCGCCCATAGCTCAGCCTTGCTCGTAGGCGAGGTGGACAAGGCGAATCTCAACATCCTTCTCACGATGCTCGGTGCGCTAGACAAGGACATCATTGATGCCTATTATGGCCTCTTTGGCGAGGCCATGAAACCTGTGGAGCAGTTGGCGTTGAAATACCGTGTTACGCAGGATGCGCTTTGCGAGATAATAAGCAAGGACTTGCACAGGCTGTCCATCTCTCCCGAGTGGCAGATGATGATGGGACAAATGAAACCAATCGTTCAGAAGAAAATAGGTTTTACTATATGAAGAGAATACTGCTTTTGGGCTCAGGAGAACTGGGCAGGGAATTTTCAATCGCCGCGAAGCGTGCCGGACAGTATGTCATAGCTTGCGACAAGTATGATAACGCGCCAGCCATGCAGGTGGCCGACGAGCGTGAGGTCTTCTCCATGCTCGACGGAGATGCTCTTGCTGCCGTGGTCAGCAAGCATAAGCCCGACATCATTGTGCCTGAGATAGAGGCTATACGCACAGAACGCCTTTTCGACTTTGAGAAGCAGGGTGTGCAAGTGGTGCCATCGGCACGTGCGGTCAATTACACAATGAACCGACGCGCCATACGCGACCTCGCCGCCAGGGAATTGGGATTGCGCACGGCAAAATATTTCTATGCCAAGACGTTCGACGAGTTTAAGCGCGCAGCCGACGAGATAGGTTTTCCTTGTGTCGTAAAGCCTTTGATGTCGTCGTCGGGTCATGGGCAGAGTTATGTGCACGACGATGATGAGCTTCAAGAAGCCTTCCGTGATGCAATGGAGGAGGGCCGTGGCGATGTGAAGGAAGTAATCATAGAGGAATTCATCGACTTCGACTCAGAGTTTACACTGCTTACCGTGACCCAAAAGGATGCGCCAACAGTTTTCTGTCCGCCAATCGGGCATGTGCAGAAAGGTGGCGACTACCGTGAGAGCTGGATGCCGTTCCAGATAAGCGAAGAGGCGCTCGCTAAGGCGCAGCATATGGCCGACGAGGTGACCAAGGCGCTCACGGGATATGGACTGTGGGGCGTGGAGTTCTTCCTTACAAAGAAGGGCGAGGTCATATTCTCTGAGCTTAGCCCACGCCCTCACGACACGGGCATGGTGACACTGAGCCACTGCACCAACCTCTCTGAGTTTGAGCTTCATTTCCGTGCCGTCATGGGCCTGAACATTCCAGCCATCCATCTGGAGCACAGTGGGGCTTCCGCTGTGGTTCTCTCTCCCGAGGAAAGTACCGAGCCTCTCAGCTACAATCTCGAAGACGTTTGCCGTGAGGATCACGCGCGCGTCCGCATATTCGGCAAGCCTGTCGCCCATGTTGGCAGACGCATGGGCGTGGTGTTATGCTACGATGAGGTAGGCTGCGATATGAACGCCCTGCGCGACAAGACCAAGCGTTTGGCAAAGACGGTGCTTGGGACCGACCCTTACATGAAGAAGTGATAACGCCAAAAATAAGATTGCCCACGTACGTGACCATATCGATCACGTTCGTGGGCAAGTTTGCTTGCGTACGTGATCCATATTGTTTACGTACGCGATTCAACTATGTTTAGGCTAAAACAATAAGCAGTTTCCATAATGATTGAGTCGAAACCCTGCCACAGGTTGATGAGCATCCAGGCATTGAGAGGCTTTGCAATCTTATTGATTGTCGCGTCCCACGTTGTGGGGCATGTCTTCGATTTTGGTGGAGAGTCAGGTGTTTGCTTCTTTTTTGTAATGAGCGGTTTTGTTCTCTCGATGGCCAATGAGGAAAAGCTGAGAGTGGGACAGTTTGACACCAAGCGTTTTTTTGTCCGCCAGTTGAGGAAGTTTTACCCGCTCTTGTTGTTATCCATATCGTTTTTCGTTTTTGCTTATTGGAATGCCGGCTATCCACTTGATTTTGGTAGGTTGTTGAGCAATCTCTTGTTGATCCAGACTTGGTTTTGCAGCGAGCATTTGGTCTTCTCTTATGTTGGCTCCTCTTGGTTTCTCTGCGACATTCTTGTTTTCTACTTGTTTTTCAAGCCATTGAACCGTCGTGTTATGGGCATGAGTGTAAAGAGGCTCTTTCTGACGTGCGTCATAGTCATGGCGATATATCTCCCTTTTGTAGTTTGGATTCCTTCCGAGCGTTTCAATTATACCCTTTATAGTTTTCCGCCGTTTCGATTGGTTGATTGTAGCATTGGCATCATTCTTTATCGTTTTGTAATATCAGGGTGTGGTAAACGATTATTGGGCAAAATATGCATGTCGGGCCAAGGATGGCAATGTTTTTTTATGTTATTGTTGCTTTCCGCTTTTTGTCTTGCTTATTTTGTTTACTGTGACATGCTGCCTGTTAATTTCCGTGGAGTTTGCTTTTTCTGGCCGTTCGTCATACTTTTCATGTTGTTGCTGATGGCAATAGAGAAGTCACGTCCAAGTTTCTTTTCCATGCCAGCCATTAAGGTTTTTGTCTTTTTTGGCGACATGTCAATGGAGATATTCCTTACCCATGAGATGATGATTTATATCGTTAATGTAGTCATGGACCATTGTGGCCTTTATGCTACCCATCCATATATGGTTTATACTTTCCAAGCTATTTCCATAATTCTCTTTGCTTGGTTGGCGCGGCTTGGTTTAGTCAGACTTTCAACAAAAAGGGCAAGGTTTTGACATTCAACCTTCCTGGACAACAATATTTCTTAAAGATTTTCGTTCTTTTGTATATGGAACATCAACTTGGACGATTGATAAGTCTCCCTAAGATAGTAGACCCACGAGGAAACCTCACGGTGGCGGAACAGATGAAGGAAGTGCCGTTTGACATAAGCCGGGTCTATTGGACTTACGACATTCCTGGTGGGGCGCACCGTGGAGGGCATGCCCACAAGCATTGCCGTGAGCTGATAATAGCCGTGTCGGGGTCTTTTATTGTTACGCTCGATGATGGCAGGGAGAAACGAGACTTTATGCTCAACTTGCCAAGCAAGGCCTTGTTTGTTGACCGGGGGATATGGCGGTCGTTGAGCGACTTCTCCTCTGGTGCCGTCTGCCTGGTTCTCGCGGAAGACCCATTCGAAGAGGAGGATTACATATACGAGTACAGTGAGTTTTTGAGATATAAGTCGGATAATGTTTGAGATTAGGCGATATTGTGACGGCGACAAGGAAGCGTGGAACGCTTTTGTGAGACTGTCGAAGCAAGGCACATTTCTTTTTGACCGTGCCTATATGGACTATCATCGTGAACGATTCACCGACTGTTCTCTGATGTTCTTCAAGGACGACAAGCTCTATGCCGTGCTCCCTGCCAACGTCGTTGGCGATACGCTTTGGTCGCATCAAGGTCTTACCTATGGAGGCTTGCTCACCAACGACCACGCAACCTCGGCTGATATTTGCACCTTGTTTGAAGAGTTGATGTTGTTTTTGGGAAACGCAGGCATAAAGAAAATGATCTACAAGCCCATGCCTTGGATTTATCAACACCTGCCGGCAGAAGAAGACTTGTATGCTCTCTTCAACCGTTGCCATGCAAGGCTCTGTGTGCGCAACGTCTCTTCTGTTATCATGCGTGACAACGCACTTAAATGGCGTCGCGACAGGCAATACGGGGCAAACAAGGCAGCGAAAGAAGGCATCACTGTTCAGATTGACGATACAGCCTTTGAGGAGTTTTGGCCCGTTTTGGAAGATAACCTTTATCGCACATATCAAGCCAAACCAGTACATTCTCTTGATGAGATGAGGCGCCTTTCTGATGCCTTTCCTGAAAACATACGTCTTTGTGTTGCAAGGTTAGGGACCAAGGTTATAGGAGGCGTGCTTCTATACGTCACTCCACAAGTGATTCATACACAATATATCTCTGCCACGGAGGAAGGGAAAAAGCATCATGCCATAGACGCTATAATACGCAATATCCTTATGGATGACTTGCAAGGCTGCAAATACTTCGATTTTGGCACTTCTAACGAGGACATGGGGCGATATCTTAACGAGAGTCTTATATACCAGAAAGAAGGTTTCGGAGGCAGAGCCGTGTGCTATGACTGGTATGAGGTGATGATAAATGGGTAGTTGCTAATAAGGTATATGAGATGATTACATATTTGTCGTTGAAGTCAATGGTCGATCTTCATAAGCAAGAGATAAAGGAAGCCGTAAACCGAGTCATAGACAGTGGATGGTTTCTTCAAGGGGATGCGACACGACAGTTTGAACGTGATTATGCTGAATATATTGGGTGCCATTGCGTGGGATGTGGCAATGGGCTCGATGCCCTGACGCTTATCTTTCGTGCCTATAAGGAAATGGGAAAGATGAAGGATGGCGATGAAGTTATCGTTCCTGCAAATACATATATAGCTTCCATTCTGTCAATTACGGAGAATGGGCTTAAACCGATATTGGTGGAACCGGACATCAATAGCCTTGAGATTGACGACACGTTGATAGAACGCGCTATTACTCCGAAGACGAAAGCCTTGCTGCTTGTTCATCTCTATGGGCGTTGCGCCATGACGGAGCGAATTGCGGCAATCTGTCGTGAGCATGATCTCCTGTTGGTGGAGGACAACGCACAGGCACATGGCTGCACCTATAAAGGACGGCATACGGGCTCTTTGGGCGATGCCGCCGCCCACAGTTTCTATCCAGGAAAGAACCTTGGGGCGTTGGGTGACGCTGGCGCGATAACAACTTATGACAAGGACTTGGCTGATGTTTGCCGTGCCTTGGGCAACTACGGCTCGGCGAGGAAATATGTTTTCCAGTATAAAGGCAAGAACAGCAGGATAGACGAGTTGCAAGCTGCCGTCTTGGATGTAAAGTTAAGATATTTGGATGAGGAGAATCAAAGGAGAAAGGAAATAGCCGAAACGTATTTCGAGAAAATAGACAATCCTTTGATAAGCCTCCCGATGAAAAATGGCGATGCCGACAACGTGTTTCATATCTTTCCCGTACTCTGCAAGACAAGAGACCAGCTTCAAGAATATCTTGCGGGCAAAGGCATTGGCACAATGATTCATTATCCCATTCCGCCCCACAAGCAAGGGTGTTATAAGGAATGGAGCAATCTATCGTTGCCCGTCACGGAGAGAATACACCGTGAGGAACTGAGCATTCCTTGCAATCCTTGCATGACAGACGAGGAGGTGGAAAACGTTGCCATGGCACTCAATGAATACGCTTGTTCATAGCGATATATGAAAGGACGATGCTGAGGATGGTAAGCACAAGGCCTATGACCCAATAAGTGGTGCCATGTGCTTCCAATGTGAGCGCGTAGGCGGCGATGCCTATGGGGAATTGCTGAAGCATGAGCTTTATCGCAGAACCTGACAAGCGGTAACCGTAGCGATGCCCCATATAGACATTGAGCATGACAAAATCGAAAGAGGCAACGAGTACGATGGCTATTCCCATGCCAATGAGACCAAAAACTTGAAAGCAGACAATAGAAAGGATGATGTAAACCACGGCGTAGATGCCTTCCATGAGCAAGTAAGCCTTGGAATCACCGCGCGACAAGGGCAAATAGGCGATTGGAAGTTTCACGGCACGTAGAAACATCGCCAGGGCCGTGAGTTGTGCCATGGAAGCAACGGGTAAGAATGAGTGGGAATAGAGTAGGGGGAGAATAATGGGCAAACCAATGATGAGCCCCACGAGCATCGGTGATATGATGAGCAGCGAGACTTCTATCTGCTTGTTTACAGTGTTGTTGAGAGTGGTGCCTGTGCGACTTATGGCGGAGAGACGAGGATAGTAGTCGGTTTCCATCGCGGAGAACACCATGCCACCATAGGTCATGGTTATCATGAAGCCTGCGTTGAACAGTCCGAGTGTGTCGGGGGAACTTGTGTTGTTGACAAACGATCTTATGAGGAAGTCTGCACAACTCCCGAACAAGCTGGCAAGGAAGAAACCTACTCCGAGTTTTATCATTGTGCCGCCTTCGCGCATAATGGCACGGTCGAAGCTTAGCCTTAACGGGTAGAAATGGTATGAGTAGGCTACGGTAACCGCTAATTGGGCAAACGTTACGATAATCATGGAAGGCACTATGGCCTTGGAGCGCCAGATGAAGAAAAGAGGTGTTGAGACGACGAGAGCCATTACCACGTTGGTGATGGAGATGCGTGCCAAACCACTTAAATGGCGCGTTCCCTTGAGAATGGCAAGTTCACCGCTCATGATGGCAGTCATGGCGACAATTGGCGACAAAAGAAGGAAATGCAAGGTGTGCTTGCCCCAACCAAATGTGTATTTGCTTAATAATGGGCTTAATAAGGCGCATGCGACCATTCCTAGTAAGGCCGTGATGGCACTCCACGCCCTAACGGTAAGCACGCTCTTGTTTATGGCTTGCATGTCATCATTGGCATAGGCTTCGGAAATGTGTTTCACGGCACTCATGCCAATGCCAAGGTTGGTAGAGTCGCCAATAAAACGGATTGTGGAGTTGAATAGGGTAATAAGCCCCACGCCCATAGGCCCCAATAACACGGCCACGAGCTTGTTGCGCACCAAAGCCACGAGAATGTTCAAAGCTTGCACGCCACCAAAGATGCTTGTGTATTTCAGGATACTAGCATAAGCGTTGTTCCGTTTCGTCTTTTCCATCTATAGAATAACGCTTATGTGGTATGGCTTATTGTAGAATGTAAGGTAAAACTGATAATAAAGTAATAATCAGCTCACGATAATAACAGTTACCCCTCTTGCCGCCTGTGCGCCCATGACTAGAGCTTGCTCTATGTCGGCAGTCTTGGAAGGACCACTGATAAAAGACCCGAATTGGTATTGAGGGTCAAACTCTATGCGCTTATAAGCCTCGTGCATATTATTGACGATGTTTTTCTTGTCAAGCACGATGACGAGATACTCGGATATGAAGCAGACGGCCTTCTCCTTCATGGCTTGTGGAATCCATACGCATCCGTTCTCGGCAACGCCAATCTTTCCTTCTACGATGCCCACGTCGGTGCCGTCGAGGTCTTTTGCCTCAGCCACGGTGTCAGGGTTCTTCTGTGCGATAGTTATGTAAGGCAAGTTGCTCGCGAAAGTCTTGGCTTCGGGATATCGTGCCTTGATTATCGCGTTCAGGTCATCCCCATTGCTGGCTTCTACCACATTTCCACCAACAGTCTTTGTCATTTCCACAAACTGAGCATAAGTGTCGGGATACTTGATGGCCTTTATGTTCATGTCGGGCATATCATATTGCTCGTGAGTGTTGGCACGAAGCTTTTTGAATAAATCTTCTTTGTTCATGGTCTTTCTTTATGGAATGATTCTTCTGCAGGCAACTTAAATACTTGCCCCTGCTGCTCTTAACGCCTCCTTGCCACCTTCGGTCTCAAGAACCTTGCCTTGAACGGTATTGGAGGTTGCTTTTTGTCCTGCCTTCTTTTTCTCAGCCATTCTTCGCTTATAATCTTCAAGATATGCCTCCTTCTTCTCAGCCGCTTTTTGGGCGTACTCGTTCTCGGGATCTTCCTGAAGGTCAATGCGCATGGTATGGGCATTGTTTATCAGGTCTTTCACGACCTCGCCTCCACAAATCAGTCCAGCGGCAGCTGGAACCCAAGCGTTGGAACTCGGAATGGTGTGTCGTTCTGTGCAGGCGCGCATGTCCTTGGCAGGGCAGATACAATGGAAACGGCAACTGATGTCGGGCTGGTCTATGCTCTCTACCGGAAGCTCGGGTGAGTAGACCACTTTCAAGTGCTTGATGTTGGTTTTGCGCAACTTCTTGCGAATAACCTTTGCCAATGGATCGTTGATTGTTTTCCAAATGTCAGTGACCTGCAATTGTGTGGCGTCGAGTTTGTAGGCGGCGCCCATACATGATATGATAGGGATGTTTAGGTCATGGCATCGCCTGATAAGGTCAAGCTTTGCAGTGACGGTATCGATGCAATCAACAACGTAGTCATAATGTGAGAAATCAAACTCAGCGGCGTTTGACGGAAGGTAGAAAGTTTGGTATTTCCTAACGTGGCAACGTGGGTTGATGTCGTGGATGCGATCCTCGGCTACATCAACTTTGTGGCGCCCGACACTTGAGATGGTGGCAAGAATTTGCCGGTTTACGTTGGTGAGGCAAACTCGGTCGTCGTCAATGACGTCAAGTGCTCCCACACCACTACGCGCAAGTACTTCAACGACATATCCGCCGACTCCACCTACTCCGAAAACAGCCACTCGCGAACCGTTAAGCGTATCAATAGCGGGCTTACCAAGCAATAATTGCGTGCGTGAAAACTGGTTTTGCATTATCTTTTACTCTTTCGTAAGACAAAGTTACTTATTTTTTTCAGTATTCTTTTATGGAAGTTTCAGTTATTTGCATTGTTTGCTTTTGATGTAAGCATCATCATGAAGCAATGAGTCCTGCCCCTGCCATTAGAATGATGTAGCGCAGGAGCTTGCCAATTGTTATGCTGGCGGAAGATATTATAATGTTGGCTCGCATTATTCCAAGGCATATTGTTATGGCAGAGCCGATAATAGGGAGAAAAGCGAAGAAGCCAATCCATGCGCCATGTCCTGCCATGAATTTTCTGGCCTTGTCAAGGTCCTTTTTCTTGACATGTAGGTATCGTTCAATCCATTCAGTGCGCCCAAGTCTGCCAATGCTGTAATTGAACATTGAGCCAAACACGTTTCCTATTGTTCCATAAATTATAAGAGGTTCGCTATTGAGTCCTGCTGCGTACAAGCCAAGCATGACCGCCTCGCTTGAAAACGGGAAAAAACTTCCAGCGAGAAATGCCGCTATGAGCATTCCCCAATAGCCGTAGTTGAGAAGAACATCTGTTAGAGCCTGAATCATAAATAATCGCGTTGGGTTGTCGTGATTGTTCAGGCGCCTGTCATGTTGTATATCGTCAATGCCCCTGCTGCCGCCATGAGCAGCAGTGAAACAATGTTGCTTAATCTTGACGATGTCAGTGCCAACCAATGGCCAATGATAGGCGCCGTTAGCACAATGGCCATGCCTAAAAGACAATCGAAATGTTGGGGTTGTATAATAGCGAAAAACATTGTGAGACCATCGAGCACGATAAGCATCTCATATATTAGTCGTATCCTTATCCGGTCTTGGTAACTGTACGCGAAGAAGTGAATGGAACCAATGAAAGCGCACAAGAACACGAAGGCAAACGTAAGCCATTCGTGTAGTTCGACATTAGCCAAATAGAACGGTGTGCCGAATTGTAGAATGCTGATGAAATGCGTGCCAAGCCATGCGTATTTTCCCGTGTAGATGAGCCAAGCCGTCACAAACCAATATGGGGCTATTACACCAATGATTGATGACAGGAACGTGCGCGGCGAGAAATTCTGTATATATGTCGCCATGACAATCCATAGTGCGGGCAGGAAAAGAAGAATTTGCGGAAACACTATGCTCCCTATGCCGAGGGCACAGAAGGCGTAGAAGGTCAGCCCCGTCGCGTTTGGATCTTGATAGGATCGTAGCTGGAAAAGCAAGAACGCGATAAACGTAATTTGAACCACCGCCACGTCAATTGTCTGGAAAAGAAACAACGACATGATAGTTATTACGAGGAACGAGCAAGACACCATTCGTGAGTAAATACGAATTAGCGCATTGCTGTTGTTCAGTTCTACCATCATCATCACGGAAACGAAGAGCAATGTGAAATTTTGCCATGGTGCATCCGTGATGAGCCCTGCTGCTAGGCTCACCAATAAACCGTAGGCCACTGTCACAGGCAGTGACCAACGGGAGGTTGCTATACGATTTTGGAGTCGCTTCAAACCTTAATGGTTATAGAGTTAAATCAAAGTTGATGGTAAAATTGTATAAAGGCCTTACAGGTCTTGACCAATGTCCCTGCGGAAGTATTTACCTTCAAAGTCGATAATCTCTGCGCCAAGCATGCTTTTTCGCAAAGCCTCGTCCTTGTCCTTTCCATAAGAAGTAACGCAGATGACACGTCCGCCGTTTGTCACGACTTTGCCATCTTTAAGTGCGGTGCCGGAATGGAAGACAATGCTCTTAGGGTCTACTTTGTCAATGTTCTTTATCTCGAAACCTTTCTTGTAGCTCTCGGGGTAACCGCCTGACACAAGCATCACGCATACGGCATCACGATTGTCAAACTCTACCTCGCGCTTGTCGAGGTCACCGTTGGCAACGCCATCGAAGAGATCCACGATGTCGCTTTTGAGTCGTGGCATCACGGTCTCGGTTTCAGGGTCGCCCATGCGGCAGTTGTACTCAATAACCATTGGCTCGCCATTAACATTGATAAGTCCGAAGAAGATGAAGCCCTTGTAGTTGAGGCCCTCTTGCGCAAGTCCGTCCACTGTCGGGCGAATAATCCTGTTCTCCACCTTTTCCATCCACTCCTTGGTTGCGAATGGAACAGGCGATACGCTGCCCATGCCGCCAGTGTTGAGGCCTGTGTCATGTTCGCCGATGCGCTTGTAGTCTTTGGCCTCTGGCAGAATCTGGTAGTGCTTGCCATCCGTGAGTACGAACACTGAGCATTCTATGCCAGATAGGAATTCCTCTATCACTACTTTAGCTGAAGCGTCTCCAAACATACCGTTGAGCATTTGGCGAAGTTCCTTTTGTGCCTCTTCGAGCGTAGGAACAATCAGCACGCCTTTGCCTGCTGCCAATCCGTCGGCTTTGAGCACGTAAGGGGCTTTCAATGTCTCCAAGAACTTGCAGCCCTCTTCAACGGTAGTGCCGTCAAAGGTCTCATACGCGGCTGTCGGGATGTTATGCCGTTTCATGAATTCCTTTGCGAAATCCTTGCTGCCTTCAAGTTGGGCGCCTGCCTTTGATGGACCAATGACTGGTATCTCTTTTGTCTTGGGGTCTGCCTTGAACTCGTCGTAAACGCCTTTCACCAATGGATCCTCCGGACCTACAACAACCATGTCAACATTGTTATTCACGGCAAAGTCTTTCAAGGCCTCAAAGTCGTTGACGCCTATTGCAACATTCTCGCCAACGGCAGCTGTACCGGCATTGCCTGGGGCGATAAACAACTTAGAGCATTTTGGGCTCTGGGCGATTTTCCATGCCAAGGCGTGTTCACGTCCTCCATTGCCTAAGAGTAATATTTTCATATCCGTTTTATTTTAAGAAATCGAAGAAATATCTTGATATGCGCTCGTGCAGGTGCACGCTTTGATGACCGCGCATGTTGTGTGGCTCGCCCGGGTAAAGGAAGAAGTCGGGTTGCGTGCCATACTTGATGCATTCCTTTATGTAGGACATGGTGTGCTGCGGCACACATGTCGGGTCATTAGCTCCTATTATTATCTGGAGTCTGTCTTTCAAGTTCTTGGCCTTTGGAAGGAGTGACGACTGTGCGTAACCCTCAGGGTTAGTCTGTGGCGTGTCCATGTATCGCTCGCCGTACATCACCTCGTACCACTTCCAGTCGATGACAGGACCACCTGCCACGCCGCACTTGAACACACCGGGATGAGTGGTCATCATGTTGATGGTCATGTAGCCTCCAAAGCTCCAGCCGTGTACGCCAAGGCGTGTGCTGTCAACATAAGAGAGGGTCTTGAGGAAGTCGACGCCTTTCATCTGGTCTTCAACCTCGTGGTCGCCTAGATGCCTGAATGTGACTTGCTCAAAGGCTTTGCCACGGTTCTCCGAACCACGGTTGTCGAGGATGAAAAGCAGGTAGCCATGTTGTGCCATATAGGTTTCCCATGAGCGTGAGCAATAATGCCAACGTGCGTCTACATTGTGAGCGTGTGGGCCTCCATAGACATAAATGATGGTTGGGTATTTCTTGTTTGGGTCAAAACCAGTAGGCATTACCATGCGGTAGTAAAGGTCTGTCGTTCCATCAGCAGCCTTTATGGTTCCGCAACGGTATTCGGGTACGTCGTAACCTTTCCATGGGTCTTCCGCTGTGAACCAACGAGTGCTGTGGCCGTTAGCGGTATTGATTATGGCGATGTTGCGTGGGGTGGTTGGTGCGGAATAGTTGTCTATTATGTACTGTCCACTTTCGCTCAATGTTCCGTTGTGCCATCCCTTGCCGTTGTCGTCCATGAGGGTGCGCTTGCCATTGGCCACGTCTACGACCCAAATGTTTTTTTGTATTGGGTTGCACTCATTGCTCTCATACACGATAGCCTTGTGCTTCGTGTCGAAACCGAGAAAGTTCTCCACGACCCATTTGCCGCTTGTTACCTGCTTGAGTTGTTTGCCTGTCGTGTCGAAAAGATAGAAATGGTTGTAACCGTCTTTCTGACTCTGCATGATAAACTTGGAGCTGTCCCAAGGCAGGAAGACGATGGGGTTCTGAGGTTCAACATATTTGTCATCAGTCTCACGGTAAAGCTCGCGCACCTTGTCGCCCGTTGTTGCGTTGTAGCTCACGAGCTGGCAGTCGTTTTGGTCGCGGTTGAGCTCAAACATGTAAATGGTCTTTGAGTCCGGGCTCCATGCCACGTTGGTGAAATATCTGTCGGTAGGGTCACCGGCCTTGAGATAAATAAGCTTTTGGGTCGTAATGTCGTAAACGCCCAATGTCACCTTATGGCTTGTCTCGCCTGCCATTGGGTATTTGTCTGGTGCCGCGTTGGCGATGCGTGAACCTTCCTTTGGCGCGACATCCGGGTCTGGGATGTCAACTTGTGGATAGTCGGTCACCATCGACTGATCCATGCGGTAGAAGGCGAGCTTCTTGCCGTCAGGGCTCCAGAAGAGGCCTCTGTTGATGCCAAATTCATCGCGGTGTACGCTTTGCCCGTAAACTATCTGGCGTGAACCGTCGTTCGTGAGCTTTCTCGTCGCGCTTACTGGCTCAGCGTTGTTGCCAGCGGTGGGTTGGGCCACGTAAAGCTGCCAATCCTTGACGTATGCCAGTGAACGTGAGGCATAGCAGAAATCAGAAGCCTGTGAGCCTGGGGCTGTAGTGACAGTCCAAAGCGTTTTATGGGTCTTCCAATTGTATGCCACAGCTTTGTTGCCAGAGTTCAATATCACTATTGGCTTCCCTGCTTCGGGGAATTTAGCTGAATATAAGGAATGGACATCCAGACCGCCTTCTTTGAGTTGGTCGGTAGTGAGCAAAGTCTTTTCCTTTCCCGTCTTTTTATCAACGATGGAGCAATACTCCGCGTCGAGCCTGACAAGCTCGTCGCCCCACCAAGTTGTCCAACGGTTCTCTGGCACAAACTTGCGATAGTTGACCCCGCCGAAGTTCAAGTCCTCAAGCGTGAACTGTTTCGTCTGGGCCTGTGCTTCAGCGCCAAACAAAGACACTATCGACAACATAAAAGTAAATATCTTTTTAATCATGTTCCTATGTGCTTAACTTCTGCCTTTTAATCCTCATTGTCGAATCCACGCTTCCTGCGGTCTGGCTTGCGACCCGCGCCACGGCGATCCTTGCGGAAATCGTCCTTGCGCCCATGGTCACGCTTTGGGCGTGAGAAATCGCGTTTGTCATCGTCGAAACGTGGACGTGAGGGTTTGCGGCGTTCCTCAAACGAATGGAACTTGAACGTGCGGATGTCGCCTTCCTCGTTGGCTTGAGCCTCACGCTTGAGAGAATGGAAGTCGTTGGCACTCACGCGATCCTTGAACTCGCGGTTCTTCTTGAACCTGTGTTTCTGTGCCATCTCAGCCTTTTCCTCTTCGGTCTTCACTATGCCGCCATCGCGACGGAAATCGGCGAGTCTGCCGTCAAAGAGCGTGTACTTGCGCAGTTCGCATTCAAGGGAACCATTATAAAGAGGTATCTTGATCGAAGGCTTCAGGCCAATCTGCTCAAAGCACTCCTCGCGGAAAGACAACACCCAAGCCTCGTTGCCACAGAACTCGCGTTTCAGTTTCTCGCCAATCATGTGGTAGGTGCCAAGAAGGTTTGGTGTCGTGATGCGCTCGCCGTAAGGTGGGTTCATTATTATGATGCTCTTCTCTTCAGGCTTCTTGAACTCCTTGAAATCTTGTTGCTCCACGCTGATGTCTTGCGACAAACCAGCTGCCTTGACGTTCATGCGCGCGGTGTTCACGGCTTTCATGTCAACGTCGTAGGCGTAGATATGGTGCTCGAATGGTCGCTCTTGCGAGTCGTCGTTGTAGATGTCCTCGAAGAGCTCCTTGTCAAAGTCGGGCCATTTCTCAAAGGCAAAAGACTTGCGGAACACTCCTGGTGAGATGTTGCGTGCGATGAGTCCGGCCTCAATGGCTATTGTTCCCGATCCGTCCATGGGGTCGATGAGGTCACACTCTCCGTGCCACCCTGTCATGAGAATCATGCCGGCCGCGAGCACCTCGTTGAGAGGAGCCTCTACGCTCTCCTGCCTGTAGCCGCGACGGTGAAGCGACTCGCCGCTTGAGTCGAGGGCTATTGTCGCGTCCTCGCCGGCGATGTGTATGTGCAGGCGAATGTCGGGGTTTGCCACGGAAATGTTGGGGCGCTTGCCAGTCCTCTCACGAAACTGGTCAACGATTGCGTCCTTGACCTTGTAGGTCACGAAGTGGGAGTTGCGAAACTCATCAGAGTAAACCACAGAGTCGACGGCGAAGGTCTTGCCTTGCTCGATGTATTGGCTCCAGTCGATGTCTTTCACATTATTATATACGTCCTCAGCCGAGCCTGCCTTGAAATGTTTTATAGGCTTGAGGATACGGATAGCGGTGTGCAACTGAAAGTTGGCACGGTACATCATCTCTTTATCGCCGCTGAAAGAGACCATGCGTCGACCGGTCTGTACGTTGTTGGCACCAAGTTGGATGAGCTCTTGGGCAAGTACGTTCTCAAGTCCCATGAACGTCTTGGCGATAAGTTCAAATTCCTGTTCCATTATTGAATTCTAAATCAAATATATCTTTTTTCTGTTGTTTGTATTTCTTCGAACCTGGTTTCAGGTCATTGGTAATCCACACGTTGGCACCAATTGTTGACCCCGCGCCTATCGTCACCCTGCCCAGCACGGTGGCGTTGGCGTAGATTATGACGTTGTCGCCGATGATGGGGTGGCGCGGTATGCCCTTGATGGGGTTGCCTTCCTTGTCGAGGGGGAAGCTCTTCGCCCCAAGAGTTACTCCTTGATACAGTTTGACGTTGCGTCCGATGCGGCAGGTCTCGCCAATCACTACGCCTGTGCCGTGGTCAATGGTGAAATATTCACCGATGGTTGCGCCGGGGTTGATGTCTATGCCTGTCTCCGAATGGGCAAGCTCCGTCATGAGGCGTGGGATGAGTGGCACGCCCAAGAGATACAACTCGTGGGCTATGCGGTAGTTGGTAAGACACTTTATGACAGGATAGCATGAGATTATCTCAGCATGGCTATGAGCAGCAGGGTCTCCATTGTATGCGGCCACTACGTCGGTGGCAAGCACGCGCCTTATCTCCGGCAAGCGGCTGACGAGCTCTCTCGCTATGTCGTGGGCGCGCATCGTCAAGTCGCAGTCGGCCACTTTCACCTTGTCGGTGTCGCCATCGGCAACATGGCTGAAGCACAGGCCGGCGAGCACCTGTTCGCAGAGCAGGTGGTACATCTGCTCAACGTTGACGCCAATTTGGTATTTAATGGTATGAATATTGACTTGCGATTTCCCGAAATAACCAGGGAAGAGAATGGCACGAGCCAACTGTATGATCTCTTCAAGGTTTTCGCTTGAAGGGAGAGGGTAACCTTCCTCGTGCTCATGAAACAGACCTTGCAATGATTCAGGTGCGGCGAGACGGCATATCGCGTCGTTAAGCATGAGGTTTGTTTTCTGTCTACTCATTTGAGTGTGTCAATATTTCGTGCAAAGTTACGAAAAAGTAATGATATTTTCAAAAAGATATCCTGAAAAAACTTCATCCTATCTTTCGTGACTTGCGTTGGACCGTCTTTTCTTGCGAATTATGGTCAGGCCATCGCGAATGGGCACCATAACTTTCTCTATGCGAGAGTCTTCGGCTATGTGGTCGTTGAAACGGCGTATGCCTATGGTCTGGCTGTCGCGGTCGTAGGCTGTTTCCACGACATGCCCGTCCCATAGTGTGTTGTCGGCGAGAATTATGCCTCCTTCGTTGACGAGTGGGAACAATGCGTCGTAGACCTCCGTGTATGTGCGCTTGTCGCCGTCGATGAACACGAGGTCGAACTTCACCCCGAGCTTCGGGGCTTCCTCCATGGCGTCGCCAATTCGGAAATCGATGAAGCGTGCCACGTCAGAGCCGTCAATCCATTTACGGGTGAAGTCTTCCATCTCATCGTTAATCTCGAATGTGTAAAGGCGGTGCGTGGCGGTGCCTTCGGTTTGACCATGCGCTTCGGCTACCTCTTTCAAGCCCTCTGCCATGCAGATTGCCGAATAGCCTGAAAAGGTGCCAACCTCAAGGATGGCGCGAGGGCGTTGCATCATCACGAGCATTTTCAGAAGCCGTCCCTGAAGGTGCCCTGAAGCCATGTGGCCATGCACGGTGTGGATGTTGGTGGCGCGCCAAAGGCGGTAGAGGTAGTCGCCTTCTGCGTCCGACTTGGCGGTGGCGTAGTCAACGATGCTTTCTGGCTCAATCATTGTGTAAAAGTCCTCTTATTGCCAATTCGTAGCCTTGCAGTCCAAATCCGCATATCACGCCCTTGCAGCCCGAGCTTATCATGGAGTGGTGGCGGAATTCCTCGCGTTGGTGTACGTTGCTTATGTGCACCTCCACCACGGGGCAGCGTAGCGACCTTATGCAGTCGAGCAGCGCGATGCTGGTGTGGGTATAGGCACCCGCGTTCAGGACGATGCCATCGTAGCTGAAGCCCACTTCTTGCATCTTGTTGATCATCTCGCCCTCCACGTTGCTTTGATAATAGTCTATCTCCACGTCGGGAAACTGTTCGCGCAACTCAGGGAGGTAACTCTCGAACGAGTTTTTGCCGTATATCCCTGGCTCTCTCACGCCGAGGAGATTGAGGTTCGGCCCATTGATTATCTGAATCTTTCTCATGCTCTTTTTAGGATAATGTTGGACGTTTCTGCCAACAAATAGTTAACTTTGACGGCAAAATTATAGATAAAGGATTAAATTGCAAAAGAAAAATCAAAATAATTTGTCTTTGGCCGACGACCTTGTGCGTCGTTTCATGCGTTATCTCAAGCTTGACCGAAACTATTCCATAAATACGCAGGAGGCTTACCGCCACGACTTGGCTTATTTCATGCGGTTTCTCTCCCAACGCCATTTGTCGCCCATTGACGTTAAGCTTGACGATTTGGAGCAGTTTGCCGCCTCTCTCCACGAGTATGCCATTGGCGCGCGTTCTCAATCGCGCGTTCTTTTTGGTGTACGCTCGTTTTATCGTTTCCTTACCCTCGACGGTTTCCTTGAGGTTGACCCCACCGAGTTGCTTGAGTCGCCTGTCCTTCCCAAACACTTGCCCGCCTACCTCTCCACCGAGGAGGTCGACAGGCTGGAAGACAGCATCGACCTCGACAGCAACGAGGGTCAGCGCAACCGCGCCATTATAGAGGTGCTTTTCTCTTGTGGGTTACGGGTGTCGGAGCTTGTTAACCTCAAGTTTTCTGATCTTAACCTTGACGAGCATTTCATGCATGTCACGGGCAAGGGCGACAAGGAGCGCCTCGTGCCCATCTCCGACAGAGCGATAACCGAGCTTCAGCGTTGGTTCATCGACCGCGACCGCTTGAAGGTAAAGCCAGGAGAGGAAGACTACGTTTTCCTCAACCGCAGGGGCCACCACCTCACGCGCGTGATGATTCTTATAATGGTGAAGCGGCAGGCGGAAGTGGCTGGCATCAAGAAAACCATCTCGCCCCACACCCTGCGCCATTCTTTTGCCACGGCATTGCTCAAGGGTGGCGCCGACTTGCGTGTCATTCAAGTGCTGCTTGGCCATGCCAACATTGGCACCACGGAGATATATACCCACCTCGACGACGAGTCGTTGCGGAAAGAGATTCTTGAACACCATCCGCGCAACATCATGCATAAAGGATGACATGGATTAGAAATAAATGACAAAATGGTAATAAAATATTAAAATAATTGTCTTTTTGCTTGTTTGTTCTTCTTGAATGTTGTAATTTTGCAACCGCAACCTTTTGATTTGGTTGCAAACAATAGATTGTAAACAAACCATCATAAAAGAAAAAGACAAGAAAAAGCATTATGTGTGGAATAGTAGGAATTTTCAATATCGGCGAGCAGACACCTGAATTGCGCCAGAAGGCGTTGCGTATGAGTCAGAAAATACGTCATCGCGGGCCAGACTGGAGCGGCATCTATACAGGGCCGTCTGCCATATTGTGTCACGAGCGTCTTTCGATTGTCGATCCTGAGAGTGGCAGGCAGCCCCTCTTCGCGCCCGACAAGAAACAGGTGCTTGCCGTAAACGGTGAGATATACAACCATACCGCCATTCGCCAGGCCACCGGCGATTACCAGTATCAGACGGGTTCCGATTGTGAGGTCATCCTGGCGCTTTATCGTGAGTTGAAGGATTCTGGCGCGGCTTCTTTCGTGCCATTGCTTGAGCGCCTGTCAGGCATTTTCGCCTTTGCCCTTTATGATGTCGAGGACGGCTCATTCTTTGTCGCTCGCGACCCAATAGGTGTGATACCTCTTTATATAGGCTTCGACAACGATGGCAAGGTCTACGTGGCATCAGAGCTGAAGGCTCTCGAAGGCCAGTGCGACCGCTACGAGCCTTTCCTTCCTGGCCATTACTATTGGAGCAAGGAGGCCGACAAGGGCTTGCAGCGTTGGTATACGCGTGGTTGGATGCAAGGCGAGACCGTGCCAAAGGAAGAGCTATCTTATGGCGACGCGGTTGAGGAAGTGCGCCTCGGACTGATGAACGCGGTGAAACGCCAGCTCATGAGCGACGTGCCTTATGGCGTGCTCCTTTCCGGTGGTCTCGACTCAAGTGTCATCTCTGCCATTGCCGCCCGCTACGCGTCTCATCGTGTGGAGAACAATGGGGCGACGGAGGCTTGGTGGCCTCGCCTGCACAGCTTCGCGGTGGGCTTGAAGGGCGCGCCAGACCTTGCCAAGGCAAAACTGGTTGCCGACCACATTGGCACGGTGCACCACGAGATCAACTATACCATCCAGGAGGGTCTTGATGCCATTCGCGACGTGATTTATTTCATCGAGACCTACGACGTGACCACGGTGCGCGCCTCAACGCCAATGTACCTGCTCGCCAGGGTCATAAAGTCGATGGGCATCAAGATGGTGTTGTCTGGCGAGGGTGCCGATGAGATTTTCGGCGGATACCTCTATTTCCATAAGGCTCCAACGCCTGAAGAATTCCACAAGGAGACCGTTCGCAAGCTGTCAAAGCTTCACCTCTACGACTGTCTGCGAGCCAACAAGTCGCTCTCGGCGTGGGGCGTGGAAGGTCGCGTGCCATTCCTCGACAAGGAGTTCCTCGATGTGGCGATGACAATAGACCCAAGCTACAAGATGTGCCCGGGCAAGGAAATGGAGAAGAAGGTGGTGCGCAACGCCTTCTCCGACATGCTGCCCGAAGAGATTGCCTGGAGGCAAAAGGAGCAATTCTCCGACGGCGTGGGCTACTCGTGGATTGACACCCTGAAGGAGATTACCGCCTCTGCCGTGAGCGATGAGCAAATGGCTCACGCAGCCGAGCGTTTCCCGATAAACCCGCCGCGCAACAAGGAGGAGTATTATTATCGCTCCATCTTCGCCGAGCACTTCCCGTCGGATAGCGCGGCGCGCTCGGTGCCCAGTGTGCCCAGCGTGGCATGCTCCACGGCTGAGGCGTTGGCATGGGACGAGGCGTTCAAGAACATGAACGAGCCATCTGGACGTGCCGTAAAGGACATCCACGAATAAGGTTGCTACGCAAGCATAAAACGTTTATATTATCTTTTATTATTTGAAAGGTTTCGAGCAACTTGCCCAGTGTTTATCAAAACAAACACGGGCAAGTTGCTTTTTTCATTCTCCACGTTTTGCATTGTCGGGTAATATTTATTAGGTTGTTACATAATATTTTTTTGGTTAAGATTCGTTATTTCTAACAAATTTTTATAATTTTGCACCAATTATAAACACTAATCTCGAAAATCACGTAAAATAGCAGAAAAACGAAAGCGTAATACATAATTCTAAAACCAATTGTTTTATGAACATCAAAAAGCGTATTTATACATCGTTGATCCTGACTGGATGCATTGCTCTGTCGGTTGCCGCACAGAAACGCATGACGGTCAGCTTCAACAACGGCAGTGCTGACGCGCCGTTTGCTGTATCAGAGATTGCCTCTCTGCACTTCGGCAACGGCCAGCTACAGGTGAAGCAGGTTGCCGACGGCAAGGTGAACGCGGTGTCGCTCGCCGAGATTCTATCCATCAAGTTTGCCGACGTTATCCCGAGTGGAATCAAAACCGTGGCGACCGATCAGTCTGCGGCAGTAAAAGTAGCAGTGTCGTCCGACGAACTGCGTCTGGTTGGCTATGACACAACTCATCCGCTGCCTGCCCATCTCTACGGTGTGGGTGGCGCCGTGCATTTCTCCACAAAGGCTCTCACCGCCACCAGCATCAACGTCTCATCATTGCCAAAAGGCTTATACATTCTTAAGTTAGGAAAAAAATCATTTAAAATAAGCAAATAATGAAGAAAACGATTCTAACCTTCATGCTCGCTGTGGTTGGCGCGGCAACAATGTTTGCCCAAAGCGACCCCACAAAAATGGTAATAGTGCAAAAAGATGGCTCCACAGCCACCTACCAACTTGCCGACATTGATAGCATTTACTTCCAAGCCGAGTCTACCGCGTCAAAAGTTTACAAGATAGACGTTCCCACCGATTTCTCTACCGGTAGGGTGCAGAAGGTGATGGCTGGCGACAAGCAAGTGGCAGAGATATGCAGTGAATACGTGCGTAGTTGGGGAGTGACCAGCAACGCGGTCGACGACGTGCTCACAGTCGTTTATCCCATGGGAGCCGACGGCAAGGCCGACCTCTCCAAGGGTCTTGCATCCAACGGCGCAAGCATTGTGTGGGACGTGGAGGGCGATTCCGTGGCTTCTTACACTCCTGGCACTGCCGAACTCACCACGATATACCTCACTGCCGAGGGCACGTTTGTGTCATCCCTGCCCGACGATGCCGAGGAAGTGGCAACATCGCTCACTCCCTATGTCATCAACGACGTGCGCAGCAAGACCGATGCCCAGACCTACAAGGTAGTGAAAATCGCCGCGCAATACTGGATGGACAGCAATCTTAAGGCCGTGACACTGCGCGACGGCACCGCTATCACCCTCTACACGTCCACTCAGGCCGAAGCTTGGTCTAACGCCGAGTCTCCTGCCTACCATATCTATACCGACGACACCGAGTACTGTTGGCCCGACTATGGTGCAATGTACAACGGATATGCCGTAGTGAGCGAGGGTGGTCTTGCTCCTGAGGGTTGGGAAGTGTCTACCATCGACCAATGGCAGGCGCTCAAGACTTATCTGAAAACCGGGCAGTCAACAAAGATCAAGACTACCGATACATGGCAACAGGCGGGCACTAACGTGACGGGTCTCAGCATCTCTCCCGGTGGTTATTTCAGCAAAGCCACTGGTGACGACGCGGAGGGTTCAAGGGTGTATTACTGGACTCCCGACAAGACTACCTCGTTTGGTTCCGACGCCTTGAAACTCGCATACATTATGAACGCCATAACACTCACTTCAACACACGCCTATCAATTTGGCCACTATGTGCGCTGCGTACGCAAATAACGCGATGATAGCTGTTTGGTAAAAACTCAAAATGGCATAAAACAATGCCCGAAGCACGTTAAATTTGCGCTTCGGGCTTTGTTTTTTTTACGCTCGGCGTAACGTTCCGCAATGTCTATATTGCCGTGACAAACAACACGAAAAGCAAGCTCGATTCCATGTTGATTCGTGTTGATGAAATATACTTTCTTGTGGATTTTTTCACACGGATTTAAAAGATTTGAAAGATTGCTACGCCGCATGCGGCTATGCGGTGATTAATAAACGATATACAGGGATGAACACAAGACTCGCCCCCTGCAAAGCATTATGGTATGCGTAATCGGCGAAGCCGACATCTTTCAAATCTTTTAAATCCGTGTGCAAAGAATTATGTGAAATAAAGGCATCCGCACACTTAGGTCATTTTACTAGCTTATATGCTCTGCCTCTATCCACTTCTATCGTCAGCCCATAGGCTTTTATGATAGGTTTCACGCGGCGTATGAGCGTGTAGAGGGTCTCGCTTGCATCGGGCTTTTTGGGCCAAAGGGTGGAGCAAATCTCGGTTTTCGACAGTTGGTGGCCTGCGTTGTTGAAGAACATCTGCATCAGTTGGTGCTGCATGGGGGTGAACTTCACCATCTGCCGGTTTTCACGGTCGTAAAAGCATTTGTCGGTGCCGGAATAGGAGAGGGCGCCGAGCGATACAAGACCGCCTGCTATTCCGAGCTCCTCGTCCGATTTCTTATTGATGCCAACCATTCCATTCTGCCGCCTGTGATAAATCATGGCGGCGGTTGCCCACATCATCGCGATGAGCGTTAGCGAGAGAGGCGTGCGCTGGTCGCTCATGCCGAAAACGTCGGCAAAGGAGCAGTTGGCGTAGCCGCGGATGGCATGGCTATTCAGCGTCATGGCGTTTGACGTGAGCTGTTGGTTGTCGTGACCTTTTGTTGGCACGCATTTTAAGCCACGGTTGTCGTCAACTACGTAGCACAGGTTGCTGGTCTCCTTCAGCAGGCCGATGCGCAGATGAGAGCGGAAATCCTGTATGGTGTCGGGCGTGAGCCATTGGTAGTGGCTATTGTGGATGGTCAGGATAAGGGCTTGGTTCATGTCGCTCACGATGTCGTTCTCGGCACAGCGATAGCTGCCCACGCTTGCGCATATGGCGGACACCATGAACGCAAGGAAGATCATGAAAGAGTGGTAAGGCTTCAATCTCATAATGCTGGTGTTTTGTTTTGCAAAAATATGGAAAATAGCTGAAAGCACGCACTATATGATGCGAAAAAAAACATGACAGGCAAGATGTCAGACTAATGTCAGACAGTTTTTAGGACGTTAGACGTGGCATTTCATACTTTTGCCGTCGAAAACAAAACACACATAAGCATGAGAAGAACATTCATCATGGTTTCATTATTATTGTCCTTGGCATGTCTTTCCGCCCATGCCCAGGAGGCAAAGGATACAAAGGTGGTGAGCGACACCATCGCCTTGGACGAGGTAGA
>CAVKWN010000026.1:34592-36429 GCA_963660075.1 Lachnospiraceae bacterium
CAATCGATAACCGCCAATGCCGTGGGCACTTACATAAACACGCTCAGCAGCCATTTCTACGACGAGGGAAGTCCTTACTCTTATGATGTTGACGGCAAGACCTATTCGCTCATAGGCGAGGCGATATACGCTAACCGCCTAAAGCCTTTCAAGTTGTCGGCAGGTATCAACGTAAACTGGAAATACATGGACAATGCCTACGGTGGCGACGTGAGCAGCGTGAACGCAATCCACAGGGCAGGGGCGTACGCCTACGCCCAGATAAACGGCAACCTGCAAAAACTCGGCTATATGGCAGGGGTGGGCGTGAGCGACGAGCGCTATCGCCAGGGCGACCATCGGTTCAACTATTGGCTGTGGAGACCCAAGGCGCAAGTGTCTTATCCGCTGTTTGACGGCATGAACGTCGTCTACAGCTTCGAGCTGGCGCAGCACATCTCCAACATAGCCATGATATCAGACACACGCATACGCCAAAACAGCATGGAATGGAAAGTGGGCAACCCGGCATTGAAACCCAACAGCCGAGTGGAGCAAAACCTGACCTTGGCCTATAATCGTCCAAGGCTCAGCACGCAGCTATCGGCAAAATATCGCGTGAACAACAATTGCAACCTGGGCAAATACACGCGCACCGAGGACAACCAGTTTCTTTACACCATGGCAAACCAGCCACATTGCAATATGCTGTATCTCGACAGCTATACGTGTATCGATGTCATTGCCGACAAGCTGACGCTCGCCATTGATGGCCACATGGCGCGCTTCTTCAACCGTGGCGACGACTACAACCATTGCTACACTTCCTATGGCATCACCGGAGACCTCACGGGCTCTTTCGGCAAATGGACAATGCAGCTTTATGCCGACAGTGGCTGGCGCTTCATGGAGGCGGAGATGAAGGGTCTGAACGCGGGCATGGTGAACCTCAACGTTGGCTACCGCATAGGCGACTTCAACATCACGGCCTATTGGATAAACCCTTTCCAGCGTAACCCTCTGCAAAATCGCTCCATAATAGTGAACCGATACGTAGGCAAGACCACCTGTCTGTATTCTCGGGACGCGGGCAACGCCGTGCAGCTGAACGTGACTTGGCGGCTGAACCGTGGCAAGAAATACAGTGACGTGAAAAAGAAATTGAACAATAAGGACAAGATGACGGGAATAATGTAAAACATTGGTGGGGTGGTGGTCATTTGCTTCCCTTCCGTCGGTTGCATTCACGGCAAAGCATCTGGCAATTCTCCATGACCGTTCTTCCGCCATCACGCCAAGGCGTGACATGGTCGCCCTCCATGAAAACATAGTCGAGCTCCTTGCCGCAAAAGGCGCATTTGTGGTTCTGCTTTTCCCAAACGGCAAGTTTTATCTTGTCGGGGAAGGCACGGAGGTCGAGGTAATGCTCGTCGCCGGTCAGCACATACGGTATGATGCCTTGCGGCTTCTGAATCTCGTCATCGCCTATCAAGTCGACGATTTGTTTCTCCATCGCCTTGATGTCGAGAGCCTTCTCATGGTATTCGTCATAGAAACGCGCCCAATCCAAGCCCTTCATTATTTTCTTGAACTTCTTCATGTTGAAGGTGTCCGTAGCCCAGCGCAACACGCTCTGGAAGTAGGTCCACAAGGGCATGGCGTTCAGGTCGTGCTGGTGCTGGCTCATATAGCCAACGGCTGTCTGCGGTTTGCCGTTGCGAGTCTCATGCTCCGCCATCCATTCCAAGGCTTTCTTGAAAAAGTCCTGACGGATAGGCGAGCCGTTCACCAAGTCCTTGCCCAAGCGATAGGCGGCGCAGTTGGTCTTGGAGAAATGTTTCTTGGCGTCACTCACGAA
>CAVKWN010000027.1:0-35288 GCA_963660075.1 Lachnospiraceae bacterium
GGATGTACTCGGTCTTATCAACATAGAGATAGTTGCCGTTTATTACCTTCTCAAACGTTTGTATGCCCACTGGATAGAATCTTGCTGCCATAGTCTATGCTCCTTTTTCTTAATATGCGGCAAAGATAAGCATTTATCCTGAAAAATTGAACCTGCGTGGCAACTAAAAGTGAAAGAACACGCCAGCCAAATCTTGGGATAAGCAAGCGCTTTTGCATGGTTGAGGTTTTCTTGGCATGACATACGTCAGATGACAGAAATCTCATCTCGTTTATTAGGAAAACGACCTCTCGCTTGCGTTTTCTCGTTGAAATCGTTTATCTTTGTAATCCAATAGATAATAAATCGTATAAGGATATCAGATTATGAAGGGATATGCTAAACCTTTACATGAATTCATCAGTGGACATCTGATGGTGATTGTTTCAAAACGCACAACGATTTTGAACAGCGTACAAAGGTAAAGCGGGCTTCGTTAGTATATTATGGGAAAGGTCAACACATCTTTGCGTCACGCCTTCCGCGCCTCGCTTCCGATAATGGCAGGCTATGGTTTCCTTGGCATGACATACGGCATATATATGCACGAATTGGGATTCTCGTTCGTGTATCCCATGCTGCTTGCCGTGACGGTGTATGCCGGCAGCGCGGAGTTTCTTTTGGGCAACATGCTGCTTGGCAGCTTTCATCCCATACAGGCTTTCTTGATGGTGTTGATGGTAAATGCCAGGCATCTTTTCTATGGCTTGTCTATGCTCGACAGATATAAGGGATTGGGATGGAAGAAGTTTTTCCTAATCTTCGGAATGTCGGATGAGACTTTCGCCTTGACAAGCTCCACGAAGATACCCGAGGAAGCGGATAAAGGTTGGTTCCTGCTTTGGATTACATGGCTTGACGAGGCTTATTGGGTGGCAGGGGCGACGTTTGGAGGAATCATAGGCCCGTATCTCAAGTTCGACTTGAAGGGGTTGGACTTCGTGCTGACGGCGATGTTCACCGCGATTTTCGCTGACAACTGGCTTAGGGAGAAAGACCACACGAGCAGTCTGGCAGGACTCTTTATCTCTGCGTTTTGTTTGTTAATGTTCAATGCCGATAATTTCATCATTCCAAGCATGGCTGTGATTCTGTTGTTCCTTACCATTTACAGAAAACGAAAGGAAGGCGCGCTATGAATATCACTCAGCAAATCATAATGGTTGTGGCGGGGGTAGTGGCGACGATGCTCACCCGATTCATTCCGTTCATGGCGTTTCGCCCCGACAAGCCAACTCCCAAGTACATCATGTATTTGGGCAAGGTTCTGCCTGCGTCGGTTTTCGCCATGTTGGTGGTATATTGTCTCCGCTCTTCTGTTGCGATGGATATCGCCAATTGGCACTTGTCGTTGTCGGCCGATGCCTTGCAACAATTCATTGCGGTGGCGTTCACCTTCTTGGTGCACGTATGGAGAAAGAACATCATGCTGTCGATAGCCGCAGGCACCATCTGCTACATGATTCTGATAAGGTTGTGCTGATCATAAAAGCGACGCGTCGACAAAGTTGACAATGGCTTGGAGGTCATCAGGGTTAAACCAGTGCACGTCGGCATCTTTCTTGAACCATGTCAGCTGCTTGCGCATGTAGCGACGGGTGTTCGACTGTATTTGCCGGATAGCCTCGTCAAGGGTTATAAGGCCATCGAGATAGTCGAAAGTCTCCTTGAAGCCAACGGTGTTGAGGGCATTGGCGGATCGCTTGTCGTAAACAGACAGAGCCTCGTCAATGAGACCATCGTAGACCATTTTCAAGACACGTGCGTTGATGCGCTCGTACATCTCCTCGCGTGGGCGGTTTAGCCCTATCTTGACTATGCGGAATGGTCGCTGCTTTACGGTGCCTTTCCGGAAAGAAGTGTAGGTGCGCCCCGATTGATGGCAAATTTCCAAGGCATGGATGACTCGCCGTGGATTGTTGCGGTCCACGATGGACCAATACTCAGGGTCAATCTTGTGCAATTCCTCCACGAGGGAAGCCAATCCCTCGTTTTCGAGACGTTGCTTCATCCATAAGCGTGTCTCGTCATTTATGGTCGGGATATCGTCGATTCCCTTGCATACCGCGTCTATGTACATCATGCTCCCACCCGTAAGAAGAAGGGTCTTGTGACGCGTGCCATCCTCCTTGCCACAAAAAAGTCGCTCTGCGAGGGAGAGAAAGTCTTCCTCGTAGAGCGACGCGCTATAATAATCGTCGACGTGGTGGTTGCCGACGAAATAATGTCTTACTTCTTCTTGTTGCCGTGGGGTAGGGGCGGCGGTTCCTACAGGTATTTCTGCATAAATCTGCCGTGAGTCGGCATTGATTACGGGAGAGCCGAGGTGCTTGGCAATGGTCAGCGCCGCTTCGCTCTTGCCAACGCCCGTAGGGCCGAGAAGAACAAACAGTGTATTCAAGATTATCTGATGATGCCGCGTTTAGACGTTGAGATGAAATCGATGATGTATTGAATCTCAGGTGTCACTTGCAGTTCGCTCTGCACCTTCTTCAACCCGTCCGCGATGATGCCCTCGCTGTAGATGAGGCGGTAGGCATTGTGGATAAGGTCAATCAAGTCGTTGCTGAACCCGTGGCGGCGCAAGCCTACGAGGTTGACCCCACAATACCTTGTAGGTTCCTTGCCGGCGATGATGTATGGCGGGATGTCTTGGCTGAAACGGCAACCGCCTTGAATCATTACGTATCCGCCAATCTTGCAGAACTGGTGGCAGAGCACGGTGGCGGAGATGATGGCGTTGTCGTCAACAGTCACCTCACCGGCAAACTTTGTGGAATTGCCTATGATGCACTTGCTGCCAATGACACAGTCGTGGGCGACGTGCATGTTCTCCATGAGGAGGTTGTTGTTGCCCACCACGGTCTTCCCCTTCGAAGCCGTGCCACGCGAGATGGTTACATTCTCGCGTATGCTGTTGCCGTCGCCTATGAAACACTGTGTGTCCTCGCCCTTGAACTTCAAGTCCTGCGGCTTGGTGGAAAGGCTTGCTCCCGGGAACACCTCGTTGTTGTTGCCTATGCGTGCGCCATAGTTTATGGTCACGCTGTTGTGCAACACGTTGTTGTCGCCGATGACGGTGTTCTTGTCGATAAAGCAGAACGGGCCGATGATGTTGTTGTCTCCAAGTTTCGCATCCGGGTCAACGAATGCCAATGGGCTTATCTGATTCATGGTATAATTCTATGGGGTTAATAAACTTATTAGTTCCTCACTCTTCACTCTTCACTTCTCACTCTTCGTTTTTAGTGATTTGTGCAGTGAATGTAGCCTCAGACACCACGTGGTCGCCTACGAACATGTAACCCTTCATGGAGCTGATGCCATGACGCACAGGGCCGAGAAGTTCCACGCGGAAGAGAAGCGTGTCGCCCGGAACCACCTTATGCCTGAACTTCACGTCGTTGATTTTCAGGAAATAGGTTGACCATTTTTCCGGTTCTTGAAGTTGGCTGAGCACAAGCAGACCTCCGCACTGTGCCATCGCCTCTATCTGCAGCACGCCTGGCATGACGGGCTCTTGTGGGAAATGACCCTGGAAGAACGGCTCGTTTGCGGTGACGTTTTTCACGCCAACGATGGTGCTGGCTCCCATAGCGACGATCTTGTCTACAAGCTGCATTGGATAGCGATGGGGCAAGAGCTGGCGAATGCGGATGTTGTCCATGAGAGGCTCCTCGTTGGGGTCGTATATTGGGGCTTGGACCTCGTGCTTGCGAATCTCCTTGCGCATGAGCCTTGCAAACTTGTTGTTCACCGTATGGCCCGGGCGTGTGGCGATGATGCGACCCTTGATGGGCTTGCCAATCAAGGCCATGTCACCGATGATGTCGAGAAGCTTGTGGCGTGTGCATTCGTTGTCCCATTGCAACTGCCTGTGTTGGATGTATCCAATCTTGGTCGCGTCGATATGTTGCACATGGAGAAGGTCGGCGAGCTTGTCAAGCTTGGCTTGTTCCACTTGTTGCTCATAAATGACGATTGCGTTGTCGAGATCGCCACCCTTTATGAGGTTGGCCTCAAGCAAGGGCACGATGTCGCGTACGAAGACAAAGGTGCGTGCGGGGGCTATGTCGGTGGCATATTTTTCAATGCTGTCGAGCGTGGCAAACTGTGAGCTGATGAACTTCGAGTTGAACGAGCACATCGCCGTTATGGAGAAGTCCTCGTCGGGGAGGATGGTTATTACCGATTCGTTGTCCTTGTCTCTGACCTCTATCTTCTTGCGGATGATATAATAGTCTTTGGGCGCGTTTTGGTCAACGATGCCCACTTTCTTTATTTGCTCAACATACATGTCGGCGGCACCGTCGAGAATAGGAAACTCAGGACCGTTGACCTGTATGAGGCAGTTGTCTATTCCGAGAGCGTAGAGCGCAGACATGCCATGCTCTACGGTAGAGACTCGCGCCTCGCCTTTCTGAAGCACCGTGCCACGATTAGTGGCGACAACATTCTCTGCGATGGCCTCGATGGTGGGTTGACCTTCAAGGTCGATTCGCTGTATCTTGTATCCTGTATTCTCTGGCGCTGGGTTAAAGGTAACGGTAAGGCTCAACCCTGTGTGTAGCCCTTTACCGAAAAGAGAGAAACTCCCGCCCAGCGTTTTTTGTTTTTCAGCGTTCATAAGTCTTATTTCTTTGAGTTCTTTAATTCAGCAACCTCTTTTTGCAGTTCGTTGAGTTGCCTGTAAAGGTCAGGCAGTTTGCTCATCAAGGCATGGCTACGGAAGAAAGCCATCTTGCCCACAGGTGGGGTGCCGATAAGCGTCTGGTTGCTTTCAAGCGATGAAGGTGCTCCAGATTGTGCTCCAAGCATTACGCGGTCACCAATGGTAATGTGTCCCGATATTCCTACTTGGCCTCCGAACATGCACCATTGACCAACTTTTGTTGAGCCTGCCACGCCCACTTGGGCTGACATCACTGTGTTCTCGCCTATGTCGGTGTTGTGAGCGATCTGCACGAGATTGTCGAGTTTCACACCCTTCCTTATGATGGTTGTGCCCATGGTAGAGCGGTCCACACACGAGTTAGCACCTATTTCAACATCGTCCTCAATGGTAACGATGCCAATTTGTGGAATCTTGTCGTATTGGTTGGTATCCGGGTTGGGAGCGAAACCGAAGCCGTCGGCGCCAATGACCGTGCCCGAGTGTAACACGACGTTGTTGCCGATGCGGCAACCATGATAAATGCTCACATTGGGGTAGAAAAGACAATTGTCTCCAACCTTGACACCTTCCATGATGGTGACGTTGGGGTATATTTGGCAACCATCTCCAATCTCGACACCATCAGCGATATATGCGAAAGCACCGATGTAGCAGTCCTCCCCAATCTTGGCTTTTGGTGAAACGAATGCGAGAGGGTCAATGCCCTTTTTCTTTGGGGCACTTGCCGCATAGAGCTGCAGGAGCTTTGCCACGCAGTCGCGAGCGTTCTTCACTCGGATTAGCGTGGTTTCGACAGGATGCTCAAAGTCGAGACTGTCATCAACAAGAACAATACTCGCTTTGGTGTTATAGATATATTGGATATATTTGGGGTTTGCGAGGAAAGAGATAGAGCCTGGTACGCCTTCCTCTATTTTGGCAAAAGTATGCACTGTGGCATTTTCGTTACCTTCTACTCTTCCCTGAATAAACTGGGCTATCTGTTTTGCAGAGAATTCCATGTTGTGGTTGTTTTGAAATGTTTCTGCAAAAATAATGAATTATTTTCTAACTGCTTGATGATAGCTTGAATATTTGTTTTTTTTATTACACAAACGGCGTGTAGTTGCACACTTACACGCCGTTTGAGAATATAAATAGTGGTCAAACAACAAAGAAAATGGTTGTAGTTGTAATGATAATCAGAGTTTTTCGAGTTCTGCTTGCATTTGCTGCTGCAATTCTTTTGCCTTTTGCTTTGCTGCGCTGGCAAAATACTCGTCGTGACCTGCGTAGATGATGCCACGGCTAGAGTTGACAAGCAGTCCGCAGTCCTTGATCATGCCATACTTGCACACTTCTTGCAGACTTCCGCCTTGCGCGCCAACGCCAGGGACGAGGAGAAAACTGTTTGGGGCAACTCGGCGAATGTCGCTGAACATCTTGCCTTGTGTTGCGCCAACAACGTACATCATGTTATCCTCCGTACCCCATTGCTGGGTAGTGCGTATCACTTTCTCGAATAGAGGCTCGCCATCTTTGTCCTCGGTAAGCTGGAAGTCATGGCTGCCTTTGTTGCTTGTCAAAGCAAGTACAATGACCCATTTGTCTTTGTATTCGAGGAAAGGAGTGATGCTGTCTTCTCCCATGTAAGGAGCGACGGTAAGGGCATCGACATTGAAGCCCTCGAAAAACGACTTGGCATACATGGCCGACGTGTTGCCAATGTCGCCGCGCTTAGCGTCTGCGATGATGAAGTGGTTGGGATATGCTCCACGTATATAGCTTATGGTCTTCTCCAAAGCCCTGATGCCATTAATGCCATAGCACTCATAGAAAGCCAAGTTTGGCTTGTATGCCACGCAATAAGGCGCCGTGGCATCAATGATGGCCTTGTTGAACTCAAATATGGCATCCTTCTCGTTTTTCAGAAAGTCTGGTATCTTGTTGATGTCTGTGTCGAGACCTACGCAGAGAAATGTCTTCTTGGCGAAAATCTCCTTGACAAGTTGTTGTCTATTCATGATAAGATGAACTTTGTTTTATGATTATTTTGTGTTTTCTATTTTTGGATTTTCCACGGCTTCTTCTTTATTGCGATTGGTGAGCCTTACGAGAAAATCAGCGCATTGCATGGTTTTCTCGTCTTCGGAGAAATCCTCCTTCTTTCGAGTCCAGAATCTAGCCATCTGCCAGTGGTTATCTTGTCCTACAGTTCGTTCTCTTTCAGTTTCTCTGCGTTCTCCGCCACCGTGAGATGGTCAATCATGTCTTGGATGTTGCCACTCATGAAACATTGAAGGTCGTGGATGGTATACCCTATGCGGTGGTCGGTGACTCTTCCCTGTGGATAGTTGTAAGTGCGAATCTTTGCCGAGCGGTCGCCAGTTGAGACAAGTGACTTGCGTCGGTTTTGAATGTCGCCAACATATTTGGCATGCTCACGGTCGTACACAAATGTGTATAGACGGCTCAACGCACGTTCCTTGTTCTTTGGCTGGTCGCGTGTTTCCGTACATTCGATGAGAATTTCCTCTTCCTCACCGGTTTCGGGGTTTTTCCATGGATAGCGCAAGCGTACGCCCGAACTAACCTTATTGACGTTCTGACCACCCGCGCCACTGGAACGGAATGTATCCCATTTTATTCTGCCTTCTTCGATGTGCACCTCAAACTTCTCAGCCTCAGGCAATACTGCCACTGTCGCCGCACTGGTATGCATGCGACCTTGGGTTTCCGTGGCTGGCACACGCTGGACACGGTGGACGCCAGACTCATATTTCAAAGTGCCGTAAACGTTGTCGCCACTTACTGCGAAGTCGATTTCCTTGAAGCCTCCTACGGCACCTTCGTTGACTGAAGTCACGCTGACGCTCCATCCTTTTAAATCGCAATAGCGCTTATACATGTTAAAGAGATCGCCGGCGAAGAGGGCTGCCTCGTCGCCACCCGTACCAGCGCGAATCTCCATCTGTACGTTTTTAGCATCCTCGGGATCCTTGGGCACGAGCAACAATTTAATCTCCTCTTCCAATTTTGGTTGTAAAGCCTCGTTGTCTTGCAGCTCTTCCCTTGCCATTGCCTTCATGTCTGGGTCGCTTTCGTTGACGATAATGTCTTTCGACTCCTTTATGGCATTGAGGCAGGCAATGTATCGCTTGCGGGCATTCATGATGTCGCCAAGATCCTTGTATTCTTTGGTCAACTTGATATACCGGTTTTGGTCGGCGATGACTTCGGGGTCGGTTATCAAAGTCGAAACCTCCTCGTAACGTGCCTCTAGGCCGTCAAGTTTTTGCAGTATCGTGTTATTCTCAGCCATTAGTGCCTTTTTCTTATTCCATTAATAGTTGAACTCGCCGTATTCCGACTTTATTGTCAATGAGCGCTTGCCTTCCTCGATGTGACCGATCACCTGCGCGTCGATGTTGAACTGTTGGCTTATTGCGATGACCTTGTCGGCAACCTCCGGACGGACGTAAATCTCCATGCGGTGACCCATGTTGAACACTTGGTACATCTCTTTCCAGTCGGTACCAGAACAGTCGTGGATAATCTTGAACAATGGTGGGATGGGGAACATGTTGTCCTTCACCACGCGACAGTTGTCGTTTACGAAATGAAGGACTTTTGTTTGCGCTCCGCCTGTGCAATGAACCATTCCGTGAATCTCAGGGCGCATGTCGTCAATGATTTTCCTTATCACTGGGGCATAGGTGCGAGTTGGAGAGAGCACGAGCTGGCCGGCATCCACATCGAGACCGTCAATCTTGTCTGTCAGATGATATTTTCCACTGTATATGAGCTCGTTTGGCACTGCGTGGTCATAGCTCTCAGGATATTTCTCAGCAAGGTACTTGGCGAAGACATCGTGACGTGCGCTTGTCAAGCCGTTGCTGCCCATTCCTCCATTGTAACGGTCTTCGTAGGTTGCTTGTCCTGTTGAACTCAAGCCGACGATGACATCACCTGGTTGAATGTTTGCGTTGTCTATCACATCGCTACGCTTCATGCGGCAAGTGACGGTCGAGTCGACGATGATGGTTCTTACGAGGTCGCCTACGTCGGCAGTCTCGCCTCCTGTTGGCCAGATGCCGATTCCCATCTCACGCAGTTGCGCGAGAAACTCGTCGGTTCCGTTGATGATGGCGGAAATCACTTCGCCAGGCACAAGCATCTTGTTTCTTCCTATTGTCGATGAGACGAGGATGTTGTCCACGGCACCCACGCAAAGCAGGTCGTCGGTGTTCATCACCACGGCGTCTTGGGCAATTCCTTTCCATACGCTCAGGTCGCCAGTCTCTTTCCAATACATATAAGCCAAGGACGATTTCGTTCCGGCTCCGTCGGCATGCATAATGTTACAATAGTCTGGGTCTCCGCCGAGCGTGTCGGGGATTATTTTGCAGAAAGCCTGAGGGAAAATACCCTTGTCGATGTTCTTTATGGCGTTGTGAACATCTTCCTTTGCGGCGGATACACCGCGCATCATGTATCTATTGTTCATATCTTTTGTTATTTATTCCAGATTTCCCAGCTTGCAAAAGCTTGGAGTAACAACATTTCCAATCCGTTTTTCACGATGGCACCCTTCTCTTTGCCCTTGCTGAGGAAAAGGGTCTCGTCGGGATTATAGATGAGGTCGTAGAGTAGGGTGTGACTGTCCATTGCATCATAAGGCAGGTCTGGACACTCGTCGCTATGAGGAAACATTCCGCATGGAGTACAGTTGACGATGACATTATATTCTTTTATCATCTCAGGGGTCAAGTCTTCGTATTTTATGGCACCGCCTTTACCTGACCGGCTAACTTTCATTGTCTCCAGCTTCAATGTCTTCAAGCCGTACTCAATGGCTTTGGACGCGCCTCCGGTTCCTAAAATTAGGGCCTTCTTGTGGAAAGGCTCAAGCAGAGGCTCGATGCTGCGCGTGAATCCTATGACATCACTGTTGTAGCCTTTCAAGACCGTCTTTTTGCCTTTGTGCTCTACTTTGATGACGTTGACCGCCCCGATCTCGCTTGCCTCCGGACTGAGGCTGTCGAGGTAGCTTATCACTTTTTCCTTGTAAGGGATCGTAACGTTAAGCCCGCGAAGCTCAGGGTTGGTGTCGAGAACCTCGGTCAATTGTTCTATGGAAGGAATCTCGTAGTTCTCGTAAATGGCATCTATATTCTCGTTTTGGAATTTCTCGTTGAAATAGCTTATGGAGAATGAATGTACCAAAGGATAACCTATCAGTCCGTATTTGTCCATGTGGTGAAGAGTGTTGGTCGTGTGGATTGTACTTATTTCTCTGCAAAATAGATAGTGCAAATGCCAAAAGTCAGTCTTTTGAAACTCACCTTGCTGAAACCTGCTCTCTTGAGGATCTCCATCATTCGCTCTCCTTGGGGGAAAGCCTCAATGGTCGCTGTGAGATAACTGTATGCGCTTTGGTCTTTGCTTATCAGCCTGCCATAGATAGGCAGGATGGAATGTGAATAGATGCGGAATAGTTGTCTCATGGGGAACGAGACAGGAGTGGTAAGCTCGGCTATACTCAAGTGCCCGCCTTTTTTGAGGACTCTGCACATTTCCTTTAACCCTCTGTCAAGGTCTTGGAAGTTGCGTATGCCAAAGGCTGCCGTCACCGCATCGAAACTATTGTCTTCAAAAGACAAGGCCATGCAGTCTTCCTTCTTGAACGACACGATGTCTTTCAACTTTGCCTTTTCCACTTTCTGCCTTCCTATTTCCATCATGCCTTCAGAGATGTCGGCTCCTATTAGCATGTCGGGCTTAAGTGTTTGGGCTGCTAGGATAGCAAAGTCGCCAGTGCCTGTGGCAATGTCGAGGATAGACTTGGGATGGAATGGCGCAAGGAGTTTGATGGCTTGCTTGCGCCAACCCTTGTCGATGTCCCACGACAGGCGATGGTTGAGCGTGTCATAAGTGGGAGCGATGTTGTCGAACATCGCTTCCACCAATTTCCCTTTCTCCCCTTGCTTGTCGTAGGGTTTTATTTTTTCCTGTTCGTACATTTATTTTCTTGTGGCAAGCCAGGCGTTCACGTTCTTCTCAATTCTTGCCGCGATGTCGCCTTCCTCGGCAGCCTTGTCGAACTTCTCGCCCGTGATATGCTCATAAAGCTCGATGTATCTTTCTGACACGCTCTCAGCGTATTCGTCTGTAATCTCAGGCATCTTCTGGCCAGGCTCGTTCATGAAGTCGTGCTCGATGAGCCATTGGCGCAAAAACTCCTTTGAAAGTTGCTTCTGTGGCTCGCCCTTTGCATAGCGCTCCTCATAGCCATCGGCGTAGAAATAGCGGCTTGAGTCTGGTGTGTGAATCTCGTCGATGAGGTAGAGCTTGCCGTCGCGCTTGCCAAACTCGTATTTGGTGTCTACCAGGATGAGACCGTGCTTGGCGGCAATCTCTTGTCCACGTGCGAAGAGCTTGCGTGTCCAGTCCTCTATGACTGCGTAGTCCTCTGCCGACACGATGCCTTGCTTGATGATCTCTTCCTTGGAGATATTCATGTCGTGACCCTCGTCGGCTTTTGTTGTCGGAGTGATGATAGGCTCAGGGAAACGCTCGTTCTCGTGCATTCCCTCGGGCAACTTCACGCCGCAAAGCTCACGGCAACCGTTTTTGTACTCGCGCCATGCCGAGCCTGTGAGGATGCCACGGATAATCATCTCCACGCGGAATCCTTCGCATTTCAGGCCCACGGTGACCATCGGGTCTGGAGTGGCGAGCTTCCAGTTTGGGCAAATGTCAGAGGTGAGGTCAAGAAACTTAGAGGCTATCTGGTTGAGCACCTGGCCTTTGAATGGAATGCCCTTGGGCAACACTACGTCGAATGCCGAGATGCGGTCGGTAGCCACCATTACGATGAGGTCGTCATTGATGTCATAAACATCACGAACTTTACCGTGGTAAACACTCTTCTGTCCATCGAAATGGAAATCAGTCCTTGTCAATGCTTTCATTTTGAGTATTATTTGATTTTAGCGAAGCTGTTTTCTTGTCGTAGGCATCGTAGGCTTTTACTATTCTTGTCACGAGCTTGTGTCTCACTATGTCTTTTTGGTTGAGGTTGACAATGGATATGCCCTCAACCCCGTCCAGTATTTGCAGGGCTTCTTTCAAGCCGCTCTTTTGCTGCCGTGGAAGGTCTATTTGGGTCATGTCGCCAGTGATAATCATTTTCGTGTTCCATCCCATTCGGGTCAAGAACATCCTTATCTGCGCTGGCGTGGTGTTTTGCGCTTCATCGAGAATGACCACGGCGTCGGAGAGCGTGCGGCCACGCATGAATGCCAGAGGGGCTATCTGTATCACGTGCTTCTCCATCATGTCTTGAAGCTTGACAGTGGGAATCATGTCCTCCAGCGCGTCGTAGAGTGGTTGGAGATATGGGTCAATCTTGTCTTTCATGTCGCCAGGAAGGAATCCGAGCTTTTCTCCGGCTTCCACTGCGGGGCGGCTTAATATTATTTTCTTGATGTCCTTGTTTTTCAGTGCTCTCACCGCAAGGGCTATGCTCAGATAAGTCTTTCCTGTTCCCGCGGGACCCACGGCGAATATCATGTCGTCTTTCTCAAAGGCATCCACAAGCTCTTGTTGGTTCTCCGACCGGCTTTTTATGGGTTTGCCGGATATGCTGTAGACCAACACGTCTTTTGTTGCGTCTTCCTTTGTCTTTTGTCCCTTGGCTATGTCGAGAATGTCTTCCTCGCTGATGGTGTTGTATTTAAGGACGTGCTTTCGCATGCATTCTATGTCCTCTTCCACCTTTGCCATGTCTTCCTCGTCACCGAGCACTCGCAGCACGTTGCCCCTTGCCATTATGCGGGTCTTGGGGTATAGCGACTTGATCATTTGCAGATGACCGTTGTTGACCCCATAAAATGTCACCGGGTCGATGTCTTCAAGTACGATGTGTTTCTCTATCAATGTGCTATTGTTGTGCTTTAATTGATTAACCAATCAATGAAGTATAATTATGGTGCAAAATTACGCTTTTTTCTTGATATATCATCATTTTTTCTCTCAACTAATAAAAAAAGTACGGGCCTTGTCTGAAACTGACAAAGCCCGTAGCTTATCTAAGCGTAATTGTTGCTTAACTTATTCCTTTTCCGTGGCAGTTCTTGAACTTTTTGCCACTGCCGCATGGACATGGGTCGTTTGGTCGCGGCATCTTCTCACGGACGATGGGCTCGTGTTTTTGCTGCTGTGCCGCGTTCTCGCGGGTGTCTTGCATGGCAGCGCGACGTTGAGCTTCTTTTTCTTCGTCGAGGTTCACCTTTTGCTCGTTGTACCTTTGCTGGTGCTCAACGGGTTTAGCCTCCTGCACGGGAGCTTGCTGCATAGGAATCTGTCCGCGTGTGAGGAACGATGCTATGCGGTTGTTCATGTCGTCAATCATGGAGTCCCACAGCTTGGCACTCTCCAACTTGAACACGAGGAGGGGGTCTTTTTGCTCGTATGAGGCGTTCTGCACTGAGTGGCGCAACTCGTCAAGCTGGCGGAGGTTCTCCTTCCAATCGTCATCGATGATGTGGAGCACCACGAACTTCTCAAACTCTTTCACGATGTTCTTAGCCTCTGTCTCGTATGCTTCCTTGAGGTTGACACGGAGTTGAACGACGTGACGGCCATCGGTGATAGGTATGAGTATGAACTGGTAGAGATTGCCTTGGTTCTCGTAGACATCCTTGATTACAGGGTAAGCGTCAGACTGTATGCGGTCGGTCTTGCGCTTGAAGGCTGCCATGGCCTCCTGGAACGCGCGCTCCTCTAGTTCTCCACGCTCTGTGCTCTCGAATTCCTCAGCGGTGAAAGGCACTTCCATGGCGAGAATCTGCAGGAATTGCTCCTTGCATCCCTCATAGTCGTTCTTCTCTATGATGCTCACCACTCGGTCCCAAATGATGTTTGTGATGTCCATGCCGATACGCTCGCCCATGAGTGCGTGACGGCGCTTCTCGTAGATAACGGTACGCTGCTTGTTCATCACGTCGTCATACTCGAGGAGGTTCTTACGTATGCCGAAGTTGTTTTCCTCTACCTTCTTTTGGGCGCGCTCAATGCTCTTCGAAATCATCGGGCTTTCTATGCGCTCACCATCCTCGAAGCCGAGACGGTCCATGACTTTGGCTATACGCTCTGATCCGAATTTACGCATGAGCTCGTCTTCGAGTGACACATAGAACACAGACGAACCTGGGTCACCTTGACGTCCTGCGCGACCACGGAGCTGACGGTCGACGCGGCGGCTCTCATGACGTGTCGTGCCGATGATGGCGAGACCACCCGCATTCTTCACCTCTGAAGTGAGCTTGATATCGGTACCACGACCTGCCATGTTGGTGGCGATGGTCACGGCGCCAAGCAACCTTTCCTCATTGTGGATGAGGCTGTCGGCGTTCTTGCCAATGAGTTCCGGGTTCGACTTTTTCTTTTGCTCTGTAGCGTCGTTGATGAGCGATTGCTGATAGCGAATGGCTGATGGCTTGTCGGTGAACGCCTTGCCATCGGAGACGATGTATACCTGCCCCATGGTGCTCTTTCCTGCCTCGGCCACAATCAGAGCCTCTTTTTGGTGCAGTTTGGCGTTAAGCACGTGGTGAGGAATCTTTCTCATTGTCAGCATCCTTGAGAGCAACTCGGATATCTCCACGGATGTCGTACCTACGAGGCAAGGGCGTCCGCTTACTCGCATCTGCTCCACTTCCTCGATTACGGCAGCGTATTTCTCTCTCTGAGTCTTGTAAACACGATCCTCGAGGTCCTTGCGTGCTATCGGACGGTTGGTAGGAATCTCAACCACGTCAAGCTTGTAGATGTCCCAGAACTCACCAGCTTCTGTCGATGCCGTACCTGTCATGCCGGCGAGCTTGTGGTACATGCGGAAGTAGTTCTGCAATGTGATGGTCGCGAATGTTTGTGTTGCGGCCTCCACCTTCACGTGCTCCTTTGCTTCTACGGCCTGGTGTAGTCCGTCGCTCCAACGGCGGCCCTCCATTATACGGCCAGTTTGCTCGTCCACGATCTTCACCTCGCCATCAATGACCACATACTCGTCGTCCTTGTTGAACATGGTGTAAGCCTTGAGCAGTTGCTGCAATGTATGCACGCGCTCGCTCTGAACGGCGAAGTGCTGGAGCAAGCTGTCCTTCTTGTCGAGTCGCTCTTGGTCGTTGAGTCCTTTCTCGTTCTCCAATGCGGAGAGCTCTGTAGCAATGTCGGGCAACACGAAGAGGTCCTTGTCGTGTACTTGGTTGGAAAGCCAGTCGAAGCCCTTGTCGGTAAGGTCGGCAGAGTTCATCTTCTCGTCCACCACGAAATACAATGGCTCTACAGCCTCCGGCATGCGGCGGTTGTTGTTCTCCATGTATATTTCCTCGGTCTTCTGCATTCCGCTCTTGATGCCTTCCTCGGAGAGGTACTTGATCAGGGCCTTGTTCTTTGGCAATGCCTTGAACGAACGATACAAGCTGAGGAATCCCTCGTCGAGCAGCTGCTGTGCCTTGTTCTTGTCGGTCTCTTGGCGGCCAGCGTTTATCTTCTGGCGCGCGTCGGCAAGAAGCTCTGTGGCTTGCTTGCGCTGCACCTCGTACAGTCTTTCCACGAGAGGCTGATACTCCTCGAACATTTGGTTCTCGCCTTTTGGCACAGGACCGGATATAATAAGAGGAGTACGCGCGTCGTCTATGAGCACGGAGTCAACCTCGTCCACGATGCCGAAGTTGTGACGGCGCTGCACGAGGTCGTCGGGTGAGAGGGCCATGTTGTCGCGCAGGTAGTCGAAACCGAACTCGTTGTTTGTGCCAAAGGTGATGTCGGCTTGGTAAGCCTTACGGCGATCCTGCGAGTTGGGCTGGTGCTTGTCGATACAGTCTACCGACAGTCCGTGGAACTCGTAGAGAGGGCCCATCCATTCGGAGTCACGCTTTGCGAGGTAATCGTTCACAGTCACCATGTGTACGCCGTTGCCAGTGAGAGCGTTGAGGAACACGGGCAGCGTTGCCACCAGCGTCTTACCTTCACCCGTTGCCATCTCGGCAATCTTGCCTTGGTGGAGCGCTATGCCGCCGAAGAGCTGCACGTCGTAGTGCACCATGTCCCAATGAATCTTGTTTCCGCCGGCTGTCCACTCGTTGTGGTAGATGGCGTTGTCGCCGTCTATGGTTATGAAGTCGTTCTTCGGGTTGGCTGCAAGCTCACGGTCGAAATCGGTGGCGGTAACCACGGTCTCAGCGTTCTGGGCGAAGCGGCGCGCCGTGTCCTTCACTATGGCGAAAGCCGTTGGCATGACTTCGTTGAGGGCCTTTTCCAACGCCTCAAGCATTTCTTTGTCCTGCTTGTCTATCTCGTTGAAGATGGGCTCGCGCTCGTCGATGGGCGTGTCCTCGATTTTGGCGCGCAACTCCTCTATTTTCTCCTTGTAGGGCTTTGCGGCGTCTTGTACATACTTTTGGATCTCCTTGCTCTTGGCGCGGAGCTCATCGTTGGTGAGCTTCTCTATCTCTGGTGATACCTCCTTGACCTTCTCTACGAGGGGTTGGATGAGGCGCATGTCTCGCTTTGACTTATCGCCAAAGATGGATTTTAAAAACTTGTTGAAGTTCATATCTTGTTGTTCTTTTTTCTATTTGGATGCAAAGTTAATAAAAACTATTTGATAATCAGTATATTTTAACCAGCAAAGATTCATGCCTGCCCAACTTCAGTTGCAGGAAGTAAAAGCGTGGGCGCTCGTGGTTAAAATAATGGGGCGACGCTGCACGCGTTTGGCGCGCGTATACGGATGGTCTTGGCTACGGTTGGCGCAATGCGGTCAACCGTGACGGGCTCTTTTATGCGCTCGTGCTTGACACCGTATCCGAAGAACACTATTGGGAAAGGCACCACTCCGGCGCGGCTCATCGAGGTTTGTTGTGTGTTCTCGTTGAGCAGCCGCCAACCTGGCGCCACGTTGATGATTATGTCGCCGCTGAGGATAGGATTGTATCCCGCGCGTATTTTCTGTATGTCGCTATTGCCCGACTGCAGCCTATCGCTGGTGTACACGTCGGCGACACCCGCACTCTGCATGAGGAACTCCTGTGAGCGTGTGAGCAGCTCCGCCATGGAGATGCGCTTCTGCTCTATGAGGCGATGGTCTAAGTATATCTCGTTGCCGTATTCTTGCTCCACGTATCTGCCTGAGCCGTAAATGGCTCCGAGGTACATGTTGAGCAGGCTCGCGGTGCGGTTGATATAAAACGTGCCTGTGGGTATTCTGTATTTTGAGAGGTCGGAAGGCTTTTCCTCGTTGTAGCCTGTGGACGTGACCACGAAAAGCACTTGCTGAAGGTTTATGCGCTTTTCGATGGCGTTTATCAGCCTGCCGAGCGTATAGTCGAGTTGCTGGTAAACGCTCTGCATCTCCTCCTGCCAGTTGTGCACGGGCTTGCCGTCGGTCTTGGTGGCAGAGAGGGTTATGTTTATTATGTCGGAAACGTCGTCCTTGCCGATGTTGGTTGAGTTGATGGCGGCGAGGGCCATGTCCACCACGTTGTCGTTGTCTTGGCGGTTCTTTTGCTTGCGATATTGCTCGCCGAATCCTTCGTTGTAGCTTTTCACCCATTTGGGCAACGCCTTCTCATAGTATGACGACGTTGTCCATAAACCGTTCTGGTCCAGCCAATAGCATCCGTCGGCTGCGTGGCCGGCGAGAAGTATTGCCGACTTGCTGTTGGTGGCAAACGAGTATACGAGGGCTTGTCCGTTGGAGCTCACTTTCAGTTCGTCGCCAATGGTGCTCGTGCGAACCTTGTCGGCTGAGTAATAGCCTTTTCCGTCGTCTACGCTGCTTGTGGGGCGCAGCGACTTGCGGTCGAGCCAGCTGTCGCCAATTATGCCGTTGAAGAATGGGGTGGTGCCGGTGGATATGCTTGCCGAAGCCGAGGAGCAGTCCACGGGGAAGAAAGGATATGTGGCACCGTCGTAGACGAGACCTTCGTCAAGCAGGCGCTTGAAGCCGTAACGCGAATAGAAATGGCTGAACGCCTCCACATAGTCGGACCTAAGCTGGTCGATGGTGACATTGACGACAAGACGAGGTGCAAGCTCGAAAGCCTGCATCTCTGCCGTGGTCAGCGCAGCTACCAAAAGTGCTAAGTATCGCATTATTTCTTAGTTCCTATTTTATGTGCTGAGTAAATCAACCGGTTGATGATACACCTAACTAGCAAACAACATGCCAATATCCACATTCCCTCCGCATAATTTTGTAAGAAAACTCCGCAGAAAAGGAAAACAACGGTAAAGATAAAGAGCATTTTCCAATAGAAATGACATTCTCCCTTATATGCCTTTCGGCTTGCCGAATAGACGAATATCAATGATAAAGGGTTGAGTATCAGTATCTGGAGGTTTACTCTTACCGTCGGGTGTTGCGAGAATATCATGGCGAAGAGCACTATTCCGGCAAGTCCTGTCAAGACGAGCAGAAAGGTGTCGTAAAGCCAAAATGTTTTTTTGCGCCTGTACTCCATCGCTGTGAGACATAGTGTCAGTATGAGCAATATCGCGAAAAGCACCGTGGGTGACACGACAGTCCAAATGTCATTGTCGTTGGGCTGCTGGCCAGGCTCCATGGTTTGCTCGGTCTTTGCCACGAGGGGACGAACGTGCCCAGTGGAGTCGACGACAACGGCCTTGGCGAAGTCTTTCCTCAAGGTGTCGGGTATGAATTGTTGCTGGTCGTAAGTGGTCTTGCTGTCTGCGCCGACACCGAGAAGGAGGTCGCACCCGAAAGCCATCCAGCGGTGGTCGTTGTTCCATTGGTGAATCATCTGCCTGTAGGATGATTTCACCGATGGGTCAATATCATACTTGATCTTGCCAGAGAGATTTCTGGCTATGATGTCGCGAGCCCTCGTCGTGCAGTTGTCGTAAAAATAATTGTAGCGGTATGTGCGCGCGGCTGGTTCATAATTGTCTTGTATGGCCTTCACTATGGCAAGCTTCTCTTGCCTCGACAGGTTGAGCCTTTGCTGTATCACCCCACGTCCCTTGCTTCCATAATTGGCGAGAAACTGGTCGTAGTACTCGATGCCCATTTGGTAGTCGGTGAGCCCGAAGACGAACCTTATCACGAAATATTTCTGCCTCAGGTCGAACATACCATAATTGATTGCGTAATCAATATGGTGCAACCTGTCCTCAAGCCTTATGGCGGTATGTCCATAGAGGCTCCATATCTCGTTTCCCGGCGAGCATGTCAGCAGGCTTATGTCGACGCTGTCCATTTGCTCAAGCGGCATCGGTTCCTCAGTTGCCCAAGAGTTTGTGGCAAACGAGAAAAGCAGCGCGAGCAACGCCATGGTTTGCTTAAAATATCTCATATATTTTTTCACAGTGCAAAAATACCTTATTATTTTGACTTTCGTGCGCATATATTGTTTTTTTTCAATACTTTTGCACTTGATTTTTAACAAAAGAGATAAAGTATCATTAAAATAACGAACGCATTGAAGACAAAAATCAATATCTTGGCGGGGCTCTTGCTGCTTGCCTCCACGCAGTTGGCATCGGCGCAGAGCGGCACTAATTCTCCTTATAGCCAGTTTGGCCTTGGCATGCTCACCGACCAGTCGGCAGGATTCAGCCGTGGTATGGACGGTGCGGGAATAGGTTACCACGTGCACAATCAAGTAAACTATCTCAACCCCGCCTCTTATTCTTCGTTAGACAGTCTCACGTTCATCTTCGATGCAGGCTTGTCGGGGCAGTTGACCAATTTCAGCGAGAACGGGGTTAAGAAGAACGCAAAGAACGCCAACTTCGAGTATATCATTGCCGGTTTTCGTGTGCTCCGCAACTTCGGCTTGAGCTTTGGCTACTTGCCTTATAGCAACATAGGCTATTCTTATTCAACAAGCGAAACCCTCAACGATGCCAACTCCACAAGCGTCGGCAACACTTACAGTGGTTCGGGTGGTCTCCACCAGGTGTATCTCGGTCTGGGCTGGTCTCCGTTCAAGGGCCTTTCCATCGGTGTCAATGGCGGCTACCTCTACGGCAACTACACCAAGTCGCTTGTCAACAGTTACAGCAATAGCTCGGTTAACACCATCCAGAAGACAGCCGCGGCCGACGTGGCAAGCTACAAGGTGGATTTCGGTATTCAGTACGCGTTGCGTCTGTCAAAAAAAGACGAGGTGACGGTTGGCGCCACTTATTCGTTGGGACATAAGATTGGCGGCAAACCAACCTTGGACATAGTTTCCGTTAACCCTACGACATCTGTCGCCGATACCGTGTCTTATCCCAAGGACGGCACAAGGCTTCACCTTGAGATGCCGTCGGTCATCGGCGTGGGTATAATGTATAGCCACAACAACTCTCTCCGTATTTGTGCCGACTATACCCTCCAGCAGTGGGCAAAGGTTGATGGGCCTCATTACAGTTCCAACAATGGCGTGGTGTCTTATACCATGCGTTCCGGAATGTACAAGGACCGCCACAGGGCAACCTTGGGCGCCGAGTATTGCCCGGGAGAGTACAGCCGCAATTTCTTCAACAGGGTTCGTTACCGTCTGGGAGTGTCTTATGCCACACCTTATTATTATATAAACGGTTTGGACGGTCCAAAGGAGATGAGCGCGAGCCTCGGATTTGGCATCCCAATCATGAACAGCTGGAACAACCGTTCCATCCTCAACATCAGTGGCCAGTGGGTGCGCCGCACAGCCACAAGTTATATCACGGAAAACACGTTCCGTATCAATATTGGACTGACGTTCAACGAGCGCTGGTTCGCCAAGTGGAAGGTTCAATAAACAAAGATGGACGAAATCTGCCATCATAGCGAGAAATCGAGAGTTGGCAATATGCATATTATTATAATATGTGTATTGTTAGCTCTTTTTGTATCTGCATGCCAGGATGCCGTCGAGCATACCGCGCCTGCCATCCGTGATCGAGACTCCGCCTCGGTCATGACATCATGGGGTGTCAATACGCTCATATCCGACTCTGGCGTCATCAAGTATCGCATCGTGACCGAGCGGTGGGATGTCAACTCTGTTCGCCATCCTTCGCGTTGGACTTTCGACAAGGGGTTGTTTCTTGAGCAATTCGACGAGAAGTTCCATATCCAGGCTTACATACAGTGTGACACGGCTTTCTATTATGACATGATGCACCTATGGGAGCTTCGCTCTCGCGTAAAGGTGCGTACCAAGGACGGCTTGCGTTTCTCCTCTGAGCAACTGTTTTGGGATGAGTCGCGTCACGAGCTCTACTCTTATGTCTTCTCCAAGTTGATAACCCCCGAGCGCACGTTGCAAGGCACCTATTTCCGTTCCGACGAGCGCATGACCCATTATGTCGTGACCAATTCGCGTGGTTCGTTCCAGAGCGCCGACTTTGGCGGCTCCACGGCTGGCTCAGACTCCGCGAAGGCGGCGCAAGACAGCTCGTTGATGAACCAAAGGGGAAAGGCTACGCCTGTGCGAACGGTAAGCGAATGATAATGAAAACAAGTTTATAATGGCTGAAGTTGACATATCATCAATCATGGAGATTCTCGTCACGATGGTGCTCTCCGCCTTTTTCTCAGGCATGGAGATAGCTTTCGTGTCGAGCAACAGGATGTTGGCGGAGATGGACAAGGAAAAGAATGGCCTCTCGCAAAAGCTCATCAGCTTTTTCTACCGCCATCCTAACGGCTTTGTTTCCACCATGCTTGTGGGAAACAATATCGTGCTTGTCATCTATGGCATCCTTTTCGCCAGGATCTTCGACACGACGATTTTCTCTGGTGTCGATGTCGGGTGGAGGGTGACCCTCGACACCATCCTCTCAACCTTCGTAATGCTTTTCACCGGAGAGTTCTTGCCAAAGACCTTCTTTAAGAGCAGTCCAAACAAGTTGTTGTCGTTCTTCGCTCCGGCTGCGGCGTTGTTCTACGTCGTCTTGTGGCCCATCAGCAAGATTTCCACATTTCTTTCCCGTGTCATGTTGCGCCTTGTCGGCATTAGGATTGACCGTGAGGTGTCCGAGCAGAGCTTTACCAAGGTGGATCTCGATTATCTCCTGCAGTCGTCGATAGACAGCACCGCGAAAGGTGCCGAGGTGGGCGACGAGGTAAAGATCTTCCAGAACGCGCTCGACTTCCCCGACACCAAGGTGCGCGACTGCATGATACCACGCACGGAGATAAACGCCGTCGACATGGACGATTGCGACGTGGATGAACTGAAACAGAAATTCATAGAGAGCGGCAACTCCAAGATTGTTGTCTACAAGGGCGACATCGACCATGTGGTGGGCTATATCCACAGCTCGGAGATGTTCAGGAAGCCTAAGCATTGGCAAGACTCCATCCGCAAGATGCCATTTGTGCCGGAAACCATGGCGGCGCAAAAGCTCATGCGCATATTCTTGCAACAGAAAAAGAGCCTTGGCATTGTTGTCGACGAGTTTGGAGGCACGAGTGGCTTGGTGTCGCTTGAGGACATTGTGGAGGAGATATTCGGCGACATCCAGGACGAGCACGACAACGACAACCTTGTTGCGAAAAAGATCGACGACAACCACTTCGTCTTCTCCGGGCGAATGGAGATCGATACCGCCAACGACCGTTTCGCGTTGGAGTTGCCTGAGAGTGACGAGTATATGACCATCAGCGGTCTCATACTCCACGAGTACCAAAGTTTCCCCAAACTCAACGAGGTAATCAACGTCGGGCGCTATTCTTTCAAGATATTGAAATCCACCGCCACAAAGATAGAACTTGTCAAACTAACGGTGCAAAACAAGTTCTAAAGCGCATTTTCTTATAAAAAGATGTGTGTTATTGTTGAATAATTAGTAAATTTGCACTCTATAAGAATTTGTTGAAAAAAATAAAATAAAAATAAACGTAAAAACAAAAAATGGCAGCATTAGGAAAAATCAGAAGTAGAGGCGTTACCTTGATCGTCATCATCGGTTTCGGTCTCTTTGCCTTCATTGCCGAGGAGGCTTTCCGCTCCTGCGAGTCTTCGCGCAACAACGCTCGACAGCAGGTCGGTGAAATCTTGGGAGAAAAAATAAGCTACGAGGAGTTTGCCAAGCTCGTTGAAGAGGCTCAGAGCGCCATGAAGGTCATGGGTCAGGAGAACTTGAACGACGACCAGCTCAACCAGCTCCGCGACCAGGTTTGGCAGAGCTACGTGCAATACAAGCTCATCGAGAAGGAGTGCGACAAGCTCGGTCTCATCGTCACCGATGGCGAGATGCAGAACGTGCTCACTGAGGGCACCAACCAGATGCTTCTCTCAACCCCGTTCGTAAACCGTCAGACTGGACGCTTCGATGCCAACCAGCTCAAGCAGTTCCTGGCTCAGTACAAGCAAATCAAGGCTTCCAACCCACAGGCTGCTGACCAGTATGAGGCAGTCTACAAGTATTGGAACTATTTGGAGAAGAGCCTGCGCCAGCAACTCCTCATCCAGAAATACAATGGCTTGTTGTCTCACTGCTTCCTCTCAAACCCAGTAGAGGCAAAGATGGCATTCAACGAGCAGAGCGAGGAAACAAACATCCAGCTCGCTTCTTATCCTTACAGCAGCGTCCAGGACGCCAAGGTGAAGGTCTCCGACAGCGACCTCAAGGCCAAGTACGACGAGATGAAGAGCCGTTTCCAGCAGTATATCGAGAGCCGCGACATCAAGTATGTAGACGTGCAGATTACGCCTTCAGCCGCTGACCGCGCAGCCCTGCTCAAGGAGTTCAACGGTTATGCCAAGAGCCTTGCCGCAGCAGCTGACCCGACAGAGATCGTTCGCAAGAGCACCTCTTCTGTGCCTTACGTCGGAATACCTGTTGGCAAGGAGGCTTTCCCAGCCGACATAGCCTCTAAGCTCGACTCCATGAGCGTTGGCCAGACTCTTGGCCCCGTGGAGACTAAGGGCGACAACACCCTGAACGTCATCAAGCTCGTTGCCAAGCAGCAGCTCCCCGATTCAGTGCAGTTCCGCGCCATCCAGATTGGCGGTACCACACCTGACGAGGCTCACAATCGTGCCGATTCTGTTTACAATGCTCTCGCAGCAGGTGCCGACTTCGCTACCATAGCCAAGAAATATGGTCAGGAGGGTTCTGAGCAGTGGCTCACTTCTCGCCAGTATGAGTACACCAACTCAATGGACAACGACACCAAGAACTATCTTGTCTCTCTGTTGACAATGGCTCCAAAGGAGATGAAGAACGTTTCAACCACTCAGGGCAACGTCATCATCCAGGTGCTCGACCGCAAGAACATGGTCGACAAGTACACAGCCGCCGTCATCAAGAAGACCATCGATTATTCCAAGGACACTCGCAGCGCTATCTACAATAAGTTCAGTGCCTTCGTAAGCGCAAACCAGAGCCTCGACGCTATCCAGAAGAACGCCCAGAAGAACGGTTACAATGTGCAGGAGCTTCGCGATGTCACCACCGCGCAACACAATCTCGCAGGCATCCACTCTACACGCGATGCCATGAAGTGGCTCTTCGAGGCCAAGCAGGGTGGCGTGTCTCCAATGTATGAGTGCGGAAACAATGGCGACAACCTTCTCGTGGTGGTTTGCACGGGCATTCACCCTGTAGGCTTCCGCTCGCTCGACGACCCACAGGTCAAGGAGCTGGTCAAGGCTCAGGTACTTCGCGACAAGAAGGCCGAGATGTTGATTGCCAAGGCAAAGGGAGCCACAAGCATTGCCGCAGCCAAGGCAAAGGGTGCCGTTGTCACTTCGGTGAACCAAGTGACGTTCTCTGCTCCCGTGTTCGTCAGCACGACTGGTGCTAGCGAGGCAGCGTTGAGCGGTGCCGTTTCTTCTGCCAAGGTTGGTAGCTTCTTCTCTCGCCCCGTCAAGGGTCAGGGTGGTGTCTATCAGTTCCAGGTCGTGAAACGTTCGAAGAACGCCACCAAGTTCAATGAGCAGCAGCAAGAGACAACCCTCCGCCAGAAGGCCATGCAATATGCCGGCAGTTTCATGAACGAGCTTTACATCAAGGCCAAGGTGGTTGACAACCGCTACTTGTTCTTCTAAGGCATAAGCAAATATAATATCCTAAAAAATAGAGGGTCGTATCAACACTCCACACGCGGAGTTTGATACGACCCTTTTTAAGATGTTATGCTTGCTCAATCTGTAGGCTTTTCAAGACTGTTCGGCTTCCCACTGAAAACGCATTGGCTTATCACTGTAAAGGCGTTGTCATTTCACTGAAAAGGCAACGCCTTTACGCTAAAACGCCGATGCCTTTACACTGAGAGGCCGAATCGTCTGTTTATTAGATGTTTATGTTCTCTATTCGTAAATTTTCCGCAGTTTACGGAAGAGTTGCGAAGAGGGAGCATATTGTTATAATAAAAGCGCAATGAATGTTAAATCAAAGAAGGGTTTAACTATTTTTCTTGCATTATATGAGATTTTTAGCGATATTTGCCAATGAAACCATCATATTAATCAAAACATAAAGCTATGAAAAATCTCATTTTACCTTTACTCTCCTTGGCATTCGTATTCGCGCAGTCGTGTACGACCAAAGATGAGGAGTGTCTCGATTCTGCAACCACGAGTGAGCTTGTAAACAAGAACGATTTGTACATAGAAAGGGCACCAGCTTCTATTTCTACTGTCGATGCCAACAAGATGGCAATGCTATTCAAGGGTGTCACTCCCATGACACGTGCCGCAACGGCGTATGAGGTCACAACCATTTCCGACAACGAAAGCGGCACCCCATTGATATATGTCATAAACTATGGGCACGACAACGGATTCGTGGTCATAAGCGCAAGCAAGAACACGCAACCAATACTTGCCTTCTCCGACAAGGGTAAATTCGTATTCAACGCTGACAATCCCTCAACGGATTTGGTGAACGATTTCAAGCAGATAGTCAAGGAAGCACAATTGTGTACGTCTGATTCCCTACGCATAAAATACGCGTTGAAATGGGCTTCTTTCGAGAAAACCCCAGAGACAGTGTTGACGCGCGCCTTGCCATCTGAGATAGAGCAGCGGCAAGCGAAAGAAAGGGAATACCAAGAGTCGCTTGGGTACAGATGCTTGGGAAATCTGACAACTGCCCAAAATTTTGTGTCAACTAATGATTACGAGGCGTTCATGAGAGAAATGGAAGACTGTTCCGACCCACAGTATGATTATCGACAGGTTGTGCAGGTTTTCGTAAAGACCATAACACCGACGTTGATAGACGAGTTGTTGCAGACCAACTGGCACCAACTGGCACCTTTCAATATAGGGAAGCCCTATTATTATGCAGGCTGCGTGCCAATCGCAATCGCGCAGATTGCATACTATCACAAGTATCCTCAAAAATATGACTGGGACAATATTCCCTTAAAACCTATCCTCTATAACCAATCGTTAAGTAATTTGATGATTGACATTTGGGATGCTTGTGTCACAGGATATGACTCGGAAGGCACTTACTCAAACGAGATAAAAGCAAAAGAAACGTTCGAGAAATTCGGATACACGGCTAACCTTATATATAAGATTACAAATGACGAATTGAGCAAACAAATAAAGTCTGGGAACCCAGTATATATGCAAGGAGACAACGGTGATAAAGGACACGCATGGGTATGTGATGGATACAGATACACTGAGGATGTTGTCATTGCCACGCTCATTAAGAAACCCAACGACCCGAGGTTCAAGATAGTGCCAATGTCTCCTAACGGCTTCATGATTTATGAGGCATCCGCATTAAAGAAAAAAGATTCCGAGGCAGGTGAATATTTCCACATGAACTTCGGAAATGACGGACAATCTGACGGCTGGTATAAAGGCTTTAATTACTGCATACCAGACAACTATGTTTATAATCAAAGAATAATAACCGTTAAAAAGCAGTAGCAATGAAGCGCATTTTGTTTTTTATGATGGCTGTTTTTGCCTTGGCATCTTGCAGCAATGATGATGAACACGTTGTAAACCCTATAGTTGATTTTGCTCCGATAGATTTCATGTTTGACGTGACCAATGCCTCTGGCGAGAGTCTGATAGACAAGGATAGCCCAGCCTATGATGCAGACTTCGTAGCGAACACCTACATAAAGTTCCAAGGTAAGGTGTACAAGATGGATGAAGAAGCCAAAGATAACGTGAAACCAAGCACTCGTGCGTTTTTTGCATATTTCCATGGGATAATGACAGGGCAACAGGCAACCAATGCCAATGACAAAATCAAGGTTTTCGCCATTGTTGGCCCATTTCTTTCTGACTATGACTGGAAATCTGAGGAAATAGAGATACATTGGGGGGACAATAGTGAGGACAAGATACTCTTCACTTCGATGATAACGTCCTGGAAAGATAAGTGGTTCCCTGTATGGAGCAGAAAATACCTATTCAATGGTGTTGATTGCACGGAGACATTCGATAAACCATACGGCTATATGCAATTGGTGAAGAACCCGACAAAGGGAGATTGATGAATGGATGGTGTGCCAAAGTTAAAATGGCACACCATCTTCACTGGCAAGCCGACATTTTCCCTAAATTATCTTGTTGTACCAAATAAAAACACTATATTTGCAACAAGAAAATAAAAACGCTCATGGCTATGGAAGGAAAGACAATTATCAGAAGGTTACCTGTTGGCGTAACCAACTTCAAGGTACTTAGAAGCAACCATAGATACTACGTTGATAAGACAATGTATTTACAGAAGATGGAGGAGACCTCAGATTTTCTCTTTCTCATCCGTCCGCGCCGTTTTGGAAAGAGTCTGTTCTTGTCAATGGTTGGCGATTATTACGACTGTGAGAACAACGACATCGACGAAGAATTTGATGGTACATGGATTGGTGAGCATCCACTCGACAACAAGGGTCAGTTTCAGGTCCTGCAGTATGATTTCTCGCAAGTACTCGCCAATATCGATAACCTCGAAGCAGACTTTAACTCATATTGCAATATCCAACTCAATGGATTTATCAGTAAATATGGTAAACATTACAGTGAGGATACCGTCCAGCAGGTGAGAGAAGCCAAGTTGCCAGGCCAAAAAATCAACATCATAGCTTACGAGGCGAAACAACGCGGTTATCATCTCTACCTCATTATCGATGAATACGACAACTTTACCAACATCGTGCTCAATGAACGTGGTAACGATGTTTATCAGCAGATGACGCATAGCGATGGTTTCTATCGCAACGTGTTCAAGATATTCAAACCAAACTTCGAGAAGATTCTCTTCATGGGAGTCAGCCCTATCACGCTCGACGACTTGACAAGCGGTTTCAATATCGCCACAAACATATCGCTCCATCCTCATTTCGATATGCTATTAGGTTTTAGCGAGACTGATGTCAGGGAGATGATACGGTACTATCAGAATGTAGGTTTGATCAAGGGCGACGAGGATGCAATCATAGCTGACATGAAGCCGTGGTATGACAACTATTGCTTTGCCGAGGAATGCTATGAGGTGAATCCAAGAATGTTCAATAGCAATATGGTGCTCTATTATATGAACAGTCTGATAACGACTGGCCATGCCCCATCTCCGATGATAGACCCCAATACCAAGACCGACTATGCCAAGATGAAACGCTTGGTAAACCTCGACCGCCTTGACGGCAACCGCAAGGGAATAGTGCAGCGCATTGCCGAGAAGGGATATATCGATGCCGACATCGTGCCGTCCTTCCCTGCCTACGAGATGGTGAAGCCTGACATGTTCGTCAGTCTGCTATATTATTATGGCATGCTCACCATTGGCGGCAGAAGCCTTGACACGACCCACCTCGTCATACCCAACAACAACATCAGGGAGCAATACTATCGTTTCCTCTTGGAGCAATACCAAGACACTTGCAAGCTCGACCTTACCGAGTTGGGAGATGCTTTTCGTTCGGCAGCCTTAGATGGCAAATGGGAACCGCTTTGCCAGTATCTCGCCGACCACTATTATGAGGACAGCAGCATACGCGATGCCATTCAGGGAGAGCACAACATCCAGGGGTATTTCAAGGCATATCTCAACCTCTCAGGGTTGTTTGTAGCCCATCCCGAGGTGGAGATGAATCATGGCTATTGCGACTTCTTCTTGCTGTCCAACACCAAGAAGTATCAACCGTTGAAACACAGTTTCATCATAGAGGTGAAGTATCTGAAAGCCGACGCTTCCGACGGGGAAGCCCAGCAGCAATGGGAAGCCGCCAGGAGACAAGTGACGAGCTATGCCGACGACAAGACGGTAAAAACCCTTACCGCAGAAGTCCAGCTCCACTGCATCGTGCTTCAATTCAAGGGAGGCAAATTGCTGAAGATGGAGGAGGTGTAGGCTTGATTCCATATAACCATCTAATACGAATAAACTAACTTATACATCATTATGGAAAGTAAGACATCAACAAAAAACTTTGCGATTCCCTTGGCGTTTATCGGAATCATGTTCTTCTCGTTGGGCTTTGCCCTCGGTATCAACTCGTTGCTGGTGCCCGTGCTGCAGTCATCGCTTGGCATCACCAACGCCGCTTCCTATCTCATCATCGCGGCTACGTTTATCCCGTTCCTTATCTTCGGCTACCCGGCGGGTCTCACTATCAAGGCCATTGGCTACAAGAAGACGATGGCGCTGTCGTTCATCTTCTTCGCTGTGGCGTTCTACCTGTTCATCCTCTCCGCAGGTGAGAAGAGTTTCCCGTTGTTTCTGCTGGCATCCTTCATCAGCGGTGCCGCCAACGCATATCTGCAGGCATCTGTGAACCCTTACATCACCATCCTCGGTCCGTTGGAGAGTGCGGCGAAGCGCATCAGCATCATGGGTATCTGCAACAAGTTGGCATGGCCCATCCCCTCGCTCTTCATAGTGTGGCTTTTAGGCAAGGACGTGAACCTCATCGGCGTAGAGGATCTGAGCAAGCCTTTCTGGATTATCATCGTCGCCTTCTTGGCTCTGGGTGTGCTCGCCTTCTTCGCTCCGCTGCCTGAGGTGAAGGCCGCCGGCGAGGACGACGATGCTGAGGATGCCCCAGCCTGCCCCTATGCCGCCACAAAGACATCAGTGTTCCAGTTCCCCCACTTGTTGTTGGGCTGTCTCGCCCTCTTCCTGTATGTAGGCGTGGAGACCGTGTCGTTAGGCACTTTGGTAGACTATGCCAACTCCTTGGGGTTGCCCGGAGCCGCCAACTACGCTTGGATTGCCCCCATCGGCATCGTGGTGGGTTACATCTGCGGCATCATCTTTATCCCTAAATACCTTAGTCAGGCTCTGGCGCTGAAGATTTGCTCTTGGCTTGCCATTGCTGGTTCGCTGCTCGTGGTGCTCACGCCTGCTGACATTTCCATCTATTTCATTTCCATGATGGCTCTCGGTTGCTCACTTATGTGGCCGGCGTTGTGGCCATTGGCAATGGCAGACCTTGGCAAGTTTACCAAGGCTGGCTCGTCGTTGCTCATCATGGCGATGTTTGGCGGTGCCGTGCTGCCCACGCTCTATGGCAGCTTGAAGGATGCCATCGGGCCACAGTCGGCCTACTGGCTCTGCCTGCCGTGCTTCGTCTACATATTATATTATAGCATGCACGGATACAAGATAAGGAAATAGGTTGCGAGTCAGCCTTTTCTCTTCACCCCACGCACGGCTTGCGCCTCCAAGGGACTGTCTGGCCAATAGTGCTTGGGGTAGCGACGTCTCATCTCCTTGCGAACTTCGAAATAGGCGTCGCTCCAGAAGCTGTGCAAGTCCTTTGTCAGCTGCACGGGCTTGAATCCAGGCGAGAGCAGTTCCATGAGCAGAGGGCGCGTGCCGTTGTCCACGCGAGGCGTGTCGATCATGCCAAAACATTCTTGCAACCTGACGCTCACCACTGGCGCGTCGCTGCCCTCGCGGTAGTCTATCTTGATGCGGCTGCCCGTGGGCACCGTGACGTGTGACGGAGCCAGGCGGTCAACCTCTTTCTGTTGCTCGTATGACAGTTGCACCCATAGCACCGCAGCCATGTCTATCTTCTTCAGTCCCGCCGCGGTGACGGCTCCTCCGGAGTACATGGGCAACCATTCGTCGGCTCTATTGAGCAAGCCGTAGGTGGTGACATCGGGCAAAGCCAACTCCGGGTGCCACGATGAGCAGACTACGACGCGCCGCTGCAGGCCGCGGAAGGCATCGGAGAGGTTGAGAAGGCTGCGCCCCTCGTTTTTTATCACCTGAACCACGATGTTTTCTGCCTCCTCGCGTGAGACCGCCTCAAGAGGCTTGGAGTCTAACACTATGCGACCCACACGCCATTCGCGCACAGCGGTGACACGTCCCAACGCATTGTCCCAACCCACACGCTCACACTCCTTGGCGAGATGGCTTATGCCGTCCTTGTCTACGGGCGAGGCAAGGAATATCTTGCGGTCTGCCGTGGCCACGGCAAGCAGTTCGTAGGCGTGCAGGTTGTCGGCTGGGTCAAGGCTGGCACGCTCGCCGTTGGCAAGCTTGTAGGTGCCGTCGTGCTGGAGCATAGCCACACGCTCGGGATAGGCCGTGGCTATCAACATTCCCGATTCGCATGGCGGTAGGTCGCGGTTGTCTTCCTTGGCACCAATCATGCGCCTGTATTGCTCGGCTGTCATGACCGTGCGCCTCCACTTGCCAAGCGCTTGCCTCTGCCGCGCCCTTCGCAGCTCCATGATGCGAAGGTTGATGTCGGCATCGTTCTCCTTGGATAGAGGGTCACGCTCCTCAAGCAGGGCGGCAATGTCGGCTGCCAAGGCTTTCTGGGCGTTGCCTTCGGCCTTGATGAGCATTTGCGCTATTCGAGGGTGGCACGGAAGTTTTGCCAACGCCTCTCCATGCGGCGTTATGCGGTGCTTGTCATCGATAGCCCCAAGGCTCACCAGCAACTCCTCGGCACGATGAACATTGCCGTGTGGCGGAGGCGTAAGCCAAGGCAACTTCTCAATGTCGCCGCCACCCCATGCCGCCACGTCGAGCACAAGGGAGGTGAGGTCAGCCGTCGTTATTTCCGGCTCCCTGCACTCGCGCATTCGGGCTTCAGAGGCTTTGCTCCAGAGACGGTAGCAACGTCCGGCGGAGACGCGTCCCGCCCTGCCTGTGCGTTGGCGAGCCATGTCCATGGATATGCGAACCGTTTCCAGATGCTCAAGGGCGCACCGTGGGTCGTAAGCCATAGTGCGGCAGAAGCCGGAGTCGACAACCACCGTGACACCTTCTATGGTGATGGAAGTCTCGGCTATTGGCGTGGCAAGCACAATCTTCCGTTCGCCGCTTTTGGGTGGGGCTATGGCCTCGCGCTGCTCCTTGCTCGACAGGCGACCGTAGAGCGGATAAAGCACGGTGGAGTGGGAAAACGAGCCTTCGAGCATCTCCGCGCACTTGGCTATCTCACCCTCGCCGGGCAAGAAGGCGAGGATGCTGCCCTCGGTCTCCCGCCATGCCTTGCACACGGTGGCGGCTACAACCTCGGCGAAGTTGCGAACCGTGGCCTCGTCACCATACGACACCTCCACGTCGAACATCTTGCCTTCGCTTTCTATGAGCGGAGCCTTGAGCTCTTGGCAGATGGAAGTGGCATCTATCGTGGCCGACATGACCACAATCTTCAGGTCGGGGCGAATGGTGCGTTGCGTCTCCAGCGCCAAGGCTAGGGCTGTGTCGGTGATGATGCCGCGCTCGTGAAACTCGTCGAAGATGATGGTTGAGATGCCGTCAAGCGTGGGATCGCTCACCATCATCCTGGTAAGTATTCCCTCAGTCAGGACCTCTATGCCCGTGTTGGCAGACACCTTGCTCTCGAAGCGCACGCGATAACCCACCAGGTCGCCCACGGCGGTGCCTGTCATCTGCGCCATGCGCTCAGCTATCTGCCGTGCGGCAACTCGCCTTGGCTCAAGCAAGACAACCTTGCCTTCTCCCTGGGCCAACGCCTTGTGGATGGTCAACGGAAGCAACGTGGATTTTCCCGCGCCCGGTGGTGCGGTGACGACGACTGCAGGGTGCGACCGCAGCGCAAGGTTGACATCTTGCGCCACTTGCCCTATTGGGAGCAGGTCTATGTATGTAGAGAGTGATTTGACGGTCATGTGGTCTTATAATTAAAAAACGCAGGGACAAAGGTAGTGATTTGTCGTGACTAATAGCCGACATTTAATCACTAATCTCGCAGTTTGCGTATTACAGGAAAAATCTTTACCTTTGCAGTCGCAACAAACAAGACGGCAACTTGAAAAGCATACCAAACAAGACAAACAAATGCAGGCAAAAAAAAGAATTGAGTACTTAGACGCAATGAGAGGATTGACGATGATACTGGTGGTTTATAGCCACGTTCATCTTTTCTCTTTCCACCTTTTTAACTATTTAGGGGGGGGGTAATAGTTACAACGACTTGTTTATAATGATAAGGATGCCACTGTTCTTTTTCGTCAGCGGCTTTCTGCTCGACAAGCTGGGCGTGGTCTGGAATTTGAAAGATGTCGTCCCTTTCATCAAGAAAAAGGCTAAGATACAGCTGATACCCACCTTTGTCTTTATGATGCTCTTTTGTTATCTGTTTGATATCAATGCAATAGACTGTCTCAAGGACTGCGGAAAGTGTGGATATTGGTTTACCATTACATTGTTCCAGTATTTTCTCGTGTATTCGCTTTGCAAGATGATGCCTGCCCGTTTTCAATACAAGGCATTGCTCGTGATGTCTGTCTTGCTTTTAGGAATGATAAGGGTCCAGTATTGGGGCGCGTTTCAATTCCACAAACTTTGGTATTTTGTGTTCTTTAGCTTTGGCGCTTACGTAAAGAGCCACTTCCAGTCGTTCGTTGATTTCCTGGAGGGGAAATATTTCTCGGTCTTGCTTGTGGCGTTCTTCCTCATTGCTTTCATAAAAATAAAGGGTTCTTTCCCTAACGTGACAATAGTCAGTGTGCTGGAGGATGTTTTCTTGGGCATTGCCGGCATCTGCATCGTGTTCAACTTCTTCAGGAAGCACGAGGAATCTTTCCGCCAGACTACCGTTCTAGGCAGGGCACTGCAATACATAGGAAAAAGAACGCTGGACGTTTACCTGCTGCATTATTTTTTCCTGCCGCGACACTTGGAGATGGTGGGCGATTTCTTCCGGGCCAACCATAATCCTTCCGTGGAGTTTTTCTGCTCATTCGTTGTGTCGATTGTCGTGGTGGGATTGTGCCTGGTGACGAGCAACGTGATACGCACGAGCGACACATTGGCCCATTGGCTTTTTGGCGTAAAAAAAATCTGAAACAGGACTTGCGACTTTTCTGTTCCAGATATTACCTGTCTATCCACTCCTTCAGCTGCGCCGACTTCTCCTTGCTCACCACGATATCCACCTGCGGGTAGCCCTTGAGCCTGACGGAGAGCTTGTAGCCATAGGAGAAATGGATGCGCTCGATGCTGTCGATGCCGATGATGTACTGTCGGCTGGCACGGAAGAACTTCGCAGGGTCGAGCTGCGCCTCGATGTCGCCCATCGTATAGCCAAGAGCCATGCTGCGACCATTGTGGAGATAGGCACGGGTGATGCCGTTCTCCGTGGCGATGTGGTTGATGTCATGCACGTTGAGCACCGTGTAGCCATCGTTGTTCTGTACGAGGAAATGCTCGCGATAGTTTTGCCGCTTCAATCCTAAAGATGTCAAGAGGGCGGAGTAATCCTGCTTGGCATTACTGTCTTCTGCCACCAGTTTCTTCGCCTTTCCAAGAGCCACGGAGAGTTCCTGTGGCACGATGGGTTTTTGCAGGTAGGCGATGCCGTTGCTGCGAAAAGCCTCCAGTGCATACTCGTTGTAGGCGGTGGTGAAGATGACAGGCACCTTGGGGTGCACTTGCAGGAAAGCCTCAAACACGTCGCCATCGTCCAGACGGATGTCGGCGAAGATGATGTCGTAGGCTTGGCTTTCGCTGCCCAACACCTCGACCGCCTCTGCCACGCTAGTCACGGGACCATCCACCTCCAGCGTCTCGTCTATGTTTTGGAGCAACCGCTTCAATCGCGTGAAACTCCGCTCCTCGTCTTCAATAATCAATATTCTCATGGTTCTGGGTTATTTCATGAACACAAAATACACGGCGGCGATGAGACAGAGGAATGCCGCAAAATGGTTCCAGTGCAGTCCCTGCCCTTGAAAGAGGATGTTGGCGATGATGGCGAAGATGATAAGCGACACGCACTCCTGTATCACCTTGAGCTGCACGAGCGAGAAGGGGCCACCGTTGCCAACGAATCCTATGCGGTTGGCAGGCACTTGGCAACAATATTCGAAGAAGGCTATCGCCCAACTGAAGACTATGACTCCTATCAATGGCCAATTGTTGTTCACACCTGCCTGTTGCAGTTTGAGATGGCCATACCAAGCCAGCGTCATGAAGATGTTGCTCAAGATCAAGAGCAATATAGTATAAATTCCGTTCATATTGTTTTGTTATCCTTTAGTTTCTTGATTATGGGAAGTTTCACTTTGAATTCGGCTTCCGTACTGTCAACGACAGGCTGCAAATTCAAGAGCGCATACCTCTCGGAGAGGTTTTTCAACCCAATCTTCGTGGTCGAGGGCAACGCGCCCCT
>CAVKWN010000028.1:0-32791 GCA_963660075.1 Lachnospiraceae bacterium
CCCTTTAGGGGTATACACGCTTTCCAGGCGTGCCTCTTAAGCCACTCGAGCATCTTTCCTTAAATAATCAATCCGCAATAGGGTTTTAAGCCTATTGCGGATGCAAAGTTAATAATATTTGAGTTAACTCTTATACGGCAAGTAATGCATTTAATATATTTTAAACATTAGTTAACCTGCATTCCTCATCTCGTTAAGCAACTGTTTCTGCCTTTCTGTCAAGTTGGTAGGGAGCGTAACGTTGTAAGTGATAATCAAGTCGCCGTAGCTGCCGTCGCCACGGTCGTAACCTTTTCCTTTTAAGCGTGCTTTCGTGCCGTTTTGAGTCTCGGGCCTGACTTTCAACTTGATTTTAGAGCCGTTGCTAAGTTGGATTATAACCTCGCCGCCCAACAAGGCAGTATAGAGATCGATATTGACTTTCGCGTTCATCTCCCCAGTGCTTGTACGAGCGGAAGAGTGTTGGCAATGGGATTGGCAATGATGGCCCCTGTTACCGAAGAGGTTTTGGAAGAAGTCGGAAAAATCTCCCCCTGAACTGAACCCGGAAAAGTCGAAACCTTCAAATGGCGAGCCGCCTCCTGCGGAATTCCACTGGTAGCTATTGCCTCCGCAACCATTGCCATACTGATTGAAAGCACCAGCCTCTTTCCAGTTTTGCCCAAACTGGTCGTACTTCTTGCGCTTCTCCGGGTCGTTGATCACCTCATAGGCTTCGTTCAATGCTTGAAACTTGGCTTTAGCCTTGGGGTCATCGGGATTAAGGTCTGGATGAAATTGCTTGGCGCGTTTAAGATAAGCTCGCCTCACGTCTTTCTGGGGTATGTCCTTGCTAACTCCTAAAATCTTATAATAATCAATGAATGCCACTTTTGATCCTCCGTTTCGTTTAATGTTATACTAATAAAAGTCAACAAAACTTATGCCAAATGCGTAATATGGCAAAATTTTGTTGAATGAAAATTGAAAATGTTGGCTTTGGTTGGAAAGCCACGGTGTGATAAAAATAAAAAAGCGATTACCTTCACAGGCCACCGCTCCAAATCTTCAATAGGTATCAGTTCCATCTAAGGTAAAAAGATTGTTTTCAGGATAACGTTGACAAAGATACGAGATTTTAATGAACCCGCAAAGTTTTATGACAACTATTTTATAAAAAACTTTGAAAATTCATTTATTTACATTAGTTTTGCAGAAAAATACGCAGATGGTAGCCTAATGGCGCCTAATCACTAACAACTTTTTAAGAACTTATCATGCTTAAAAACTTTCTTGGTATTCTCGCATTTCTTTTGCCCATGCATGCGATGGCAGAGGGACGTTGCGAGCAAAAAATAAAATATTGGCAATTCTCACATGACAGCATTCATTGGCAGTCTGTTACTGTTCCTCACGATTGGGCTATTAAAGGCCCGTTTGACAAGAAGTGGGATCTGCAAATGGTGGCCATAGAGCAAAACGGAGAGAATGAGAAAACGGAAAAAAGCGGACGGTCTGGTGCCTTGCCATGGATAGGCAAGGGATATTATACTACAAACGTCCACATGGACAATATCACCGACCGACACGTTGAGCTATGCTTCGACGGGGCCATGGCGGAGCCTGTGGTTTATGTCAATGGAAAGCGTGCCGGATCTTGGGCTTATGGCTATGCGCCGTTCAAGGTAGATATTACACATTATATAAAAGAAGGAGACAATCGTATAGACGTGTCGCTTAATAATGTGGACGAGAGTAGCCGTTGGTATCCCGGGGCAGGGTTATACCGTCCTGTGACATTAGTCACTACAAGCAAAGTGCATCTTGACCCATGGAAGACGGTTGTCAAGACCCAGCATATAACACAAGCATCACCAGTGAAGGCGGTGATGTCTCTTCAGACAACACTTGCCGGGGCATCTAAGGATTTTCGTGGCTTGTTGAAAATCTCACTTCTTGACAATTGTACGGGAAAGGAAAAAGCGTTGCATGATTTGCAAATCGAGGGCGAATCATTCAAGGGTGGTTTCAGGGTTGATGATCCAAAGCTGTGGAGCCCAGAAACCCCAAACCTCTATACATTAAAAATTGCCTTGACAGATAACGAGGGCAAAAACTTGGATAACCTTTCAATGCGTTTTGGCATACGCACTGTCGAGGTGGACTCAGTTCGTGGCTTCCAACTCAATGGCGAGAGCCGCAAGATAAAAGGAGTTTGCCTCCATCATGACCTTGGCCCGCTCGGAGCGGCTATTAACAAGGCGGCCGTCATACGACAAATCAAGCAACTCAAGGACATGGGTTGCGATGCCATTCGCACGTCTCATAACCATCCTTCGCAGATCCAGATGGACGTGTGCGATTCCTTGGGCATGATGGTAATGGCTGAGAGTTTTGACATGTGGATTTACCCTAAGTGCAAAAACGGGTACGCTCGCATATTCAAGGATTGGAGTGACAAGGACATCACGGCTCTCGTGGAATCGAACCGCAATCATCCCTCGGTGATTATGTGGAGCATAGGCAACGAGATTCCCGAACAGTGGAGCTACGAGGGGCGCCTGATAGCCGAGCACTTGCAGAACCTCTGTCACAAGCTCGACCCCACGCGTCCCGTTACACAAGGAATGGACAAGGCGGAGGATGCCTTGAAATCGGGCTTTGCCCAAGTGATGGACGTTCCTGGATTCAACTATCGAGTATACAAATACGACCGCAATATCAAGGGTCTGCCCTGTGGCTTCCTGCTTGGCTCTGAAACGGCATCAACGGTGAGCAGCCGTGGCGTATACAAGTTCCCGGTAGGTTGGGGTCAGGCTAAAGAAGACAAGGATGGCCAGTGCTCAAGCTATGACGTGGAATGGTGCTTGTGGAGCAATCTACCAGAGCAGGACTTCATGGCCATGGATGATAAGCCATACACCATTGGCCAATTTGTCTGGACGGGTTACGACTATCTTGGCGAACCCACGCCCTATGATGGCTATTGGCCCAGCCGCAGCAGTTATTTCGGCATGATGGACCTTGCCGGCCTTCCAAAGGACCGTTATTATCTCTATCGCTCCGTTTGGAACAAGGAAGACCACACGCTTCATGTTCTCCCTCATTGGACGTGGCCAGGACGCGAGGGACAGGTCACACCTGTGTTTGTCTATACAGATTCCCCGGAGGCTGAGCTTTTTGTGAATGGCAAGTCGCAAGGCAAGGTGAAGAAAGACGAGGCGGTAAGGCTGGAGCCGCATCCCGCACAAGAGTCGTGGATAGACCCAACCGAGCCCGATGAAGCAAGGCGGTATGCCACACGTTACCGACTGATGTGGCCAAACGTAAAATATGAGCCTGGAGAACTGAAGGTCGTGACGTATGATAATAGTGGTAACAAAGTGGGTGAGGAGATTGTGCGCACCGCGTTGGAGGCAAAGGCCCTGAAACTCAGCGTTGACCGTGCGGAGTTGAATAAAGGTGTTGACGACCTCGCCTATGTCACGGTATCGCTCGTTGACAAAAATGGAACGGAGCTGCCGCAAGATGACGACCGTATCGACGTTGAAGTTACCGGCGCAGGTTCCTTCGAGGCTATCTGCAATGGAGACGCCACGTCGTTGGAGTCGTTTGTAAAGCCAACGATGAAATTGTTTAATGGTAAACTAGTGGTAACGGTCAAGGCGGGAGATAAGAAAGGTTCCATTCGTGTCTTAGTAAAGGACAAGCAGAAGAAATTGACCAAGGTGTTGACAATTAAAGTTGTTTGACAAATTCACGAGCTCCTGCAAAGTCCACATTACATTTTTTATTAAAATATGACATAATGTTTTGAAATAAATGATTACCTTTGCAGCGCTCAACGAGCCAAAAAAGAGATATATCTTTAGTTACTTATATATAACGTTATAAACTTTATGAATTTCACTTTGTTAGTCACCGTGTTGCTGACGGCTGTCACGTTGGTGGTGGGCGCTTTCGTCATCGCCAAGTTGATAGGCCCTCGCTCGTACAATCCGGTGAAGGGTGAGCCTTTCGAGTGTGGTATCCCCACGCGTGGAAGCAGCTGGATGCCGCTCCATGCTGGTTACTATCTCTTTGCCATCCTTTTCTTGATTTTCGACATTGAGACAGTGTTTCTCTATCCTTGGGCCGTAGTGGTTAAGGACTTAGGCAGCATGGCTCTCCTGAGTATCGGGTTCTTTTTGGTAGTGTTGGTTTTAGGCTTGGCTTACGCCTGGCGGAAAGGAGTGCTGGAATGGAGGTAAGAAAGCCAAGGATCAAGAGTATTCCTTACGAAGAGTTTAAGGACAACGAGACATTGGAGGACATTGCCGCCCAGCTCAACGATGGCGGTGTGAACGTGGTACTCGGCTCTCTCGACCAGCTTATCAACTGGGGCCGAAGCAATTCGCTTTGGTCGCTTACGTTCGGTACGAGCTGCTGTGGTATTGAGTTCATGGCAGTGGGCTGCGCGCGTTACGACTTCTCTCGTTTCGGTTTCGAGGTGACGCGTAACTCCGCTCGTCAGGCCGACATCATCATGTGCGCCGGTACCATAACGAATAAGATGGCACCAGTGTTCAAGCGCCTTTATGATGAGATGGCTGAGCCAAAATATGTTGTTGCCGTTGGCGGTTGCACCATTTCCGGTGGACCGTTCAAGAAGAGCTACAACGTGGTTCGAGGCATCGACCAGATCGTTCCTGTCGATGTCTACGTTCCAGGATGCCCTCCGCGCCCAGAGGCAATCCTCTACGGCATGATGCAGCTTCAGCGTAAGGTCAAGGTCGAGAAGTTCTTCGGTGGTGCAAACCACAAGATGAACAGTTTCGAGAAAGAGACGAGCCTTGGACTTGGAGGGCTGCACGGTATAAGCAACGAGAACCTCTCTGGAGCGAAAATCGGTAACAAGGAACCAATCATCGTGACAGGATCACCAAACAAGGAGGAAGTGGAAGCTCTTGGAAAGGAGCTTGACGAACTCAAGAAGCAAGGTGAGCAATATAAGGTTAATAATCAATAAGGCATCGAAATGAAATTAGAGAATAAGATATTCGGATTTGACAACTTTGCCTCAGAGATGGCAAAGCTGAAGAATGAGCAGCATTTCGACTACCTTGTGACTATTGTCGGCGAGGACTTTGGTGAGGAAGGCCTCGGCTGTATTTACATTCTTGAAAACACACAGAGCCACGAGCGTGTGTCGGTGAAGCAGATTGCCAACAAGGTCGACGGTGACAACCATGTGTTGCCATCAGTCATCAAACTTTGGCACGACGCCGAACTGCTGGAGCGTGAGGTGTTCGATTTCCTTGGCATAAAGTTCTTAGGCCATCCCGACATGCGCCGCCTCTTCATGCGCACCGACTTCGCAGGTTATCCACTCCGCAAAGATTTCGACATGAGTCCGGAGGCAAACCAGTTCCCCATGACTGATGAGCCAGAGACCGATTGGACAGTGGAATACAACCTCGACAAGTATGGCCATCTCACGGAGACAAGACACCGCTTGTTTGGTGATGACGACTTCGTCATGAACTTTGGTCCTAACCACCCGTCAACCCATGGCGTGCTGCGCTTGCGCACTATCGTAAACGGCGAGACAATAAAGCACGTTTACCCTCACCTCGGATATATTCACCGCGGCATGGAGAAGATGATGGAGGGCATGACCTATCCTCAGACTCTTGCCTTGACAGACCGTTTGAACTATCTTTGCGCAATGCATCATCGTCATGCCCTCGTGGGTGTTATCGAGGAGGCAATGGGCGTGGAGCTGTCTGATCGCATTCATTACATCCGCACAATCATGGATGAGCTTCAACGCATAAACAACCACTTGTTGTTCCTTGGCACTTGTGCCCAAGACCTTTCGGCGTTGACTGCGTTCCTGTATTGCATGCGCGACCGTGAGCATTTGCTCAACGTGATGGAGGAGACCACAGGCGGACGACTGATACAGAACTATTATCGTATTGGCGGATTGCAAGCCGACATAGATCCTAACTTCGTGCAAAACACGAAGACGTTGTGCAAATACCTCCGCCCGATGTTCCAAGAGTATCTTGACGTGTTTGGTGATAATATCATCACTCACAAGCGTCTTGAGGGTGTTGGCTACATGAATCTTGAGGATTGTGTCAACTATGGTGTCACAGGCCCCGCAGGACGTGCTGCCGGCTGGCACAACGACGTGCGTAAGAATCATCCTTACGATGTATACGACAAGGTGGAATGGAACGAGATTACCGGTACAGGCGCCGATTCTATGGAGCGTTACATGATACATATTAAAGAAATGTATCAAAGTCTCGATATCATTGAGCAATTGATTGACAACATTCCCGAAGGCGAATACTACATCAAGCAGAAGCCTATCATCAAGGTGCCAGAAGGCCAATGGTGGTTCTCTGTCGAGGGTGGTGCCGGTGAGTTTGGCGTTTATCTCGACAGCCGTGGCGACAAGAGCCCGTATCGTGTGAAGATGCGTCCAATGGGCTTGACACTTGCTGGCGCGTTCGACAAGATGCTTCGAGGACAAAAGATAGCCGACCTCATAGCAACGGGTGCAAGCATCGACTTCGTTATACCGGATTTGGATAGATAATTCTTTATTCTCTAAAACGAAGATTCCAAAACAAGTAAGATAAACAAGTAAGATTTACAATGTTTGATTTTTCAATAGTAACACAGTGGTTCGATGCCTTGCTCCGCCAAACCTGCGGATTAGGTGACTTTTGGGCCATCTTGATAGAATGTGTGCTTGTGGGGCTTATCGTGTTGACGCTTTATGCTCTCATCGCCATGTTCATGATCTACTTTGAGCGTAAGGTATGTGCGTTCTTCCAATGCCGCCTTGGGCCCATGCGTGTAGGTAAATGGGGTATCTTCCAGGTTGTAGCAGACGTGTTGAAGATGCTCATCAAGGAGATTTTCGGAGTTGACCGCTCCGACAAGTTCCTTTATGCCCTTGCGCCGTTCCTTACCATTATCGCCTCTGTCGGCACGTTCTCTTTCCTTCCATGGAACAAGGGAGCTGTGGTGCTCGACTTCAATGTTGGCGTTTTCATGGTTACTGCCATTTCCTCAATTGGCGTGCTTGGCGTTATTCTCTCAGGTTGGGGTTCCAACAACAAGTACTCTGTAATTTCAGCAATGCGCGGTGCTGTGCAGATGATTTCATACGAGATCTCATTGGGCTTGTGCATGATTACCGCAGTGGTGCTTTGTGGCTCAATGCAGTTGAGCGACATCATCGCGGCGCAGACTGGCCCTTGGAATTGGCTTATAGTTCAAGGACACATTCCTGCCATTGTGGCGTTCCTCGTGTTCCTCATTGCAGGAAATGCCGAAGCAAATCGTGGTCCGTTCGATTTGGCCGAGGCAGAGAGCGAGCTCACAGCTGGTTATCATACAGAGTATAGCGGCATGGGCTTCGGCTACTTCTATCTCGCTGAGTATCTGAACCTTGTTGTCATTTCCGGACTTGCTTCCACCATTTTCCTTGGCGGTTGGGCACCTCTCAATATCGGAATTGAAGGTTTCGACACCGTAATGAACTTCATTCCTGGATTTGTTTGGTTCGCTGTCAAGACATTGTTGGTCATCTGGATTCTCATGTGGGTACGTTGGACATTCCCACGTCTTCGAATCGACCACATCCTTAAACTTGAGTGGAAGTATATCATGCCTTGCATGCTGATTACTCTTGTGGTAATGACAGCTTGCGTTGCGCTTGGCCTGACATTCTAATGACGTCCAGGCGAGTAGAGATAAAACATAAAGATAACATATAGATTATGTCACAATATTTCAAAGGTATTAAGGATGCCGCGAAGACCCTGACTACAGGATTGAAGGTCACCATGAAGGAATACTTCACTCCTAAGTCTACCGAGCAGTATCCAGAGAACCGCAAGACCACGCTGCACGTTTCGGCACGCCATCGCGGAAGGCTTGTGTTCAAGCGCGTGGAAGACCCTAACGACCCTCAAGCGGTTAAGCGTGGGCTGAAGGTCGGCGATTATAAGTGCACAGCGTGCACGATGTGTGAGAAGGCGTGTCCTAACGACACCATTAAGATTCTTTCTCACATGGCAGAAGACCCGGAGACCGGCAAGAAGAAAAAGCAGCTTGACGATTATCAGTATGACCTCGGCGACTGCATGTTCTGCGAACTGTGTGTCAATGCCTGCAACTTCGATGCTATTGAGTTTGTCAACGACTTCGAGAACTCCGTCTTCGATCGCTCCAAACTCGAGTTGCATCTCGATAAGGAAGTTTATCAGGGAGGCTCGCTGCCAAACCTCATTGATGGCGGCGCACCATTGACTATCGGTAAGTTTAACACTAAAACCAAGTAGGATAATGGCTAAATTAGTAATGTTTTGTATTTTGGCTGTAGTCGTGCTTGGCTCAGCCGTAATGTCTGTATGCACTAAAAGCATCATGAGAGCCGCCACTTGGCTGTTGTTCGTGTTGTTTGGCATTGCAGGTTTTTATTTCATTCTAGACTATACATTCCTTGGTGCCGCACAAATCAGCATCTACGCTGGTGGTATTACGGTGATGTACATTTTCGCAATTCAACTCGTGTCAAAGCGTTCGTTGCAGAATCTTGTCGCACGCTTCAAGGGCGTTCGTGTAGCCCAAGGTCTTATAATCTCAATTATTGGCCTTGTGATGCTTAGCTTGATTATTGTGAAGAACCATTTCGTCAACGCCGCTCTCGACGTGGCAGCCATCGAGGTGCCAATGAAGCAAGTGGGCCAGGCTATGGTTGGCTCAGGCAAGTATGGCTATGTGCTTCCGTTTGAGTTCATCTCGCTGTTTCTCTTGGCATGCATCGTTGGAGGCGTAATGATAGCAAGAAAGGAGGACAACAAATGATATCAGTTTATGCATTTCTCGGAGTCAGCACGTTGCTTTTCTTCATCGGTGTCTTTGGCTTCGTCACACATCGCAACCTTGTTGCCATGCTCATATCCATTGAGCTTGTGCTCAACTCTGTGGACTTGAACTTCGCGGTATTCAATCGCTTGCTTTTCCCTGGACATCTTGAGGGCGCTTTCTTCACTCTCTTCTCCATGGGTGTAAGTGCGGCGGAGACAGCCGTGGCATTGGCAATCATCATCAACGTTTACCGCAACTATCACAGTGACCAGGTGAACAGTATTGAAAATATGAAATTCTAAAAAGTAATGGAATACGGTTATTCATTTTTAATACTTCTTCTCCCATTCCTGAGCTTCCTGGTCTTGGGATTGCTCGGCATGAAGATGAAGAAGCCTGTAGCCGGTCTCATTGGAACGACAGTGCTTGGCGTGCTGTGGTGCATGAGTCTCTACACGGCCTACGAATATTTCTTTGCCATTGGCAGAGACGCTGCCACTGGTCTCTATCCAACGGTGACGGTATTTGACTTCACATGGTTGAAGTTTACCGAGCTTCTTACATTCAACATCGGCTTCCGCTTGACCCCGATATCCGTTTTGATGCTTATCGTAATCACCACGGTGTCGTTCATGGTTCACATCTATAGCTTTGGCTACATGGCAGAACGTGATGAGAATTATAAGAAAGAAGGTTATGAGAAGGGCTTCCAGCGTTTCTACGCTTACCTGAGCCTCTTCACCATGTCCATGTTGGGTTTGGTGGTAGCTACCAACATTTTCCAGATGTACTTGTTCTGGGAGCTTGTGGGTGTTTGCTCTTATTTGCTTATCGGCTTCTACTATCCCAAACACGCAGCTGTGCATGCCTCGAAGAAGGCTTTCATCGTCACACGTTTTGCTGACCTGTTCTTCTTGATAGGTATCTTGTTCTATAGCTTCTATGTGGGTACGTTCAACTATGACTTGAATGCACAGCCAGAGCTGAATGGTGCCTTGGCTGGTGCAGCATGGGTGATGCCTACAGCATTGTTCCTAATGTTCATCGGTGGTGCTGGTAAGAGTGCCATGTTTCCCTTGCACATCTGGTTGCCAGATGCCATGGAGGGTCCCACTCCTGTGTCCGCATTGATCCACGCCGCTACAATGGTTGTGGCAGGTGTATATCAGGTGGCAAGCCTCTTCCCAATCTGGGTACAGTATGCTCCTAATACTCTCCATTATGTGGCTTACATCGCAGCCTTCACTGCTTTCTATGCGGCAGCCGTGGCTTGTTGCCAGCGCGACATCAAGCGTGGCTTGGCTTTCTCCACTATCTCACAGATTGCTTACATGCTCGTAGCTCTCGGCGTTTGCTTCGCTGTAGATAACCATCACGGTGGTTTGGGTTACATGGCAGGTATCTTCCACTTGTTCACCCATGCCATGTTCAAGGCTTTGTTGTTCCTCTGCTCTGGTGCCATCATCGTCATCATCGGCAGCAACTTCAAGGACTACATGGGCGGCTTGCACAAGTATATGCCTATCACCAACATCTGCTTCCTCATCGGTTGCTTGGCCATCGCGGGTATTCCTCCGTTCGCCGGCTTCTGGTCAAAGGATGAGATCATCTCAGCCTGTTTCCAGTTCTCACCCTTTATGGGTTGGTTTATGACTGTTGTGGCAGGTATGACAGCCTTCTATATGTTCCGCCTCTACTATGTGATCTTCTGGGGGCAGAGCTATTACGAGTTGGATCCCGAGCATCGTCGCAAACCACAAGAGGTTCCTTTCGTCATGTGGGGCCCATTGGTGTTCCTCGCTGTTATCTCTGTTTTCTGCGGTCTGATTCCATTCGGTCACTTTATCTCTGCCGACGGTAAGAGCTATGACATCCACATCGACATGAGCGTGGCTACAACCTCTGTGATCGTGGCACTCATCGGTATCGGTTTGGCTACCTATATGTACGCTCCCAAGAAGACTCCTCTTGCTGACGCTTTGGCTAAGAAGATGCCTAAGTTGCACAAGGCAGCCCTCAACCGTTTCTATATCGACGACGCTTGGCAGTTCTTCACCCACAAGGTCGTGTTCGCTTGCTTCTCCAAGCCTATTGCTTGGTTCGATCGTCACGTCATTGATGGCACATTCAACTTCTCAGCTTGGGCCACACAGGAAGGTGGCGAGGCCATCCGCCCATGGCAGAGTGGAGACGTTTGTCAGTATGCGGTGTGGTTTATCACAGGTTCTGTGGCATTGACACTAATATTAATATGTATATTGTAAAATAACATAAAATGACTTTTCTAACATTATTCGTCATTATACCGGTCGTGATGCTTCTCTGCCTGTGGCTCGCCAAGAACGATTCTCAGGTTCGCATCGTGATGACAGTAGGCTCTATTGCCCTGCTTGCCCTCTCCGTCTATTTGGTCTTCGCGTTCGTAGAGGCTCGTGAGACCATGCCGGCAGATCAATTCCCATTCCTCTTCGGTGATGCCATTCCTTGGTTCAAGCCGTTGCACATCTTCTATCGCACGGGTGTCGACGGTATCGCCGTAGTGATGATTCTTCTTTCGGCTATCATCGTCTTTACCGGTACATTTGCCTCTTGGCAGCAGCATCCAATGCAAAAGGAGTACTTCCTTTGGTTCACGCTTCTCTCGACAGGTGTATTCGGCTTCTTCATCTCAGAGGACTTGTTCACGATGTTCATGTTCTATGAGGTTGCCCTTATCCCTATGTACCTTCTCATTGGTATTTGGGGTACTGGACCGAAGGAGTATTCTGCCATGAAGTTGACATTGATGCTCATGGGTGGTTCAGCGCTGCTCATCATCGGCATCCTTGGAATCTACTTCTTCAATGGCCAGTTCAGCGGAACCTATACAATGGATGTGGTGCAGATTGCTTCCTTGCATGCTATTCCTGTTAGCATCCAAAAAGTATTCTTCCCATTCATCTTCATCGGATTCGGTATTCTTGGTGCATTGTTCCCATTCCACACATGGTCACCCGACGGTCACGCATCCGCGCCTACTGCCGTGTCAATGCTTCACGCTGGCGTGCTGATGAAACTCGGAGGCTACGGTTGCTTCCGTGTGGCAATGTTCCTTCTTCCTGATGCCGCTCAGCAGTTGGGTTGGATTTTCTTAATCCTCACGACTATTTCAGTGGTCTACGGTGCTCTCTCTGCTTGTGTTCAGACTGACCTTAAATATATCAACGCTTATTCGTCAGTCTCCCACTGTGGCATGGTGCTTTTCGCACTTCTCATGATGACCCAGACTGCTTGCACAGGTGCTATCCTCCAGATGCTTTCCCACGGTTTGATGACCGCTCTCTTCTTTGCTGTTATTGGTATGATTTACCACCGTGCAGGAACTCGTGACGTGCGTCGTCTTGGTGGCTTGATGAAAATCGTGCCATTCCTTTCAGTGGCTTACGTCGTTGCTGGTCTTGCCAACCTTGGCTTGCCAGGCTTCTCGGGCTTCGTAGCAGAGATGAACATCTTTGTCGGTTCGTTCCAGAACGCAGACACCTTCCATCGCACTTGTACCATAATTGCCTGCACATCGATAGTCATCACGGCTGTCTATATCCTTCGTGTCGTTGGTAAGATACTTTATCAGAAAGTACCAAATCAAGAGTTCTATAAACTCACTGATGCCACATGGGACGAGAGAATTGCCGTGGGCGGACTTATCCTCTGTGTCGCTGGTCTTGGTCTTGCTCCTTTGTGGGCTCAAAACATCATCAACGATGCCGTTGGACCAATGATAAGCCATATAATGGGACTTTAATTTAACAAGTTTTTGAGTAAGAAACTATGAATATCGATTACAGTCAATTTCTAAATATGATTCCTGAGGTCACATTGACGGCTATCCTCTTGATAGTGTTTGTCGTTGATCTTCTCACGGCCCAAAAGGCTTCTCCTTTGGCCATACACCAAGCGGAGAAGGGAGAGATGTCATTGGTAAAAGACGAGGAGTCTGTTGCCGCTAATGTGGCAGGCGAGTTCAGAAAATGGTTCAATCCGCTTGTTTGCGTGTTGATGCTTATCCATATCCTTGTCAACATTTTCCCAACTGTCTCTGCAGAGTCTTTCGGCGGAATGTATGTCACCAACGCAAGTATCGGCATCATCAAGACCATCTTGGCGTTTGGCACACTTATAGTGTTGATTCAAGCTCGCGAGTGGCTTAAGCGTTCGGACACTGCTTTCAAGGAGGGTGAGTTCTATGTTCTCGTGATTTCAACTCTTCTTGGCATGAACATGATGGTAAGTGCCAATCACTTCCTTATGTTCTTCCTTGGTCTTGAGATGGCATCAGTGCCTATGGCATGCCTCGTGGCAATGGATAAGTATCGTCACTTCTCAGCCGAGGCTGGCGCGAAGTTCATCATTACCGCTACATTCTCAAGTGGTGTGATGCTCTTTGGTATCAGCTTCATCTATGGAGCTACAGGTTCCCTCTATTTCGAGGATGTGGTTTCGCATATGGCCGTGACCCCATTCGCAATCTTGGGAATGGTGTTCTTCTTCTCTGGTTTGGGCTTCAAGATTTCTTTGGTTCCCTTCCATTTCTGGACAGCCGACACTTATCAGGGTGCTCCTACTGCTGTCACTGGTTACCTCTCTGTGGTTTCCAAGGGTGCTGCAGCGTTCGCTCTTTGTGCTATCCTCATGAAGGTCTTCGCTCCGCTGGTAGATTATTGGCGTTATATGCTGATGGTTGTCATTGTACTCTCCATCACCGTTGCCAACCTCTTCGCCATCCATCAGAAGAATCTCAAGCGCTTCATGGCGTTCTCTTCAATCTCACAGGCTGGATATATCGTGCTCGCTATTCTTGGCAACACGGCAATGAGCATCACGGCATTGAGCTATTATGTGCTCATCTATGTTGTAGCCAACCTTGCAGTCTTCGCTATCATCGCTTCAGTTGAAGAGCATCAAGGCACCGTCGACATAGACAGTTACAACGGCTTCTACCAGACCAATCCTCGTTTGAGCTTTATCATGACTCTCGCGTTGTTCTCACTTGGTGGTATTCCTCCTTTCGCCGGAATGTTCTCTAAGTTCTTCGCGTTCATGGCTGCGGTCGATGGCGCACAAGTCACCTCGACAATTGGTTCTTTGACCTACGCTGTGGTATTCATTGCCTTGGTCAATACGGTAATAAGCCTTTACTACTATCTGCTTATTGTCAAGGCCATGTTCATCAAGCCCAACGATAATCCCATGCCAACATTCCAGAGTGCTACTAGCACCAAGTTGGCTTTGGCCATCTGCACTCTCGGCGTAGTAGCCTTCGGTGTTTGCTCAGGTGTTTACGAATGGATTGCCTCTGCAGCAGGTCTCTAAAGGCGATAATGCTTTATAAGGTCTTCCTTTTATAACAGGGGGATTAGATAATATTAGCCCGACTGGAATATTTTCAGTCGGGCATATTTTTTATGTCTAATATTGCATCCTCTTCTTGTCTGCTAAAAAAATATCATATGATTTAATGCAAGTTTTAGCCCAAGTTTAACCCTATAATGGTCGTTTTTTTTGCTGTACAGATGGTCAACGGTTTTGATTTGCGTTACTGTATGTTTTACTAAAAATAGGAGATAAACACCTCTGACTAGTATTTATCTCCTACTTGTGATATTTGCTATATGCATTGGCCTTGCATCTTAGCCCTTGTTATATCTGTTTTTTGATTACTCCCACTCAATAGTTGAAGGCGGTTTTGAGGAGATGTCGTAGCATACGCGGTTGACACCCTTCACCTTGTTGATAATCTCATTTGACACCTTTGCCATGAAGTCGTATGGCAGATGTGCCCAATCGGCTGTCATGGCATCGGTACTGGTTACGGCACGGAGAGCAACGGGATGCTCGTAGGTGCGCTCATCGCCCATTACGCCCACGGAGCGGACGGTAGAAAGCAACACAGTACCAGCCTGCCAAATCTGGTCGTAGAGGGAAACCTCAATCTCGCCATTCTGCATGTCGGCTGGAACGCCGGCTGCCAATACTCGGCGAGCTTCCTCGCCACTCAACCTCACCTTGTACTCACGCAAACCGCGGATGTAGATGTCGTCGGCGTCCTGGAGGATACGAACCTTCTCTGGAGTGATGTCGCCCAATATGCGAACCGCCAAGCCTGGACCGGGGAACGGATGGCGAGTGATCAAGTGCTCAGGCATGCCCATTGAACGACCCACGCGACGCACCTCGTCCTTGAACAACCACTTCAATGGCTCGCACAACTGGAGGTTCATCTCCTTAGGAAGACCGCCCACGTTGTGGTGGCTCTTGATGACCTTACCCGTGATGTTCAAACTCTCGATGCGGTCAGGATAGATAGTGCCTTGAGCGAGCCATTTCGCGCCAGTCTGCTTCTTGGCCTCGGCATTGAATACCTCCACGAAGTCGCGACCGATGATCTTGCGCTTCTGCTCAGGGTCGGTAACGCCAGCCAAGTCTGTGAAGAACTTTTCTGATGCGTCCACGCCAATCACGTTCAGTCCCAAGCACTTATAATCTTCCATTACATCGCGGAACTCGTTCTTGCGAAGCATACCGTGGTCTACGAAGATACAGGTGAGGTTCTTGCCGATGGCCTTGTTCAGGAGAACGGCTGCCACGCTGGAGTCAACACCGCCGGAGAGACCAAGAATCACCTTGTCGTCGCACAACTGAGCCTTCAGTTCTGCAACGGTAGTCTCAACGAATGAGTCTGCGCTCCAATTCTGCTTACTGCCGCATATGTCGACAACGAAATTCTTCAACAACTGGGTTCCCTGCAAGGAGTGGAACACCTCGGGATGGAACTGTACGGCCCATACTGGCTGTTTTGTGGAGGCATAGGCAGCAAACTTCACGTTGGCCGTGGAGGCGACGCACTTGTAGTCCTCTGGAATGGCTGTAATGGTATCGCCATGGCTCATCCACACCTGAGAGTTATCCACGAAGCCCTTGAACAAAGGGTTCTCCTTGTCAAACTGCTCTAGGTTGGCGCGACCATACTCGCGGCTGTCGGCAGCCTCTACCTTGCCACCCTGGGCATAAGAGAGATACTGGGCACCGTAGCAGATGCCGAGCACGGGAATGCGCCCAATGAACTGGCTCAAATCCACCTTGAAAGCTTCCGGATCATGAACGGAGTATGGACTGCCGCTCAGGATGACGCCTATCACCGATGGGTCGTCCTTGGGAAACTTGTTGTAGGGCAGAATCTCACAAAACGTATCCAACTCGCGTACGCGGCGCCCAATGAGCTGGGTAGTCTGCGAACCGAAGTCGAGGATGATGATTTTCTGTTGCATATTTTGTTAATAATGGGATTGACTATATTGAATGTTTTTTGGGGGGGGATGGGTATGGAATTTTAATCGTTCAGCTCTTCCAAGAATGTCTCCGCCTCTTGAAGCGTGTTCAGCTTTCCCACATCCATTAGCTTGAGGTTGGTTTTGAGATAGCCCTTGATTGGCACGTTGTGGCAGACGGAAAGATAGAAGTCCAATATCGGGAACTTGTCGGGCTCGCCAACCATGTAGGTGAACAGCTCGGGGTAAACAAGGTGTATGCCGCTGAAGGCGAAGAGCCTCAAGCCGTTTATCGTCAAAGGCTCGTCTGTGGCCTTGACAGGGTAGCATTGTTTCGCCAATGTCGCCTTCACCTCCTCGTAAGGCGACTTTACCTCGCCCGTCTCGATGTTGACCCATCCCACGAGACGCATTATGTCGTTGAACACTAGGTATCGTTTTGTCTTGCGCCAGCTCACGAGCAGTTGGGCACCGGCCTTTTGGTGTGGTATGCCGCAGTCGGGGCACATCACCTTCGGGTCGAGGGTGTAGAACTTGTGCAGGTCGACATTGCTGAGAATGTCAACGTTGTGTATGAGTATTGGATAGCTTTTATTAAATAGCTGTGCCGCCTTGCGCAAGCCGCCTCCCGTGTCGAGAAGACCCTCTGTCTCGTCGCTGATCTTTATGTCGATGCCGAAGTTGCCGTTGACCTTTAAATAGTCGATTATCTGTTGAGAGAAATGGTGGACGTTGACGACAATGTGGTCAACTCCTGCCTCGGCAAGGTTCATGATGACACGCTTGATGAGCGGTTCGCCTCCAACCCTTACCAATGCCTTGGGCATGGTGTCAGTGAGTGGTTTAAGGCGTGTGCCCATACCAGCCGCGAAAATCATAGCTTGCATCATAGACAATAAAAGTATATATCGTTATATGCTATGCAAAGTTACGGAAAATCCCATTAAAAAGTCAACATTGCATTGACTTTTTAACGGGATTTTCCGTAAAGGCGTGTTATTTCCTTGTAAGTGTAAGGCGGTGCCTACTTTTGATATACCCTTACCCAGTCTACGTCATAGCATACAGGCATTGCCGCCCTGTCCACCTCGCCGCCGTGGTCGCCTCCCATGGCAAGATTCAGAAGGATGTATTGAGGCGTGCGGAATGGGCTCTTGTAGTCGCCCAGCTTGCCGTTGATGGTGTTGTTGATGTCGATACGGTTTAGCAGTTCCCCGTCAAGATATAGGGAAATGGATTCGGCATCCCAGTCCATGCGCCACACGTGGAACTTGTCGCTGAAGTAAGGGTCGCGCTCAAGGAAATGGGAGTATGGAGTGGTTGAGGAGTTCCACACCGCCTTGTATTGCTCATCGCTGCCGTGGGCAAAGTTGGCGAGGATAGTGGGCACCCCGTTGATATGGTAAAACTCCATGATGTCTATCTCGCCGCCTGAAGGCCACTGCCATGTGCTGCCAAGTGTCCATATTGCCGGCCATGCGCCTTTGGCATACGGTATGCGGGCGCGCACCTCCATCCTGCCATACAGGAACTCGAACTTGCCACGTGTGTTGATGCTCGACGATGTGCATTCTATGCCCTCGCGGCTTTTCTCCTCACGCGCGGTTATTGTCAGCATGCCATCATGCACGCAGGCGTTGTCCTCTTGATAGTATTGCCATTCGTGGTTGCGCACAAAGCCCTTCTCATAGTTCCACTTCGACGTGTCGGGTTTGCCAGGCTCATTAAACTCCTCGCTCCATACGAGGTGGTAGCCATCCGATTCTTGTGCCATGGATTGGCACGATGCAAGGATGGTCATCATACATATTATAACATATCTCATAAGCAAAATATTTGTGATGGAAAAGGGCAGGTAAAACAATATTTGCGGATTGTTTTCTCTGCCCTGTCATCCTAAATCTTAAACCTTATGTTAACTTGGTGCGGCAGAGCTTATTCTCCGCCCCATTCCTTGTGTTGCTTGAGATTCTTGTCGGTATCGATCTCGTTTTGCGGTATCGGCCAAACGTCGTCCTGCGCTCCACGATACTGGCGCTCGTAGCAACCGTCGCCGTATGTGGCGTATTCTTGATGCATGCGGTCGATAGAGTTTTTCCACTCACCCCAGCGATAGAGGTCGGCAAAGCGAAGATCCTCGAAGGCAAGCTCCACGCGACGCTCATGGCGCACGATCTGGCGAAGTTGCTCCTGTGTCAGGCCTGTGCCTTCTACGGCCTCAACCTTAGGCATGTGGACACGGTCGCGCACCTCGTTGATGTACTTCGTGATTTCTGCCTGGCTGTAGCCGCCCTTTTCGATCATTGCCTCGGAGAGCGAGAGAAGCACTTCGGCGTAGCGCATGACATAGTAGTCGAGACTGCCGTCATACTCGTTTGCCATGTTCTCTGGCACAAACCACTTCATTATCGCGACCTGCGATTTTGACGAAAGTTTCTTGGCACCGGGGTTGGTGTCCTTGTCGTAGTTGTACACATCGTTGAGCCATGTCATGCCGGGGACGAAGAGCGTGCCTTTCAGACGTGGGTCGCGGTTTTCATAGCGTGCGAAGTCGGGATGGTCGGCATTGTATGCCTCCTTGCCGGTCTTGCCCTTGAAGAGAGGCGACTTGTCGATAGGCAGGCCGTCTGTGCAATAGTAGTCGTCGCAGAGGTTACGTGTCGCTTCGATAGCGTTCATGGGGCCGCCCCAGCTGATAGAGAATGTCTGGCCCTCGTTGAGTCCGGGTCCTGCGTAGTGGATGCCGAGTATCACCTCGTCGCACTCCTCGTTCTTCTCGGTGAAGAGCTCTGAATAGTTCTTGTAGCCGTCGGAACCGTCGCCCGACTTGAAGAGCGAGTATTTGCCGATGACATGGTTGTAGGCTTCGATGGCTTCATCGTAGTGTTTGGTGAAGAGGGCCAGGCGTCCCATTATGGCGTAGCCAGCCTCCTGTGTCAGGCGACCCTTTGAGGCAGAGCCTTTTGCAGGCAGGTTAGGCAGGTTGGCCTTCAAGTCCGCGAGCACTTTCGTGGCAATCTCCTCCTTGCTTGTGCGTGCCGGCTCACATTCGGCAAGCGTGAGCGGCTCCTCAAGGTAAGGCACGTCGCGGAACACCGACACCAAGTCGCAATAGCCCAACGCGCGCAGTGCTATGGCCTCGGCCTTGAAGGCGTTCTTCTTTGTCTCGTCGATAGTCATGCCGTCGATGTTCTTGATGAGCGTGTTGCAGCGCTTGATAAGCTCGTAGTTGCTGTTCCAGTATTTGGAGAAGCACTCGTCGTTGGTGCTCGACGTGCCCTTGGCTATCGTTGAGCCGAGCATCCAGTCGCCCCACGAGTGGTCACCGTTGTCGGTGCATGTCTCGCGGCAGAGGAAGCCGAACTTCCATCCGTCGATATAGTCGTTGAACAAGTCGCCGTTCTGCATGGCGTCGTAACATCCTGTGAGCGCCATGAGGGCATCGTCCTCTGTCTTCCAGAAATTGGTCTCTGAAATCTCGTTGGGGTTGCTGATGTTGAAGAAGTCGTCGCCACATGATGTGGCAGTGAGCAACAGCATGCCACACAACGGCAGGGTCTTGATATAGCGGGATAATATATTGTGTTTCATAGTTGTTTGTTCTTCAGTTTTAGAAGTTAATGTTTACACCGAATGAGAAACTCTTCATGTTGGGGTGAACGTCGTTGCGCGCGTCGCCTGACGACTTCTCGGGGTCGTAGTTGTCGAGAGGAGTGAATGTCAGGAGGTTGGTTGCGGCGAAGTATACGCGTATCTTTGACACGCCCCATTTGGCAAGTTGGTCGAAGGTGTAACCCACCTCAAGGTTCTTCAGGCGCAAGTAGTCGGACTTGGCAAGCCAGAATGAGGAATAGGTGTTGTTGATCTCACGTCCGAGGGCGGGCATTGAGCCGTTGGGGTTGCTCTCCGACCAGCCGTCGAGGAACCGTGTGGTGCGGTTGCCCTTCCAGTCGCTTGTCGACTCCCAGTTGTAGCGGTAGATTCCTGTCACGCCCTGCCAGAGCATTGAGAGGTCAAAGTTCTTCCATGTGCCGCCCATGTTGATGCCGAACGAGTATTTCGGGAATGGGTTGCCTATGATCTCGCGGTCGTCGTTGTCGATGTTGCCGTCGTCGTTCAAGTCGGCATACATTATGTCGCCAAGCTTAGGCTCGGCGCCGTTCTGCTTGATCACCTCGCCCTTTGAGTTGGTGCGTTTGAGGTCAGCATCAGTGCGATATATGCCGATGGCCTTCAAGGCGTAATATGAGCTGATAGGCTCGCCTATGCGGTTGATCGTTGAGCCGCTGATGCGCTCTTCGAGTCCGCCCATATATAGCACTTCGTTGTTCACGTGTGTCACGTTGAAGCCGGCGTACCAGGTGAAGTCACCCTTGCGGTCGTTGTAGTTGGCGCTCCATTCCCAGCCGCGGTTGCGCACTTCACCTACGTTTTGGTATGGTGCCGACAATGATCCGAGGAAGATGCCAGGCATGGAGAGCTGCATGAGAATGTCGGAGGTCTTGCGGTCGAACCATTCGAAAGACGTGGTTATCTTGTTGTTGAGGAATCCGAGGTCGATGCCGACGTTGACGTTGCGCGTAGTCTCCCACTTGATGTTCTCGTTAGGCACGGAAGTCTGCACGAGTCCGGCCTGCGGCGTGCCGCTCTGGTCGAAGTAGTAGTTTCCGCTCGCGGCATAGGTCGCGGTGTAGGGATAGTTGCCTATCTCCTGGTTGCCAAGCTTACCCCACGAGAAACGCAGCTTACCGAAGAGCCATTTGCTCTGCTGTTCCATGAACTTCTCGCTGGTGAACACCCAACCCACAGACACTGATGGGAATGTGGCATAGCGGTGAGCCTTGGGCATGCGCGATGAGCCGTCGCGGCGCACGTTGAACTCAAAAAGGTACTTGTCGTCGTAGTTGTACTGCAAGCGACCGAAGAAGGATTGCAGACGGTAGGCGGCTGCCGAACCGCTGGTGTTGGGATTCTTCGTGCCGCCATCCTGCTCGTAGATGTTGTTTGTCGGGAATCCCATCTTCGAGGCCGTCAATGCGTCGTTGTCGTAGCCGATTATTGAGTGGCCGAGCAATGCGTTTATGCTGTGCAGCCCGAACTTCTTGTTATAGGTAAGGATGTTCTCGTTGGTCCACATCGTCTCAAGATAGGTGTAGTCGGTGAGTTGGTTGTTCTCCGACCCCACTTTCTTGATGTTGCCCTCGGCGTCGTAGCGGGCATAACCGGTTGGCGAGAAGCTCTTGGTCTTGTTGTGGTAATATGTGTACGCATAGCTTGTCTGGAACTTCAAGCCGTCGTAGATGTCAATGCCAATGGTTGCCTTGCCGTTGAAGCGCCATGCGTCGTTGCGGTTGTAGCCCATCTCGATGCCCTCAAGTGGGTTTTTGAACTGCTCGGCATCTGTAATGGTGCCGTCAACATATCCAAACTCGCCATTGGTGGAATAGTGTGTGGGAACCGTTGGGCGTGCGAACCATGATATCCAGCGCATGATACCGCCCTCGCCGCCGACCGAACGCCCTGGCGACTGCTTGTCGTTGTAGTTGCCAGAAACGTTCAAGCCGAATGTGAAGCGCTTGTATTTTGAGTCAACGTTCGAGCGGAAGCCCACGCGGCGCAAGCCTGTGCCAAGCATGATGCCCTTCTGGTCGGAGAAGTTCACCGAGGTCATGAAGTGAGTGTTCTCAGTGCCGCCCGACACCGTGACATGGTGTTGTTGCATGTGGCCTGTGCGCAGGATGGCGTCGAGCCAGTTGGTGTTGGCATAGTGGTCAGGGTCTGAACCATCCTGCAGCTTCTTGAGGGCGTCTGCCGAATAAGCCTGGTTTGGATGAATTTCGTTCCATGCCTCTGCCCATTGGTAGCTGTTGAGATAGTCGGGCGTGACGGTAGCCGATTGTATGGAGTAGCTGCCGCCATAGTTGACCTTCACCGAGCCTGTCTGGCCGCGCTTGGTGGTAATCAGTATGACACCGTTTGCGGCACGCACACCGTATATGGCAGCCGACGCGGCATCCTTCAACACGGATATGTTCTCTATGTCGGACGGGGCGATGTCGGAAATCTGCGACAGTGTGCCTTCCACGCCATCAATCATTACCATCGGGTTGCTGTTGCCGAATGTTCCGACACCACGAACGCGTATCTCGGGATTGTCGTCACCTGCCTGCGCACCGTTAGAGGTGATTTGCACCCCGGTCATGCGACCTTGCAGCAAGGTGGCGGTGTTGGCAACGGGCACGCCCTCGATGTCCTTCGACGTGATGGCTGAAACAGAACCCGTGAGGTTGGCCTTCTTCTGCACGCCATAGCCTATGACCACAGCCTCCTGAAGCACGTTGGCGTCTTCCTGGATGGTGACATTCACCTGGCTGCCGTTCCATGTGAACGTGTATGGCTTGTAGCCAACATACGTGACGGTAATCTTTGTGCCCTTGGCAACTCCCTGGAGCGTGAAGTTACCATCGATGTCGGTAACGGCGCCACCCTTGCCTCCTACTACGCGCACCGAAGCGCCGACGATGGGCTCACCCGTAGCGTCTTTCACCTTGCCCACACAAGTGGAATTTTGTTGTTGTGCTGATGTCACAACCGATAGATTGTCAGGAAGGTCTGTTGCTGAGACATTAGTTAATGGCGACATTGCGCCGATTAGTGCCGCAAAAAACAGATTTGCTTTACTGTTCATAACGTTTGTCTTTTAGAGTTAATGTTAGTTTTTATATGTCTTATAGTTGTTTGCTAATAGTAGATGAGATTCTCAGGTCTTTCATTTTCGTAGCACAGGCATGCCGTCCTCAAATGTTATCGGAATCCACAGGTGGCGGCTGTCGCTAAGGTGGTCGGGGTTCCAGATGTCTGCCATGAACACGTAGTCGGCTCCACCAAACATTTTCTTCTGCGCGGCTGTCTCCACTTTATATATATATGTGCCTTGCGCGCCGAAAGTCTTGTCGGCTCTTTCGCCACGGCAAGGGTTAGGCAATTGCTCCCATGGGCCAAAGATGTTTTTCGCGCGGAACATCCTTGCGGCATTTGGCGCCCAGCCGGTGCAACCGCTCGTAATCATCCAATAGGTGCCGTCTTTCTTGAATATCGTCGGAGCCTCGTTTTGTCCGCCTGGTGCCACGCGCACAAACGAGCCGTTGTGGTACATGTAGTCGTCGGTGAGTTGGGCGATGTGTATCGTCAGGTTGTCTTCCGATGAGAATATGTGGTATGCCTTGCCGTCGTCGTCCACAAACACGGTCATGTCGCGCGCCATTTGTCCACCGTCAAGGTCGCGCATGAGAAACATTCCGCGTTCTATCTGTGTGCGCCATTCGGGTGTCCACCACGTATTCATCTCGGGGAAGAGCAACTGATGGCGAAGGTCGGTGGTGTCGGGCTTGCAGAAACCTATTGGATAGAGGCCGGCATTCACGCGGCTTGAGCGCACGAAACGGAACGGCCCAAACGGGGTATCGCTCACCGCGACGGCAGCGCGTGCCGCCTCGTAGCCACGCCCTTTCAGTTCAAGGTGAAACCACATCACGAACTTTCTTGTCTTGGCGTTATACAGCACCTTGGGGCGCTCAATGATGCAGCCGCCCTCAATGTCGCTGCCTGCCTCGTCGGTCACGCTGAGCACAAACCCGTGGTTGGTCCAGTCCTTGAGGTTCTTCGATGTGTAGCAGCTCACGCCCAAGGAGCTGTAAGGCTTGCCATCGTCGGAGCGGCTTTCACCGTACCAATAATATGTACCCTTATAGTTGAACACGCTTCCACCATGGGCATTGATGTGCTTGCCAGTGTTGTCCTTCCACTCTCCTCCGTCCATTGGCGACTGTGCTGCCAAAGGCAACAACGTTGCCACCATGGCTATGAGCAACATGATTTTCTTCATAATGTAAAAAATATGATAAACGAATATAGGTTTTTATTACTTTCGCAAAGTTAATGTTTTTTTTATGAAGGGAAGGGGAAAAAATCATTCAAGAAGGTACACAAATCGTGTATTCAGCATACTTTTTATGGCAATGTTGGTATGTATTTAGTTCAAAAAGCCATAATTTTGCATTAACTAAAACAAAGGCCAGGATGTCTACATATATAAACAACAAACTTACACGAATTCTTATTACCATGATATCAGCCTGTCTGTTCTTCTTGGCATCAAGGGGACAGGCCGTTGTCGACATGCAGGTGAGGCATTTTGAACTTGCCGCACGGTTGCCGTCAAACGTTGCCAACTTTGTGTATCAAGACAACGAAGGCATCATTTGGCTCGGCACGAAAGGTGGCGTTAGCCGTTACGATGGCTACAACGTGCAGACGTTCCGCTCGAATCTCGCCTACCCGAAGATGTTGCCAAGCAACAACGTGTTGGCTATGGCGGAGAATTCGCGTTTCTACATGATAGGCACAGCAAAGGGGCTCGCCATTCTCGACAAGCGCACTTTCAAGGTGGGCAATCTTCCTTTTGCCGATGTTAACAATGTGGAGATACGTTCGTTGGCAGTTGACCGCAGGGGTAATGTTTGGGTAGGGACATATCGCACGCTTCTTCGCCTCTCGCCCGACCTTCGTCGTTGCGATGACATGTCCAAGAGGGGCGTGCGCCGCACAAGCGTCAACCAGGTATATGTGGATCGCCGTGGCAATGTGTGGGCCATGATGTGGGAACACGGCCTCTGCAAATACAATGCCGCGACAAACCGTTTCTCGCCCATGCCTGCCATAGGCTCGCGAAACAACCCCTTCCGCATGATGCAGAATGGCGACGGCAGCTATGTCATATCCACATGGGGCGATGGCCTCTTTGCCATGGACGGCAAGGGGCATGTCAGCAAGATTCATAATGAGAAATCATACGACGATCTGCTCTCGTGTGTGTTTGGCATTGTCAGGGACAGCCGCGACGAGACACTTTGGATGGTGGAAAACGGGAACCTGGTTACGGCACGGTTCAATGGTGGCAATCTGGCCATGGTCAGCAAGAAGGAGCTTGGCGACGTGGCAAAGAGGCAGTTCAACTCTATCTACAAAGACCGCGACGGGGATATATGGCTCTGCACCAAGGACGATGGTTTCATACGGGTTATGGCCAACCGTGGGGCTTACGCCTTTGTTCCTGTGGGGAGCAATATGTCAAACGCCAACTCCCGTTCCTTCGTCACCGCCATCTACGATGATGGCGAAGGCATTTGGTATGCCTTGAATGGCATTGGGATAGGCTATGATTCTTACAATGGCTCCAAAACCAGCATCACCTCTCAGCCCGACCACAGCAGCATGTCGTCGTTCCAAAACGTGTCATTCATCACGCGCCCGTCGTTTCTGCCGAAGAACCGTGCGTGGATATTGTCACAATACCAAAACAAGATTCTGGAGCTGGAACACGGCTCTGGCAGTCTGCGATTGGTTAAGGTCATAGGCACCGACACGCCGGGATTGCCACAGACGCTTTTCGAGGACTCCAAGCTCGATTTATGGCTTGCCACAAACATCGGCATGACGGTGAGACGACGTGGCGATTCAAAGTTCAGGATTGTCAAGGACTTGCCTTACGATGATTTCCTTTCCATAACCGAAGACGACAAGGGCTGGCTCTGGATGGCAAGCCAAAGTCATGGCGTGGTTCGTGTGAAGGTTCGTGATGGTAAGCATGGCACCACGCACGTCTCCCCAAAACACGTGTTCACCTCACGCAACAGCTTGCTCGCCACCGACCACGTTGAGGCTCTCGCGTTCGACCGCCTTAACCATAAGGTTTGGATAGGCTTGGCAGAGGGTGGTATATATAGCTATGACACCAGAAAGAACATCCTTGAGGATCATTCCAAGATAATGGAAGGGTGCATGCGTGGCGATATCGTCAACATCGTCCCCGACACGCGAGGATGTATATGGATAGTGTCTGCCATGGACATAGCGAGATACAACCCCTCAAAGCAAAGTCTGAATGTCTATTCCTCTGCCGATATGGGCGTTGCCGACTTCGCGAAAAACGCGTTTGCCATGTCGCGAGCCAGAGGCACGTTGTGTTTCGCTGGGCGTGGAGGCGCGGTGAGCATGGGGATTGAATGGCGCGACAAGGCGCCAAGCCGCAATTCTCGCCCCTTGATAGTGTCCGACATGAAAATTGGCGGCGTGTCCATACACAATGGCCTCAACGACTCATCCTATGACCTCGACAACCAAGGGCGGGAGTTGCGTCTTGGTAGCGACGCGCGCAACATAGAAATCAATTTCTCTGCCTGCGACTATGGACAACAACGGCGTGTGTTTGCCTATAAGCTTGATGGTGTGGACCAGTCGTGGACCTATTGCGGAGAGCGGCAGGCTTCTGCCTACTACACCGACATACCGGCGGGCAAACATCGGCTTCTGGTGCGCTCTACAGACGAGAACGGATTGTGGAGCAACGCCATAACCACCTACACTCTATACAAGGAGCCGCATCCATGGCAGACGTGGTGGGCATACATTATATATATAGTGGCGGCTGTTGCCATCACATTTGTAGTGTTCGCCAAGACGCGCCAGCGCATTCGCGAACGCCAGCATCGCCAGATAGAGCGTATAGAGAGGTTGAAGGAAAGGGAACTCGTGCAGACAAAGTTGCGCTATTTCACCAACATATCCCACGACTTCCTCACGCCTATAACGGTCATCACGTGCATCATCGATGAGATGCGTGCCTCGGCTGACAATTACCACGAACAGATAGGGCAGATACGCTCCAATCTCAACCGCCTGCGACAACTCATACAGCAAGTGCTTGATTTCCGCAAGGTGGACAACGGCAAGATGACGCTTGCCGTGAGCGAGGCAAGCCTTTCAAAACTCGTGCGTGATATCTGCCACGACAATTTTGAGCCTCTTGCCACGAAGAAAGGTCTGCGTTTTAATGTGAGCTTGCCTTCGGACGACGACATCCGCGGTTTCTTCGACGCGGGCAAGGTGGAGAAAATGCTGACAAACATCTTGTCAAATGCCTTTAAATACACCGAGCATGGCTCTATAAGCGTCGTGCTGAGAAAGGTGGAGAAGGAAGGGAAGTGTCTTGCCATGATCGAAGTGGCAGACACGGGTATTGGTATTGCGACTGGCGACATGAAGCATGTCTTCGATAGGTTCTATACCGCCAAGTCGTCTCGTTCCGACTCCAATGGGGTGGGGCTCTCGCTTGTAAAGGACATTGCCACGCTGCATCATGCCAACATAGACGTGAGGAGCGAGGTGGGCAAGGGCTCTGCGTTCACCATTGCCTTGCCGCTCGACGGCTCAAGCTATCTGCCCACTGAAATGGCTGACAAGAACGTGGCAGCCGACATGCTTGAGCTGCGCGCGCCTTCCGATAGCATGCCGAAGGTGCCGGATATGGCCGACGACCGCAAGATGCTCATCGTCGAGGATAACGACGAGTTGCTTGCTATAATGCGGCGCGTGTTCTCGCGTTACCACAATGTGCTTACGGCGCGAAACGGCGAGGAGGCAATGGCGATTGTTGCCGCCGACCAGCCCGACATCATCGTCTCTGATGTCATGATGCCCGTCATGGACGGGTTGGAGATGTGCCGTAGGCTCAAAGCCGACGCGGAGACAAGCCATATACCGATAATCCTGCTCACCGCGCGCGCCACAACCGACGACCGCATTGAGTGTTATGAGGCTGGGGCAGATGGTTACATCGCAAAGCCATTCGAGCTTGACGTGCTGAAAGCAAGGATAGAGAGTTTCCTGCGCCAGCGCCATGAGCGGCAACGCGCATATAGGTCTGCCGGCACTGCCGACACGGGCAAGCTGCAGATGTCGGCTCTCGACAAGAAGTTCATGGAGAAGGCGACAAGTGAGGTGGAGGCGCATCTGGCTGACGAGGACTACGACATCGGGCAACTTGCCGATGCCGTGTGCATGTCGAAGGCTACTCTCTATCGCAAGATAAAAAGCCTCACCGACATGTCTCCCGTGGAATTCTTGCGCTCAATGCGGCTGAAAAAGTCATTGGGGATGATAAACGATGATCCGGATACCAGCATCTCTGAGATAGCCGAAGCCTGCGGGTTCTCCTCGGTTCGCTATTTCTCAAGATGCTTCAAGGCCGAATTTGGCGTCACGCCGTCGGAGATGAAAAAGACTCAGGCTTAGCCTCAAGCGTCTGTTCGATGCCTTGCTCCCTGTGGCACACGTGAACCTCAACGCCGAACTTCTCGTGAATGTGCTCGGCAAGGTGTTGGGCGCTGTAAACGGAACGGTGCTGGCCGCCCGTGCAACCGAAGCAGAACATCAAGTGGGTGAAGCCGCGTTGGATGTATCTGCCAACGTGCTTGTCGGCGAGCACGTATATGTGGTCAAGGAAATCGAGTATCTCGCCATCGTCTTCAAGGAATCGTATCACGGGTTCGTCGAGGCCTGTCAGCTTCTTGTAAGGCTCGTATCGCCCGGGGTTATGCGTTGAGCGGCAGTCGAACACGTAGCCGCCGCCGTTTCCGGAAGGATCCTCGGGTATGCCTTTCTTGTAAGAGAAACTGTAAACGTCGACCACGAGTGGGCCTTTACCGTCATATTTTGAGAAAGTGGGCAGGCCGTCTTGTGGGTGTTGCGGATATATGTTGTTTGCCGTGGTCTTGTAGCCGTCTTTTCGCGGTTGCACCGTTGGCTCCTTGTGGGCGAACTGTGGCATCTGCGTCAGCCTTGTCAACACGTCGCGCAGGTAAGGGTAGGGCAGTATGTCCTCACGAAGCTTGAGCAGGTCGCGCAGGTTGTCCATGGCTGGCGGTATGCTGTCGATGAAGTGTTGCTTGTGCTCGAAATATCCGCGGAAGCCATAGGCTCCAAGCACTTGCATGGTGCGGAAGAGCACGAACAACGTGAGACGCTCGGCGAAATGCCTGATGGTTGGCACCTCGATATATTGTTTCAGCGAGTTGTAATATTCCGCTATTAGCTCACGGCGCAGCTTGAAAGGATATTTGGCAGATGCTTGCCAGAGGAAGGAGGCAAGGTCGTAATAGAATGGCCCCTTCCTTCCGCCCTGAAAGTCGATGAAATAAGGGTTGCCATCCTTGTCAAGCATCACGTTGCGCGCCTGGAAGTCGCGGTAAAGGAAACTCTCGCTGGGCTCCGTGGTCAGGTCTTTTGCCATGCGGCGGAAGTTGGCCTCAAGGTAAACCTCGTTGAAGTCAAGCTCCGTGGGCTTCAAGAAGCAATACTTGAAGTAGTTGAGGTCAAACAACACGCTTTCCTCGTTGAATTCCGGTTGGGGATAGCACACGCTCCAGTCCATGCCTCTCGCTCCCCTTATCTGTATGTTGGGCAGGGCGCGGATGGTTTTCTTCAAGAGCTCCTGCTCGGCAAGGTTGTAGCGTCCGCCCGCCTCGCGTCCGCCACGTATGGCGTCGAAGAGCGACGTGGTGCCGAGGTCGGTCTGCAGATAGCGCATCTCGTCATCGCTCACCGCCACCACTTGGGGCACGGGAAGCTTTTGCTCGGCAAACTGCCTGGCTATGTTTATGAATGCATGGTCTTCCTCCTTGCACGTTCCTATCACGCCCACGACGGTGCTGCCGTCGTTAGCGGTCAGACGGAAGTATTGGCGGTTGCTGCCGGCACCTTGCAGCTTGTCTATGTTGGCGGGCGCGTTGCCCGACCACTGCCTGTATAAGTCAATGAGTTGTTGCATCCTGTTCGTGTTCTTGCCTCAAGTCATCGAAAAACTTCTTGGTCTTGCGGCGGTATTCATAATTGGCGATAAGGGCATCGACTACAAAGAGCAACATCACTATGCCCAACGACATCCAAAAGGAACGGGTCAGGTAAACGAGTCCTGTGCAAACGAGCAGGAAGATTATAATCTTTTGCCAGTTGAGGCGTAATTTCATTTTCATGTGGCAAAGATAATCATTTTCATCGTCTTAAACGGATAACTTGCCCTGTTTTTTATTCGTCATTGGTCTTTTCTCTTCAACGCTTGCTCGGCATGGTATGACGAACGCACCAAGGGCGCGCTTTCCACGGCCTCGAAACCCTTGTCGAGGGCTATGCGTCGATATTCCTCAAACTGCCCTGGCGTGATGTATGCTGCCACGGGCAAGTGCCTCGCCGTGGGTTGCAGATATTGCCCGATTGTCAGGATTCTGCAGCCTGTGGCAAGGATGTCGTCCATGGTCTCAATCACCTCCTCGTGGGTCTCTCCCAGTCCGAGCATTATGCCGGTCTTGCATCTTATGTTGGCGTTGGCTATTGTCGTCAACACGGCGAGGCTCGTGTCGTAGGTCGCCACCGAGCGTACTGATGGTGTCAGCCTTCTCACGGTTTCCATGTTGTGTCCCACCACGTCGGGGCGTGTGGCAAGCACCTTCTCTATAAGGTCTGTCCTGCCTCTGAAGTCGGGTATGAGAAGTTCCAATCCTGTGCCCGGGTTGAGCCCCTTGCATTCCTCCACGGTCTTTACCCAGTGGCTTGCGCCAAAGTCGGGCAGGTCGTCGCGGTCCACCGACGTTATCACGGCATAGCGCAGGCGCATCTGCCTGATAGATTGCGCCACTTTCGTTGGCTCGTTGTCGTCGAGGGGCTTGGGATGGCCGGAAGGGGTGTTGCAGAAACGGCAATGGCGTGTGCATGTCTCGCCGCCAATCATAAACGTTGCCGTGCCGTTGCGCCAGCACTCGTTGCGGTTGGGGCACAGCCCGCTCTCGCAAATGGTATGAAGGCGGTTGTGGTGGATTATGGATTGCGTGTCGCCAAAATGCTGGTTGGTAAGCATGCTGGTGCGCAGCCATTCGGGCTTTGCCACGTGTGGTTCGCGCCCGAACAATAGCCTGGCCAATTGGTTGCCGCTCATGCCCCTGACGTATTCGCCCACGTCAACGTTTTCCAATGCCGTGGCCACGGCAGCGCGCGTAAACTCCACGTGGGTCAACGCGTTGGTGAGCCCTACCAATGGTTGAAGGGCGAAGAAGTCGCCGCCAAGCTGAAGGCTCTCTATCTTGAAATTCTTTACGCTGACATACGCCTCGACCACGCCCACGTCGGGGAAACGGTGCTTGCAGGATAGCGTGTAGGGTGGGTTCTTGCCCCTGATGAAGGCTTCCGACTTCCAGTTGTTCTCCAGTTCGGTTATCTGTGCCATGTCGGTGGGGGTCAGCTTCCTGCATGCCTCGTGGCACACGCGGTGCCTCGCCACTTCGATGATGTCTTCCATCGGCATCTTGGTGTAGTCGCCCACGTTGGCGACCTTGGCTCCCACCGAGGCGACACCCTTCGAGGGCAGTCGCTCCTTGTTTGTCGTGATGCAGTGCTGGAGAACGCTCAGGTCGGTATTATATAATAAGGTGTTGTGCATCACGTTCCTTGTCGGCGATGTATAGAAAGCCGCGCCAGCCACTTTCTTCCCGTCTATCACGATGTCGTTGCGACCTGTCACCTCGGCAGGTATGCCGGCGGCTTTCAGCACCGATGTCGTGGTGCCCATGCATCTCTTGAAGGTCTCCTCCACGTCTTGCCTGTTGACCACGTAGGAAAACTGGTAGCAACCCTCGTCGGCATACACGCAGCCGCCCCCGCTCTTCCGGCGGAATATGCCCACGCCGTGTTCACGGCAGTAGGCCTCGTTGACCTCGTTTTCTATGAGTTGGTTGCGCCCCACCATGAGGCACGGGCGCACGTTCCAGATGAAGAAATACTCATCGTCGTCAAAATGCGTGGCAACGTATTCTTCCACGGCGAAGTAAAAGGCGGGAGTCTTTCGGCTCTCCTCTATTTCGGGTATGAGCAGATATTTCAATTGTCTTTGTTTTTAGTTGTTGGTTTCTTGCTAACAAAGTTAAACAAAACAATTGAAATCCGCAAAAACGAAGGGTTAAAAAAGAATATCAGAACAGTTCGAGCTTGTTTTTCCTTGCCTCGTCCAGGGGCTTTAGTTTCACTTGCTCCTGATGGTATTCCTCGCGAAGCTTGGCATAGTGGGCATATAGCTCGTCTATGAAAGGCTTGCGCTCTTTCTCGTTCATCAGTTTGGCGAGTATCGCAGCGCTTTGCGACGCGTCTTTCTGCCATATCACCGGGCCTTTATATGCTGGAGCTATCTTCAGGGCCGTGTGCAGCTCCGATGTTGTCGCGCCCCCGATGAGCACGGGTATCGTCAGCCCGGCCTTGTCCATCTCCCTCACGGTGTTCACCATCTCGTCGAGCGAGGGCGTTATCAGTCCGCTGAGGCCCACCACGTCGGCGTGGGTGCTTGTGATCTTCTTCACTATTTGGTCGGCAGGCACCATCACGCCCATGTCTATCACCTCGTAGTTGTTGCACGCCACTACCACGCTCACGATGTTCTTGCCAATGTCGTGTACGTCGCCCTTTACGGTGGCCATCACCACGGTGCCGGCTGTTGAGGCTCCGCCTGTCTTCTCCGCCTCGATGTAAGGCTGGAGAATCGCCACGGCTTGTTTCATTGTCCTCGCCGTCTTCACCACCTGCGGCAAGAACATCTTGCCGTCTCCGAAGAGCTTGCCCACCACGTTCATGCCGTCCATGAGCGGTCCCTCTATTATGTCCACGGTGCGCGGAAACTCCTTTATGGCTTCCTCAAGGTCTTCCTTCAGATAGTCGCCTATGCCTTTGCGAAGGGCATACACGAGACGGTCGTG
>CAVKWN010000028.1:33113-34842 GCA_963660075.1 Lachnospiraceae bacterium
CCGCTCACGTGCGCGCCCTTGAGGTTCTCGCGAATCCATTGCGTGGCGCGGATAAACTCCAGGGCATAGCCGTCGTGCTCCTCAATGCCGGTGGCTATAGACAGGATGTTGGGGTCGAAGATTATGTCCAGAGGGTTCATGCCCACCTTCTCTGTCAAGAGCTTATAAGCTCTGCTGGCTATCTCTATCCTTCGCTCATAGGTCGTGGCTTGGCCTTTCTCGTCGAAGCACATCACCACTACTGCCGCGCCGAAGCGTCTCACGTCGCGGGCGTGGGAAAGGAACACGTCCTCGCCCTCCTTCAGCGATATGGAGTTCACGATGCACTTGCCTTGCAGGCATTTCAGTCCGGCGGTCACCACGTCCCATTTCGATGAGTCGATCATCACCGGCACTTTCGAAATGTCGGGCTCTGAGGCTATGAGGTTCAGGAAGTTGACCATCTCCTCCTTGGCGTCGAGCAATGCGTCGTCCATGTTCACGTCGATGACGAGCGCGCCGTCCTCCACCTGCTTGCGTGCGATGGAGAGGGCCTCCTCGAAGTTCTTCTCCTTGATAAGTCTGAGAAACTTCCTGCTGCCTGCCACGTTGCATCGCTCGCCTACGTTCACGAAACGCACCTCGCTGTTCACGTCAAGCAGCTCCAGCCCCGAGAGCCACAGCGTCGATGGTTTGGGCTGTGCCGCGTGTGGGCGTTTGCCTTCGGCCAACGCGTGGTATCTCTCTATGAACGAATAGTCGGTGCCGCAGCATCCGCCAACGATGTTCACCAGCTCCTCGTCCATCCACTCGCCAATGAGTGGCGACATGCTCTCCGCGGTCTCGTCGTAGCCGCCCATGGCGTTGGGCATGCCGGCGTTGGGGTAGGCTGATATATAATAAGGTGCCTTGCGAGCCAGTTCCTCAAGAAACGGCTTCATCTCTCGCGCGCCAAACGAGCAGTTAAGACCGACGGAGAAGATGGGGTAGGAGCTTACGCTGCCCAAGAAGGCGTCCATCGTCTGGCCGCTGAGCGTGCGTCCGGCGAGGTCGCTCACCGACACGCTCATCATTATGGGCAACTCCACGCCGCGCTTCCGCATCACGCTCATGGCGGCGTCGATGGCGCACTTGGCGTTGAGCGTGTCAAAGATGGTCTCTATCAATATGGTGTCAACGCCACCTTCCACCAGAGCGTCAATCTGCTCATAGTAGTCTGTCCAAAGCTCGTCGTAGGTCAGGTCGCGCGAGGCAGGGTCAGTCACGTCTGCCGACATGGACAGTGTCTTGTTCGTCGGACCCACCGAGCCCGCCACGAAGCGAGGCCAGTCGGGCGTTGAGAACTCGTCGGCAGCTTGACGGGCAAGTCGGGCACCGGCAAGAGCCATGTCGCGGGCGGAGTCCTCAAGATGATAGTCGGCTTGCGACACGCGTTGCGACGAGAACGTGTTGGTCTCTATGATGTCGGCGCCGGCGCTGAGGTAACGGCGGTGGATATCGAGTATCACGTCAGGACGTGTCAGGTTGAGCATGTCGTTGTTGCCCTTGGTTTGTCCTTCCGCGTCCTTGAACCTCTCGCCACGGAAGTCGTCCTCTGTCAAGCCGTGTTTTTGGATGACAGTGCCCAGGGCACCGTCCAATATCATGATCTTGTCCTTTATTATATCTTGAATTCGCTTCATCTCTAACCTATTATATATGATGTGCAAAATTACCAATTTCCAGCCACATAAAAAAGACATATTAGAAG
>CAVKWN010000029.1:0-34124 GCA_963660075.1 Lachnospiraceae bacterium
CACAGTAACGCAACCGATAATTGCTAAACTGCTGATACTGCAATAAAAACAAGATTAAAGGGGCAAAGTTGGGTTGAGTACCTTACTTCTTCTACCGTTCTGTGATGGTCTTTGGATAGTTTGCTCTATGCTGCCACGGATAATCCCCGTTGAGCCGCTTTGCCTTGATAGCTTGTGCGGTGGCAAGCGTTTGGCGGTTCTGCTCCTTCTGTGCCGGAGTAGTGGCATCAATAAGGTATAGCTTCAGATACTCCTTCTGGCGTTTGCCGTTTCGGTAGATGTCAAGGTAAAGACTCACGTTGCCGTTGGCAAGTTTCTTCTCACGGAGCTTCACTGGCTCCTTCTGGCTTTGTTTCTTCGTCTCCATCACTTTTAGCTTTTACTTGTCCCAATATTCAATTCTGCCCTTTGAGAAACGAGGGACAAACACGTCTCTTGGGGGACAAATTTTGTCCCTCGGTACAGACTCGGGGGACAATCTGGGGACAAAGATACGTCAAAAAAGTGATAAAAAAGAAACTTCCTCAAAGAAAATCTGCAAATAAAAATTTGCGGATTTCTTTGAGTGTCAAGAGTTTTCGGAGCTATATTTGCAGATAATAGTGCTTTATATGGAGGCAATTATTTTCCGATGCAGAAATGCTTAAAGATGTTGTTAAGTGTCTCCTGTGGAGTGATGCGATTTTGACCTGTTATGTCTGCAAGGTCATCAATGACAAGGCGCAAGTCTTCGGCAAGGAGGTCAGCGGAAAGACTAGCATCAATACCTTCCACAACCCTCGTGAGGTCATTGTATGCCTTCATCAAATCGGCGTAATGGCGCGCGTTGGTCACTATGACATCAGCTGATGATAATTCTGGCATATCGAGATTATTGATAATCATCGACTCCAATTCGGCCACTCCCCTACCCTCTTTGGCACTTATCTCAATAGAGGGCATAGAGGACGGCAACGAGACTGAAGAATGAGGCAGATCAACCTTGTTGATAACCACAATAAGATGCTTGCCACACGCCAGCTCCTCCATTCGTGCGATTTCTTCATTGGAAGGCTGGGCATCAACAACCCACAATACCACGAAAGCATTATCAAGGGCACCCATTGTACGCGATATCCCTATGCTCTCGATCTTGTCTTCGGTTTTTCTCAGTCCTGCAGTATCAATGAAACGGAATAAGACACCGCCGATAGTTGTAGTATCCTCTATCGTGTCGCGAGTAGTTCCATCGATATCAGAAACTATTGCGCGTTCTTCACCAAGAATAACATTGAGCAAGGTCGATTTACCCACATTTGTTTTACCGACAATGGCTACAGGCACACCTGCCTTTAGTACCTTGCCTGTGTCAAAACTCTTTGCTAAACTCAAGATGTGTGCGCATATATCCTTAGCCAAACTCTCAAGTTCTGAACGGTCGGCAAACTCGAGATCCTCGTGGTCGGAAAAGTCGAGCTCGAGTTCCATAAGCGACGTCATCTTCAGCAATCTTTCTCTCAGCGAGGATAACTCATTACTGAATCCACCTTTAAGCTGACTCATTGCCAACTGATGTTGCACCTTGTTTGTCGAAGCTATCAAATCAGCCACCGCCTCCGCTTGCGACAAGTCCAACTTACCATTTAGATATGCGCGACGTGTGTACTCACCTGGCTCAGCTTGGCGAGCGCCACGCTGCTGTAAGAGTGCCAATATACGCTGTATTATGAAACGTGAGCCGTGGCAAGATATTTCCACGCTGTCCTCACCGGTATAGCTATGAGGAGCCTTGAAAACAGAGACTATGACATCGTCTATGGTCTCACCGTTTTCATCTTTTATCTCGCCATAATGGAATGTGCCGCCTTTTGCTTCCATTACTTTTCCCGTAAACACACTTTGGGCAATAGGCAAAGCCTCTGGGCCACTCATGCGAATCACGGCTATAGCTCCTCCTGCTGGTGTCGCAAGAGCAGATATCGTATCATCAAACAAACCTTTGGTCTGCATCTGTTTATCAAGTTTAGCGTTTATAACTATTTAGCATGCATATGATCCCATTTCAAGTAGATACCAGCAAGAATAGTGCCTGAAATGCTATGCCAAGCACAACTTATTGCGCAAGGTAAGACGGCGAGTGGTTGTGAGGCAAAGAAGTTGGAGGCAAGAACAGTGGCAAGTCCCGCGTTTTGCATGCCTACCTCTATGGATATGGTACGTTTCTTTGCGGTGTTAAAGTCAGCAAGCCGTCCTGCTCCCCAGCCAAGCAAATAGCCAAGGCTGTTGTGGCAAAACACAACCACAAAAGTCCAAAGGAAAAGCATTAGGCCACGAGACACAAGGTCATCGTGAACAGTGGAGATCACGCCACCTACTATCATCGCAAGGCATGTCACGCTTATGCCAGGCATCACACTCTGTATTTTTGGAAACGAAGGTCTATTACTGTAATAATAATTTAGCGCACAACCAATTGCAACAGGAAGAATGGTGACGATAAGAATATTGGCGAACATTCCAACCGCATCGATATGTATGATTTCCCCTGCCGTAATCTTCATTAGCAAAGGCGTCATTACAGGCGCCAAGATCGTAGAGGCGCATGTCATGCCAACACTAAAAGCCACATCACCATGGCACAGATAACTCATGATATTGCTCGACACGCCACCAGGACACGTGCCTACAAGCAATATGCCTAAAGCGAGTGCCGGGTCAAGGTGCCACGCATGCACGAGGAAATAGGCCAAGCATGGCATGATAACAAACTGGGCACAAGCACCAATGAATATGTCTAACGGACGGTGAGCGAGAATCTTAAAGTCTTCAGTGGTCAGTGTAAGGCCCATCGTGAGCATTATAATGCCTAAGATTACCGTTTGCGTGTTTCCACGAACCCAATCAAAAACATGTGGCCAAAAAAACGTCAACATGGCAATGCCTATTATGAACAATGACGTATAATTTGCGAGCCAACGACTCACCGATTGCAACACTCTCAACATATATAATTCTTTCTTTTATTCTATCACAATAGCATTATCCTTCAAACAATTCCTTCCATACGAGAAAGCGTTGCAGTCCATCTTTACCGAAGCGAGCTATGCTCTTCTCGGCTTGTTCAATAGATTTCTCACGGTCAGGGTGTGTCTTAGAGTAAAACTTATCTGCATAACACACAAGTTTTTCCTCCAATGTCTCAGGAAGGAAATCCTTATGAGGCAATGGAAGATCTTGCAATATAATATCCTCTTTCGTCAAGCCGGCGCCTGTATGGCGTTCGCATACGCGTGCATGACGCGGATAACCTTCCGCGCGTAACATCTCCGCACCAATTATACCATGACAAATATATGGTTCTGTTCCTATACAACAAATACCGGGGGCGTCACAACGACAGATGCCAATGTCATGAAGCATGGCAGCCTCTTCCACAAAACCGCGGTCGAGATGAAGCTCGGGATGAGCATCACAAATTTTAAGCGCTCGCCGGGTTACAAACTTTGAGTGGGTTAAGAAAATATCCCGAAGTTGATTTACTTCGGGATAATATTTATCTATAATCTTATAATAATCCATATCATTAATAAGGTGTCAAGGTTAGTATAACGTTGACACCTTATGCATTGATTACTTCTCGTCTCTCTTAATGTAAGCAATCACGCTGCCCTTTTGTACCTTTGAGCCTTGCTTTGCGTTGATTTCCACAAGTTTGCCACCGAGATCAGCCTTAACTTCGACAAACTCACCCCAAGGAGCTTGAATCCAGCAGAAAGCGTCGCCTTCCTCATAGTCCTTGCCAATGAATGGCTCAATGGCAGGCTCAGCCTCTCCGTCGCCTTGGAAGTCCCAAAAGATTTGACCACGCACAGGAGCTACGATAGCGTCAGCTTGAGCATGCTTGTATGCGGCAGCCTCTTCAGGAGAGACCTTTGAGCCGAGTTTAGCGTCCTTTGCTTTCTGCAGGTCAGCCAAGAAGTTCTTCTTAGCCTGACCACTCTTGTAGTTGCGATACTGCTCCGGGTGCATAGCAAGCTCGAAAAGCTCCTCGTCGTCTTCTCCATACTCCCAACCGTTCTCGTCCATCTCCTTGCGGAAGTCGTCGAGAGCGGGCTTCAACAACGTGTGAGGATCCACATCCGTGAACTCACGATTCTGCTTCTTGGCAAGTTCCACGAGCTCTGGGTCAATCTCTCCAGGAACCTTTCCGCTCTTTCCGAGTATCATGCCCCACATGTTGTCGTCCATCATCACGAAGCGGCCCTTGCCCTGCTCCATGGTGAGCAGATTCATCAATGCGATGTTCTTGGTATACTGTGAGAAAGGAGTGACGAGTGGTGGATAGCCCACACGTGGCCATACGTAAGCCACCTCGTCGAAAAGCTTAATGAGCAAGTCGTCCATGGTGAGCTCTGCCTCGCCTTTCTTCTTGCGCAAGTTGTTGATAGTAGTGCGCATGCCACCAAGGTCTGCCATCATCGAGCCCATCATGCCACCTGGGAGACCACAAGTGAGAAGCAGAGACGACATGACCTTGTTGCCAGGATTGATGAAATAGCCGAGCCATTCGTCAATAAACTCCTGCGTCATGGCGCGAGCCTTCATGTATGCGCTCATGTTGATTTCAGGCACGTCAAACCCTGCGTGCTTGAGCATGCTCTGCACGGAAATCACGTCCGGATGCACCTTGCCCCATGACATAGGCTCAATGGCAGTGTCGATGATGTCTGCGCCATTCTCGCAAACCTCAAGGATGGAAGCCATCGACAAGCCCGGACCAGAGTGGCCATGGTATTCTATGATGATGTCAGGATATTTTGTCTTGATACGCTTGGTGAGCTGGCCAAGGAAAGCCGGCTGGCCAATACCAGCCATGTCTTTCAAGCAGATTTCCTCAGCGCCAGCAGCAATCTCCTCATCGGCGAGCTTCTCATAATAATCGAGTGTATGCACTGGTGAAGTCGTTATGCAAAGAGTTCCTTGTGGGGTCATGCCGCCCTCCTTCGCCCATTTGATTGAAGGAGCGATGTTGCGAATGTCGTTCAAACCGTCAAAGATACGGGTGATGTCTGTGCCTTGGGCGTGCTTGACACGATACATCAAAGCGCGCACATCATCAGGGACGGGGTACATGCGAAGGGCGTTAAGGCCACGGTCAAGCATATGAGTCTTGATGCCTGCCTTATGGAGAGGGGCAGTAAAAGCGCGAACCGCCTTGTTGGGGTTTTCACCGGCAAGCAACTGTACCTGCTCGAAAGCGCCACCGTTGGTCTCAACACGTGAGAAGCAACCCATCTCTACAAACACAGGAGCTATCTTGGCAAGCTGGTCGGCACGCGGCTGGAATTTGCCGCTACTCTGCCACATGTCACGATAGACAAGACTGAACTGAATCTTTTTCTTCATTATATTTCTTCTACTTTACGTTATGCAAATATTTTCTTCCCCCATTCGACATGCAAAATTAGATAAAAATCATCAAAATGGAGATAGGCTATCGCATTTTTTATAATTAATAACTAACTTTGTAGACTGAAATCAAGAATGAAAATAAAAGACCAAGCTAATAATAAAGTAAATTAAGAAGATGTCGCATAAACTTGTTTTTATCATTTGCCTCATTATCGGCTCACTTGCCACCATTGTGTCATGCAACACAAAGGAGGTGAAAGACGCGGAGAAACCAGCTTATACCATACGGCTGCAAGGCGACAAAGCTGTGTACGGCCTTGCTTGCGATGGATGCAACGATACTGTTATCGTGGTGTTGCCCGAGGACAACAGTGACCCCATTACATACAACATCATGGAAGCCAAACGACGTAAACGCATCATGGGCAAGATACAGATAGGCGACAGGCTTTGCATTGTGCTTAACAAGAAGGACAAGAAAAAGGTTGACGTGGTTGTTGACATCGACAAGCTCGCTGGCATTTGGTGCTATATCGTGATGCCCAAGATGCGAGACGCGGAGCAATTGAGTGCCAAGGTTCAGGCGCGAATGATGGAAAACATGAGCGACTCGATTAAAGAAACCTATCTCATTCCGCGAGAATATGGTTTCTATCTAAAGCGCGACTGGGTCGCGTCAAGCGTTGGCTATGTTGACGACAACAACGCCCTGGCACAGGAAAGTCCTGTCGAGTATCCTCCTTTAGGCTATTTCACGGCTTGGCATCTATGGAATGGTATGCTCGTAATAACAAGTGGGACACCATCTACAAAAAACAGCGAGCAAATAAACGTGAAGAGCCTTCGCAACGACACGTGTTCAATCGACTATCTTAACGGTGACTCCCTGGTGCTGTCAAGCGATGGCATCTCAAGGAGTTATTACAAAAAGGACAACCTCAACGACGTAAACCGCAGGGCACAAGCCGTGGCTAACGAGCTGAAGAAAAAAGCTCTTAAGGAAACCGTGAACTAAACTAGATAATATGGAAAAGAAAATGAGTATAGCTGTCGCTGGCACAGGCTATGTAGGATTGAGCATCGCAACCTTGCTTGCCCAACACCAACATGTCGTAGCCGTCGACGTAATGGCAGAGAAGATAAAGATGCTTAAAAATCACATCTCTCCAATAAAGGACGAATATGTGGAGCGTTACCTTCAAGAAAAGCCTCTCGACATTGATTTTACCACCGACGCGGAGTCGGCTTACCGCCAAGCTGACTTTGTGGTTATTGCCACGCCAACCAATTACGACAGCGTAAAGAATTTCTTCGACACGACTCATGTGGAAGAGGTCATAGAACTTGTATGCAAGGTCAACCCGAATGCCATAATGGTAATTAAGTCAACGATTCCCGTGGGCTTCACAGCAATGGCAAGGGAGAAATTCCACTCCGACAATATCATATTCGCGCCCGAGTTCCTCCGCGAGTCCAAGGCCCTTTATGACAACCTATATCCATCGCGAATCATTGTGGGCAGACCCGACGGCGACGCTCGCCTCGACGAAGCCGCCCACGTTTTCGCCTCACTGCTTAAACAAGGTGCCATAAAGGAAGACATCCCTACCCTATTCATGGGCACCACCGAAGCCGAGGCGGTAAAACTTTTCGCAAACACTTACCTTGCCCTTAGGGTAAGCTATTTCAATGAGCTTGACACATACGCGGAGGTCAAAGGCTTGTCAAGCAAGAGCATCATAAACGGTGTCTGTCTTGACCCACGCATAGGCTCATTCTATAACAACCCGTCGTTTGGTTACGGAGGCTACTGTCTGCCAAAAGACACCAAGCAACTCCTTGCCAACTATAAGGACGTGCCAGAGAATCTCATTCAGGCCATCGTGGAGAGCAACCGCACACGCAAGGACTTCGTTGCCGACCAGGTGCTTCGACGTGCGGGTTATTACAGTTACAACGACCAAAACGCATACAACGCCGACGGTGAGCATCCTTGCGTGATAGGTGTATACAGGCTCACCATGAAGTCCAACTCCGACAACTTCCGTCAGTCGAGCATTCAAGGTGTCATGAAACGCGTGAAGGCTAAGGGAGCAACGGTGATCATTTATGAGCCTACGCTCAACGATGGTTCCACGTTTTTCGGATCAAAGGTTGTCAACGACTTAGAGGCGTTCAAGGCGCAAGCGCAAGCCATCATAGCCAATCGCTACGACGAGGCTCTAAACGATGTAAGGCAAAAAGTATACACGCGCGACCTATTCTTAAGAGACTAAAACATAATAAAAAGATATATTCTAAAATAAATGAAAACAGATATAGAAATAGCACAAGAAACCACCCTTCAGCGAATTGACAACATAGCCAAAGGCTTAGGTATCGACGAGAACCACATAGAGCCTTATGGCAGATACATCGCCAAGGTATCGCTCGATGCCATAGATGAAGAGCGCATGAAGCGTCACAATCTCATCTTGGTGACAGCTATCTCGCCAACAAAAGCCGGCATCGGCAAGACAACTGTTTCGGTGGGTCTCGCGCTAGGTCTAAACAAAATTGGCAAGAAAGCGGTAGTGGCATTGCGTGAGCCTTCCCTGGGTCCTTGCTTCGGCATGAAAGGTGGCGCTTGCGGTGGCGGTTACGCTCAAGTGTTGCCAATGGATAAGATAAACCTACACTTCACTGGCGACTTCCATGCCATAACAACGGCAAACAACATGATTGCCGCCTTACTCGACAACTATCTTTATCAGCATGCTAAAGACGGGTTCCGCCTGAAGACCATCTTATGGAAGAGGGTTCTCGACGTTAACGACAGGTCGCTGAGGCAGATAATAACAGGGCTCGGACCTCTCACCAACGGCATACCAACGCAAACGGGCTTCGACATCACTCCAGCTTCTGAGATCATGGGCATAATGTGCTTTGCCAAGGACATGGATGACCTGAAGCAACGCATAGGAAACATTCTGTTGGGCTTCGATTACCAAGACAAGCCGTTTTACGTGCGCGACATGGGCATCGAAGGTTCTATTGCCGTGCTTCTCATGGATGCCTTGAAGCCAAATCTCGTGCAAACCACCGAGGGAACGCCCGCTCTCGTGCATTGTGGTCCTTTCGCCAATATAGCTCATGGTTGCAATTCGGTTGTAGCCACGAAGATGGCTCTCACGCTTGGCGATTACGCCATAACAGAGGCTGGTTTCGGCGCTGATCTCGGTGCGGAGAAATTCTACGACATCAAGTGTCGCGTGGCGGGATTGCAACCAGCCATGACTGTGCTCGTGGTAACTCTCCAGGCATTGAAAATGCACGGTGGTGTTGCTTATCAAGACATAAAAGAACCTAACCTTGAGGCAGTCCGTCTGGGATTCTGGAACCTCGACAAGCATGTGGAAAACATCCAGCGTTTCGGGCAAAAGATTGTGGTGGCATTCAACCGCTACAACACCGACACCGAGGAAGAGATCGAGGCCGTGAGGGCTCATTGCCTAGAATTAGGCGTTGGCTTTGCCGTAAACAACGCGTTTGCCGAGGGCGGAAAGGGTGCTGAGGAGCTCGCCAACGCCGTGGTCAAGACTATAGAAGAAACTCCTTCGCCTAAGCTTCAATATCTATACGGTGACGACGACAATGTAAAGGACAAGATTGTTGCCGTGGCAAAGAAGATATATGGCGCTGGCACTGTGAGTTTCTCCCATAAGGCTGAGACTCAGCTAAAGCACATCTACGACTTGGGGCTCTTCCGTCTTCCCGTGTGCATAGCAAAGACACAATACAGTTTCTCTGTAGACCCCAAGGCTTACGGTCAAACTGATGGTTTCCATCTCGACGTTGCCGACATCGTGATAAACTCTGGCTCTGGAATGATTGTGGCTATAGCCGGAAACATTCTCCGCATGCCGGGACTTCCAGCTTCGCCGCAAGCCAACAACATTGACCTTGTTGATGGCAAAATCATAGGATTAAGTTGATGAGATCACGACATTTCCTTTTCGTTGTTGTCTCCGTGCTGACTCTGTTGCTGTCTTCTTGCTATGAGCACAGCACGGGACTACACCCGATGCACAAGAAGGCCATCTCAGAACGCACAATCGACTCGCTCTCGTTTTTCCAAAAACATCATTACACAAACAACTACAATTTTGTGGTGCGTGCCGACTCGCTAACTCTTCTAAGGCAGTTGCCTGAAGAAGAAGTGGCTGGCATGGAGACCGACTCGTTTAGCGTACGCAAAGGAGATCATTTGGCTGTGGCCGACATCAAAAAGGTGCCGGCCGACTCCATTGACTCCGTATGGGTGCAACTGGCCAACGACACCTCTGCCTTTGGATGGACAAGGGAAAAGGAAATGTTGCCTCGGGTAATGCCGGATGATCCAATATCGCAATTCATCTCCGCTTTTTCCGACTCCCACATCATCATCTTTCTCATTGTAGTAGTGGTTTTCGGCACGAGTTACACGCTATGGAAACTATTCAAGAAAAAGGCATATATCGTTCATTTCCACGACATCAACTCCGTATATCCCACAACGCTTTGTTTGCTTGTGGCAAGTGCGGCGACATTTTATGCCACCATACAGCTCTTCGCCCCACAACTGTGGCAACACTTCTACTTCCACCCAACGCTTAACCCCTTCTCGGTGCCGCCCGTGCTGATGATGTTCTTGCTTTCCGTATGGGCTATCTTGATTGTTGGCATTGCTTGTCTTGATGACGTATATCACAAGCTTACGGGAACGCAATTCATGCTTTATATCGGGGGCTTGGCGGCGGTATGCGCCATCGACTATATTGTCTTCAGTGTCACCACGTTATATTACGTAGGTTATCCATTGCTCGTTGCCTATATAACATTTGCGTTGTATCGCCATTGGCGAAACCGTACAATCTATATATGCGGCAATTGTGGTAAAGCTATTAAGCACAAGGGTAAATGCCCTTATTGTGGTGCGATAAACGACTAAACTTTTTCAAAATTAATCATTTCACACAGCATGAGCAAGACAGACTTGATGAGGCAACTCGTGGAGAAGCTTAACGCTGCTTCCGAAGCTTATTATAATGGTCGTGGGGAGTTGATGACCGACCATGAGTGGGACTCTATGTTTGATGAGCTCCGCCTGCTTGAGCAAGAGACAGGCATCGTATTGCCCGACTCGCCTACGCATAATGTGTCTGCCGATTCCACCGTGGGACAAAAAGAGGCTCACGAGTATTCTGCGCTCTCGCTTGCCAAGACAAAGAAGACTGAGGACCTCGTGAAGTGGGCAGAAGGCAAGCCTATATGGTTGTCGTGGAAACTTGACGGTCTGACTCTCGTGGTGACTTACGACAATGGCAAGCTGACTAAGGTGGTAACACGAGGCGACGGACACACAGGAACAAACATAACGAATCTTGCGTCCGCGATAAATGGCATACCCTCTACCGTGAAAGCTCAAGGGCACATCGTCGTAAGAGGCGAGGCGGTAATATCATACAACGACTTTGAACAATTCAACCTTGAGAGCGAAGAGGAATATGCCAACCCGAGAAATCTTGCGTCGGGCTCTATGACACTGAAGGATCCCAAGGAAGTAGCAAAGCGGAACATTCGTTGGATTCCCTTCACGCTTGTGCATACCGACGAGCATATCGTGTCTTGGGGCAAACGCATGGATTGGCTCCATGAAATAGGGCTCGACAGCATTGACCATGAGCTTATAGAGCATCCCACGTTAGACAATATACAAGAGACTATAAACAGATGGTCGCTCAAGGTGACAAACAAGGAGAATCCTTACCCGGTAGATGGTCTAGTGATAGCATACGATGACACCGATTATGCCTCAACAGGGTCTGTCACAGGGCATCACGCCACGCGTGCCGGCTATGCTTTCAAATGGGCGGACGAGAGCGTAATCACCGAGCTTGACCACATTGAATGGAGCTGCGCGGCTTCTACCATCTCCCCGGTGGCAGTGTTTAAGCCTGTTGAGATTGAGGGCACCACGGTGAGGCGCGCCTCCCTGTGCAACATCAGCGAATGCGAACGACTCGGTATCGGTGGCGAAGGCACCGAATTGGAGGTTATCAAGGCAAACAAGATAATACCGAAAGTCATAAGCATTCGTCAGGCTCGTGGAGAGCTTGACATTCCAACGGCTTGTCCCGTATGCGGTTCGCCAACTGAGATAGTCGAGAGCGAGGCAAGCGGCACCAAGACTCTTCATTGCACAAATCACGAGTGTCCTGCCAAGCAACTGAGAAAATTTGCACGCTTCGTTTCCAAATCTGGAGTAAACATAGACGGCATTTCCGAACAGACGCTCCAACGATTCGTGAACCTTGGGTGGATAAAAGACTTCGCCGACATATACAAATTGCCTGACCATGCTGCCGAGATAGCTCGTCTTGACGGCTTCGGCGACAAATCGGCAAACAACATCGTAGAATCCGTGTCGAAGGCTCGCAATGTAGATGCGCAACGCTTGCTTTACGCTCTATGCATCCCACTTTGCGGTCAAGACGTGTGCAAACGTTTATTGTCTGCCTACAAGCTCGATGACCTCGTGAAAATAGCGAGAGGCGAGGCAAGCGACGGCTCGTTGTTCGCGCCCGACAAGGAAGCCACACTGTCTGCCATACCAGGCATTGGCCCAGAGAAAGCCAAGCAGTTCGTGGCATGGTTTTCGAACAACGCAAACATTGAGGTCTACGAAAAACTGATAGGTGAACTTGACATCAAGCAACCGCAGCCTGTTTCTGTCGGGGAAATGTGCAAAGGGTTGACGTTCGTCATCACTGGCGACGTGCATCATTACAAGAACCGCAATGAGCTGAAGGCTTACATAGAAAGCGAAGGCGGCAAGGTGACTGGCTCCGTAAGCAAGTCGACGTCTTTCCTCATCAACAACGACGTAAATTCCACAAGCACGAAAAATAAGAAAGCCAACCAGTTGGGCATCCCCATCATATCAGAGGATGACTTCATAAACAAATTTACACAAAAGGCATAAAACACATACAAGACAAAATGAGAATAGATATAATTACCGTCCTGCCCGAAATGATAGAGGGTTTCATCAACGAGAGCATACTCGCGCGTGCACAAAAGAAAGGTCTCGCGGAGATTCACCTGCACAACCTGCGCGATTACACCAACGACAAATGGCGACGCGTAGACGACTATCCCTATGGAGGTTTCGCCGGAATGGTAATGCAGTGCGAGCCTATCGACAATGCCATATCCGCATTGAAGAAAGAGCGCGATTACGACGATGTAATCTACGTGTCGCCGGATGGTGAGCGTTTCGACCAGAAAATCGCCAACGACATGAGCCTTCAAGAGAATCTTATCATCCTCTGCGGACACTACAAGGGCATTGACCAGCGAGTGCGCGACCACCTCATCACACGCGAGATCAGTGTTGGCGACTATGTGCTCACTGGTGGCGAATTGGCAGCCGCCGTGATAGCCGACGCCGTGGTCCGACTTGTTCCCGGCGCGATAAGCGACGAACAGAGTGCCCTTTCCGACTGTTTTCAGGACGATTTGCTTGCCGCCCCTATCTATACTCGCCCTGCCGACTACAAAGGATGGAAGGTGCCCGACATCTTGCTGTCTGGCAACGAGGCAAAGATTAAACAATGGGAAATGGACCAAGCGCTAGAGCGTACCAAGAGGTTGCGCCCCGACCTTCTGAAATAACACGGTAAAGGTTCACGATTTCACGAATCTGTACATACGATATTTGGTTAGCACAAGTCAGTCTGTTGCCACGGAAGTTTTAAACTACGCAAAAGGGAAATGCATCCAACTGCATTTCCCTTTTTGCGTTTATTGTTTTTTCTTTTTCACCGGGTTCAACAATGTCTTACCCATTGCCTGCTGGAAGAAAGGCACATCTTGCAGTGTTTTACCTTCTTTCTTCAATTTTGCGGTAAGTTCTACTACCCAACCCGAGTTCCATGCCGTCATTCCTTCCAAGCGAGTGCCTTTGGTCACTTCGTTCCACCAGTTCTGCATGTCGTTCTTGTATCCAACGATTTTTTCAGGATACAGTGCGGAAAGATCATGCTGCTCATTACGATCTGTATAGAGATTATAAAGTTCGAATTTGTCGTTTCCATCTTTATCCTTCGACCATATGCACTTCCATGATCCGTCAGTTACTTTTATCCAGCCTGTCAACGCGTCGTAGACCTTGCGTGTTGGCATCGCCTTAGCTTGCTGCAAAGTTGGAAGAAGTGATACTCCATCAACCTTTCGAGGGTTGTAGACATTGCACATATCCAAGAATGTAGGCATAAGATCTATTACATCCATTTGCTCGTTGGTATGTCGATGCCCCCACTCTTTCGGATAATAGAAAATCAGGGGCACCCTGCTTCCTCCTTCATAAGCGCTTCCTTTTGCGCCGCGAAAATATCCATTATTCCCCGGATATTTTTCAGCCGCGACTTGCTCTCCTCCATTGTCCGACGTATAGATGATAATCGTGTTTTCAAGAATGCCTTGCTCTTTCAGGGTTTGCATGATTTCTCCCACGCCTTTGTCCATCTCGCGCACCATGTCCTGGTAGACACGGCGGTATTCCTTGTCCGTCATGTTCTGGTCGTTACGATAAGGACAAGTACTATCGGTTCGTATCGGAGGATCATTAGGCCCCTGCATCGGGACGTGGACGGCATTTTCTGACACCATCAGGAAGAATGGTTTCTTCTTGGCCACAGCATCCTTGATAAACTTGCAAGAATACTTGTTGATCAGGGTTGTGACATATCCCGGCTCATCTTGTATTTTCTTGCCGTTCCACCAGTCAATTTGATGAAGCGTATTGTAATGTGACTGGAAATCGATATTGCCCATCGTATATCCATGCCACACATCCCATCCGTGGTTTAGAGGATTGAATTTGATGTCTTGACCCAAGTGCCATTTCCCAATCAGCCCCGTCGCATATCCCGAAGATTGCAACACCTTCGCAAAGGAAGGATTTTTTGCCGGATCCAGGCCATCCTGCGGATCTACTTCAGAATAAATATGATTCAGGCCTGCACGTTGCTGATAGTTGCCGGTCATAAGGCATACACGTGTTGCCGAACTGAGAGGTGTCGCCCGATAGTTGTCACAAACGATGCCATTGTCGGCTAAATAGTCGATGTTTGGACTGGGGATAAGGTTACCGCCATAAGCGTGAATTCCAGAGAATCCCATGTCGTCTGCAAGAATAAAGACCACATTGGGATGATTAGGGTCATTCTGTGCCTGTATCGATGTTGCCCCCGCAACAAGTAGCGGGAGAACAAATAAATTCTTGTTCATATATTATGCTTTTAATCTGCCTTTGATTAATATTCATCAATATTCAAGTCTTTACGGTATTTATTGAGGGTCTTCTGTAGTTGTTCCGTGACCTTCTCAGTTCCTTTGGTACCGTAAATGTTGTTCACCTCATCCGGGTCTGCCTTGAGGTCATAAAGCTCATAATAGTCTACATCGGGGGCGTCTTCGAAATAGTTAGCCTTCTCCAAGCTTTTAAGCACACGATTCTCTGCTGTTCCCGGCACGTTTTGATATTTATTCTCAACAGTAGCCCTCAATCCGCCCTTTCCGTAAAAATGGATGAGCTTGTAATCCAATGTGCGAACACCATCATGTTTGCGCACAAGGTGGAATGTTGGATAGTCGTAATAATGATAATAAAGACTTGTCCGCCATTTTTTCACAGGCTTCCCGGAGAACAAGGGCTGCAGCGTTCTGCCCGGCATATAGTCGGGTTTCTTTATGCCACCCATCTGCAAGAACGTCGGTGCCCAGTCAATGTTCTGTGCCAATTCGCTGCACACGGCACCTTCCTTGATATGCCCTGGCCATGATATGATAAAAGGCGTGTGCATGGATGGCTCATACATCCAACGCTTGTCAAACCAACCGTGTTCTCCCGTGTAAAAACTCTGATCCGACGTATACACGATGACTGTATTGTCCGTGAGATTATTATCATCGAGATATTTAAGGATGCGTCCCACATTTTCATCAACAGATTGCACCACCGCCATATAGTCACGAATATAATTTTGGTATTTCCAAACTGCTAGTTCCTTTTCTGTGAGGTGACTTTCCAATAATTTTTTATTGCGTGGCATGTAATACGCGTCAAACGCATGGCGCTGAGCAGGTGTCATTCTGTCGAGTTCTGCCATCAATGATTTGTAAGACGCTTTCGATTCTGCTGTAGAATCGAGCATTTCCAGTACCTTTAGGTCTTGTATCATTTCCATTGCGCTCGCTATTGACATTTTCTGAGAGCGTGCCGCTATACCGCGTGTCTTATAATCATCCCAGAAAGTCTTTGGCAAGGGGAAGTTCACCTTGTCATACATTCCCATGTGTTTCGCATCAGGCATCCAGTTGCGATGCGGAGCCTTATGATGGATCATCAACAAGAAAGGACGATCCTTATCCCTATGGTCTAAAAAATCGATGGCATGATCTGTGATCAAGTCTGTAGCGTAACCTTCTTCACGCGAATAAGTTCCGTTGGAGTTCTTGTCCGCGAATGCAGGGTTATAATAATTGCCTTGGTCGTCAAGGATATGCCAATAATCAAATCCCTTGGGGGTGCATCGCAGATTCCACTTTCCCACCAATCCTGTTTCATACCCCGCCGTCTGAAGCAGTTCCGGGAAGAATGTCTTTGTAGTATCTACACCTTCAAACAGTTGTCTTTGACCATTTTGGTTACTATACAAACCGGTCATGAGGCAGGCGCGGCTTGGGGCTGAAAGTGAGTTTTCCACAAAGAAGTTGGTAAACATCATGCCGCGATGGGCTATACGGTCAATGTTTGGCGTAGGAGCGAGTTTCGACAAATCGCTGCCATAAGCCGAAATAGCGCGCATGGCATGATCATCACACATTATGTAAATAATGTTTGGATGAGTCTGTGGGGTTTGCGCAATACCCCGTACCGCTGTCGACATCGCTGCCAAGGGGAGAATTGCCAGTTGCAGATTCTTTAAAATTGCCATAGTTTTAGTATTTAAGAATTCTGCTGCAAAGTTCCCTTTTTCTTTTTACAATTATCTTCTCATTTCATTTATCGATTTCCTCTATTCTGCTATTCGGTTTTCTTTTTCGTACAAAAACATTTGTTTTTTGCAACTAAAGGCCGCAAATCACTTATATTCAGACGGGCTGACCCCAAATTGCTTTTTAAAGGCAACTGAGAAATACGACACTGTTCCGAAACCAGTTTCTATCGCCACTTCCGAAACATTGTGTTTGCCTTCTCTCAAAAGCTTTGCAGCCCGGTTGAGTTTAAACTTCCTGAAGAAGGATCCCGGGGTTTCACCCGTGAGTTCCTTTAGCTTATAATTAAACTTGGTGTGACTGATCAATAACTCTTGACTGATTGTCGAGATGTTCAAATCCTGATCCTTTAGATGCTTCTCCATGAGCTTGTACAGTTCCTCCATAAACTTGCGGTCCTGCTCCGAGAGACCTTCTACCGGCTTGTCGTCACTTCTTCCTTCAGTAAGCAACTTTTGAACATACTGCGCTCTGTTTATCAGGTTTTTCACCAATGCTTTCAAATATCGCGGGTCAAAAGGTTTCGTGACATAAGCGCTGGCACCCGTGTCAAGGCCCTCTATCTGTTCGTCAATGTTTGATTTTGCAGTGATAAGAACAATGGGGATATGGCTATAGCGACTATTATCCTTTAATTTTCTACAGAAATCATAGCCATCCATCTCGTCCATCACGACATCGCTGAGAATGATGTTTGGCTTTATATGGTCAATGTCAGCATAGGCTGATTCTGCCGAGAAACGATTTACCACGACATATTCGTCGCTGAAAACACTCCGAATATATTGTGCCACGGCAGTGTCATCATCTACGATGAGCATGACAGGCTTCTTGGCAATGGCGTTGACCTGATTCGTGTTTTCTTCTATCTTCCTGTCCACATCCGCGTCTTCCTCTATCGGTATTTGCATGATACCGTCGTCTTTCGACACATGCTCAGCATCACGATAGATGTTCTCATCTATTGGGAACATGAAAGAAAAGCTCACGCCGCCTTCCTGCTCATTGCAAACATCTATTTTGCCATGATGAAGTGTAACCTGACGTTTCACATAATAAAGTCCTATTCCTGTGCCCCACCCGTATTGATGTTTAGCCCCGGTTTTATGCGACTGATAATACCGCATAAAGACGTAAGGCAACTTGTCTTCATCTATGTGGTTGCCATTGTTGAATACGCTTACCCGGATGAACCTGTCGGTATTTTCAGGAAGTCCGTGTGCCAGTTCCGCGTCTGTCGATTTCTTATGTTCACTCAGGCAAACCCAAACAATGCCATTGTCAGGCGTATGCTTGAGGGCATTGGTGAGAAGATTGCTCATTATTTTCTCAAGCTTGTCCTTGTCCATCCATCCGAACACATTTTCCGCGAGGCCTTTTGTTTCAACCTTTATCCCTCGCAATTTGGCACTCTCCCCGAAAACAGATACTATCTGTGACAACTCGCAGGCGATGTCATATTGCGACACGTGCAATCGCAAGGCATCCGTCTCCAGCTGATTGAAATCCAACATCTGATCAATGAGCCTCAACATGCGGTTAACGCTCTTGCAAACCATGTTTATCGTGTGGTGAACAGCTGGCGAAAGACTTTTATCGTCTCTCAATACCATCAATGGTCCAGCTATGATTGTCAAGGGATTGCGAAACTCATGAGAGACATTGGCGAAAAAGCTCATGTTCATCTCGTTCGTCTGCTTGTCACGGGCCTTCTCTTCTCTCATCTGCTTTATTCTCAACATGTCAGTCCTTGAGCGGAGATAAAGGTGGTTGATGTAAAACAGAACTCCCAATGCACACATTATATAAAAATAGATCGCCGCCATAGATTGCCAGAATGCAGGGCGAATAGTTATCCTGACTTCCATTTCATCCAAGGGAGGCAAGGTCGGACTTAATATCGTGCGCACACGAAAGGTGTAGTCACCTGGTTCCAAGTCCAAGTAATGGACGTGAGAACTCAGGCTTGGTGCCGACCAGGAGCTATAGCCTTCAAGTTTCGTCTGATACAGCAATCGTCTTCTATTACCGTAGTTGGCAGTGTTGAATGATATGTACAAGTCATTGTTATCACTGTCAAACGTATAATGGTCTCCATTGGTAATGCTTCTGTTTATAGCTCCATATTCTTCATTCCCTTGTCCGATTTTGATGCCGGTAATCCTCAGAGAGGTTTTTTCAGTGTTTTCCTTCAAGTTCTTTGCTATCTGGAAACATCCATTTGTGCTGCCATAGACAATACTGTTTCCGCCATCCGCGCTCTCAGTAATCAAGACAGGCAGCTCCGCATCCCGCAACTGGTTAACCATATATGAGCTGAAAAAAGCTGAACGCGTGTCGGGCTGGTACTCAACAATGCCCGATGGGGATGAGATCCACAATTCCCCGTTCTTGCTTTCATTGATAGACTTGATTGCATGTATCGGGACATAATTATCACGCCAGAGCTTATGCCCCTTATACGAAAGTTGGTACAATCCATTGCGTGGAGTGCCAATCCATATCCTGTTTCTTGAGTCCTTGAAAACAGTACTTGGAGAGAGATTAAGCAAAGAGTCTGACTGCGCATAGCTATAAGGACTTACCTTATTGTTGTGTGGGTCGTAAACTGCCATTTGCATCCCTCGCATTACTATCAACACTTTTCCGTCAGCCATTTTTAGGAGTTTGGCGTTCTCATCATAGTGTAAGTTGCCCACCTTTACTGAATCTGGACGGCTGGAACCAAATGCACAACTTATCAGATAAGGACTATTAGAAGTAACTACGACCTTGTCTCCTAAACGTATACCTGTCCCAAGCTGCGGACCAAGGTTGTCGTTTCCGAATGCTCTCTTTATTATATTGACATGACCGCCATTTACCTCCGCCGAGAAGATTCTCACGTGGGTGATTAACCAAGCACGGCCATTATCGCCATAAGGAACAATGGCATTGAGCACTTGCCTGTAAACGGGACTGTCATTAAACATATCATAATACTTATAAATCCGCATGCTGTTGTTTTCCTCATCAAAACAGAACATGCCGGTCTCAATGCCTCCTAATATTGAGTGACCCACCTTGGCTATACAACTCACGTTCATGCCTTGTGTCGCCATTTCCAAGGGAGACTCATCGTTTTTTTGTCCATGGCTCACGATTTGGAATCCACCATTTTGAAAGCCTATCCAGCAATTATGCTCTTCATCTTCAAAGGCGGACGATATCGTTACGTCTTGATGAAGGAGATGCAGCTTGTCCGCACCAATCTTGGTTAGATTACCTGTCGAGGTATCCAAATTGTAAAGTCCATGATATCCACTGTTCACCAACACGTTCTTATCGTTGTCGAAGAACAAGGTCGTAGGAAGAATACTTAGCTTATCCTTCCTGAAAAGAATCTCACCTGTTTTTAGGTTTAACCAGGTTATTCTCTGACCTTGACTAATCAACAAACTGTCATTTCTCCTGTATACATATCCGATATTGGCATTAGAAGACTTTTCCTTATAGGTTATATTATTGTATTGGTCAACGTGTTCTATCACATTCGGATCTATGTGCCAATAGCCCTTGGAGCCGTCACTATAAATATAATTGAAGATTTGACGCTTGCGAAAACTGATAATCTTCTTTATCTCTTCATTCTTTATTTTATAGACCCCTACCCCATTGTTAACCAGCACCGCAGAATCTGGCGCATTCTCTATTTGTAATATTCCATAACTGGAATAAGGTATGTTGTATTTCCTAAAATGATAGGCACCCGTATATTTCGCGACACCGTTACTGGTGCCTACCCACATATTCCCCAAGCCATCACGGTTTATACAATTAATCTTGTTGCTGGGCAGGGAAGTGCTGTCCATTTCATCATGGAAGAGCTGAATAAAAGTACTTCCATCGTATAGGTTCAATCCGTCGGAAGTTCCAATCCAGACCGTGCGACTACCGTCCTGACCGAAAGAGGTGACATCCTGTGATGAAAGCTTGCTCGATTTCATGAATTTGCCACAATCTTGCAGAACCTTTTTCGTCTTAGCTAAATTTGGATTAAGGATGTATAATGCTATCAGCACTACTTGCCCTACTAATGCCGGGATAATAATTTTCTTGTTATTCATATTTAGGTAAGGATGAATTCAATAAACAGATGCAAATTTATAAAACATTTTCAAGAAACACCCTTGTGGTGTTCTAAAATTTCACATATCAAACACAAGTACTTCCTAAATGTCAACCACTGTCACGCAATTGGTTATTCATGTCTCGAATCTAGAATTTTATGGTTAAAAAGAAACTTTTTTGTACGAAATCGACTGTCTTGTCATTTTTTATGAGGAAATCAAAAGCTTTTTTATAAAATCAAAAGTCGTTTCGGCTCTTTTCAAAACCTATTTATTCTTAATAAAACAAAAGAATGTGCCGAATGAATTAATTTTGCAACCGTAAACCAAAAAACGAACAGCTTTAATTTAAAACAAAAATTCATACCTATGAATCATTTGAACTTGTATTTCGCAGCAGGTCTTCTCTCATTGGCACCTGCAATATCCAATGCACAAGCGAGCCATGACAAAGAAGACAAGAAGGCTCAAGCAACCTCTCAGACTGACCAGCAGACACAGTCAATGTTATTGAACGCCTCTACCGACAATGGAGGCCCTCGTGAGATCAACATTGGCCTTCCTTCAGACCTGGCTGGAACGACAATCCTGGAAAACGGTGTTCCTGTTACATACGATTACCAATCACAGTCTGCCAATAAGGTGTGGCGTGCGGATGGCAGCTTCTCAAAAATGCGTTCCTTGAACATATATAAGACTGCCATTTGGAATGGTTCCATTGGTGTGGCTATGGCATCCGAGTCGGGAAATGGTGCCGACAAAGTTGGAGGCTCCGTGACATTCCAGACCAACTCTTTCGGATTGCTCCGCGCCATGGGTAAGGTTGCGTCGCCACTGAGCAAGGACGGATGGAGGTTCCAACTCAGCGCTTTCGTCAACTACGACCCTTCGAGCCAGAGGGCGAAGTTCAGCCGTTTCACGGACAAGACGGAAGAAGTTCGCTTTTATATCGGCAAGAAATACTCAAAGGGCCAGTTCGGATTGCAATATAAGTTTTTCGAGACCCAAGGTTGCAGCCAGTGGAACATGAACCCCTACGTCTATCATGAGGACGGTACCGTTACCAAGTACAACGGCATGAGCATCGGAACCACATCCTATATTGAGAGCAGCGGCAAGCTCTATCCTCACGACATCTGGACCGGCGCACAAAAGGAAGTCGACGCCCTGAAGGGTACCGGATCCACATCTCATATCTTCGACATCATTGGCAACCACACTTTCGCCAACAAGGTAAAATTCGATTACACCGTACGTTGGCACCTCGCTGCCAGTGGCTTCCTGAACCCCAACACGGGCACGATCTTCGACACCTCCGCCCAAGGGGAAAGCAATCGTTACGTTTATGCCGACCATCCCGACCAGGTCTACACCGGATATGTGCAAAAGGGTCAGACAGCGATGTCGGGCAAATGGAACAAGTGGGGAATGGGCAGCAGGTTCGAATTCAGCAAAGCCGTTAAAAACAACAAGTGGACGGCTGGCTTGACCGAGAACTTCTTGCACGCGAGCAACGCTTACCGTGCCGTTTACGCAACTTATATGACGGTGGAAAACATGCCGGCTTCCTTGATCCATCAGACATTGGTAAACGGTGTGTGGACCAACGGCAAAAGCAACGAATGGGGTGCCGAGAATTCCAACAGTGCCATACAGTACTATTCCGGACATGACGGCAAACTCGCTGCATATATCATGGACTCCTGGAAATTTGCCCCGAAATGGACTCTCGACCTTGGAGGTCGTGTGGAATGGCAGCACATCGACGGCTATTGGGCTCCAAGCGAATACCGCAAGAAGACAACCGACGCAAGTGGCGTGTCGACAACTATCCTGACCGGTCGCGAGAAAATAAAGAAAGACTGGGTCAACAAGAGCTTCACTGCCAACTTGGTCTGGAACGCGTTCCACAACGGAGGCTTCACTGTCGACGCCATGTACGCCGAGGTTGGCGGAAACCTGAGCAACTATTGTCAAGCCGTGGATCCTAATACCAAGCAAAGTGCCACACAGGCTTTAAGCGGTGGTGTCTACTATAACGGGAAAATGATTGATGTCACCTCGAAGATCAACTACATCAAGCGCAACAACTACCTCTTTGCCGGCAACTTCGAGAATCCCAATGAGGTTACGGAAATTGAGCGTGCCACTGTGAATTACGATGTTCACACCTTAGGGTGGACAACCGACCTTAACGTTCGTCCGTTCAAAGGCTTCAACCTCCACTTCCTCATGACCTTGCAGAATCCTAAATATGGAAACTTCAAGTTCTCCTTGTTCAACAACACGCAGACTTACGACTATAGCGACATGGTTGTGCGTGGCGTCTCAAAGATGCTCCTTGAGATTGACCCCAGCTACAAGTTCAACAAATTCCGCATCTGGGCAAGCGCGCGTTATTTCAGCAAACAATATGCCTGCTTCTCCGATGCTCTCTACTTCGCCGCACGTTGGGAGACGTTCGCCGGTCTTGACTACAACTACAACAAGCAGGTCAACTTCTCGGTCAACGTTGTCAACCTCCTGAACCAGACTGGCGCCCAAGGCAACATCGCTGGCGCTAACACTATCACCAAGGAGGCTGCGTCAAAATACTACGACAAGGTGTTGGCTGGCACATACATACGTCCTTTCACCATCGAGTTTAAGACTACGGTCAAATTCTGAGCAACTGAATAGTATTAAGTTCTAAAAACTTATATCATGATCCCTAACTATTATCGCTTATCATCCGTGTTGGCCAGCGCCCTGGCCGGCACAGGTGGTTTGATGGCTCAGGCCACGAACCACAATCTCGACGCGCAGCGCAATGGCTCACGCCCGAATATCGTAATCGTGATCTCAGAGGATCTCAGCCCGCGCTGGCACTGCTTCGGTGACCCAGTGGCGCGAACCCCAAACCTTGACGCCCTTGCCGAGGAAGGCGTACGCCTGACTAACGTCCATACCATGTGTGGCGTTTCGGGACCGTCGCGCTCGGGTCTTGTCACCGGCATATTCCAGAACTTCACGAACATGTGCCACATGCGTTCTTGCCAGTATAGCAAAGGCCCTTATTTTGCGGTGCCTCAACCAGACGTAAAGGCTTATCCCGAACTGCTCAGACGTAGCGGATATTTCACGTATTGTGACGTGAAATTCGACTATCAATTCACGACGCACTCGGCTCCTGGCGCATTCTCCATTTTTAATGAGGTGGAAAAAGGCTATGAAGACATACATGCCCATCTGCTCAGCCCTCGCTGGCGTGAGTACGACATGAAAGGCAGGCCATTCTATTTCAACTATAATCCGCAGATCACCCATGAGTCGGGTCTCTTCCGCAGCGACGACACCCAGTCTCCCAAATTCGTTGCTGCCAGTGGCAAAAAGTGGGATGAGCTACGTGCCATGTATAAAGACCGCATCGTTCCCACCGATTGGAAGAAGGTAAGCGTGAAACCTTTCTACATGGACACCAAGGCCACGCGCAAGGAGATTGCCCGTTTCTACGACAACATCCAGATCATGGACTGCCAGGTGGGCGACCTCGTGAAAAACCTCAAGGCGGATGGCTTGTGGGACAACACCATCTTCATCGTGACGACAGACCATGGCGACTGCCTGCCGCGTGCCAAGCGCGACTTGTATAATTCTTCCACGCACGTTCCTATGATCGTACACGTGCCTGAGAAGTATCGTCCGGCTTGGCTGGGTGCCAACGGCACGGAGAACGACCGCCTCATATCCTTCGAGGATCTGCCTGTCACGTTCCTCAACATTGCAGACGTGAAGGTCCCCGAGCAGCTCCATGGCATCAACCTCGCACAAGACAATCCCGAGAAGCGTGATTATATCTATGCCACTCGCGCAAGGCAGGCCATTGCCCAATGGCAGTCGTATGCCGTGCAGAGCAACGACTTCCAGTATGTACGCAACCTCACCGATGACCCTAACGGCATCAGCATCGCCTACCGTAATCCTTTGTCCACGATGAAAGACCTGAACAAGGCGCATGAGGACGGGACGCTCCCCGACAGCATGAAGAGCTGGTATGAGAAAAGGCCGGTGGAGGAATTTTACGACCTAAGGAAAGACCCCAACGAGTTCCGCAATCTGGCAAACGACCCTGCCTACGCGTCACAGATAAACAAGTTCCGCAAGGCGTTGGACGAATGGCGCGACCGTGGAAACGATGCCATGCTCATGCCTGAGGACTCTTTGCGCAAGTCATGCCTTGACGAGAAGGGACAGCAAAAGGTGACGCTTACTCCGTATGTTTCGCAGGATGAGATAAACAACAAGGTATATATTACCAATCTCACCGACTACGCGTCCATTGGCTATAGCTTCGACGGGAAGTTCTGGGAACTCTACACAAAGGCATTCGCCGTGCCAAAGGGCATAGACAAGGTCTATGTGAAGGCCGTGAGATATGGCTGGAAAGAGTCTCCAACGACGACCTTTGAAGTTAAACATTGACAAAAATCTTACATAATATGAAGAACTTGAACATAGAAACCAGTGCCGCGCTGATGGCTTGCCTTACCGTCGGGATAGGCAGCGCGAGAGCCCAGCAAGCAAGCTGTGACCTCACCGCGCAACGAAGCAGCGACCGCCCAAATATCATATTCGTAATATCCGAGGATCTCAGCTCACGATGGGGATGTTTCGGCGATAAGGTGGCACGCACTCCCAACCTCGACGCTCTTGCCGAAGAGGGCGTGCGCTTCACCAACGTGCATACCATGGCTGGCGTGTCGGGAGCATCGCGCTCGGGCCTCATCACGGGTGTCTTCCAAAACTTCACTGGCATGCCCCACATGCGTGCCATGAGTTGCCCGGAAGGAAAATATTTTGCAGTGCCGCCGGCAAACATCAAGGCTTATCCCGAACTTCTGCGCCGCGACGGATACTTCACCTATTGTGACGTGAAATTCGACTATCAGTGGACCACGCCAGCTCTCCCCGGAGCATTCACCATCTTCAATGAAGTGGAGAAGGACCGCAACTCCGTAGATGCCTACTGCCTGAACCCTCGCTGGCGCGAGTACGACATGAAGGGCAAGCCTTTCTACTTCAACTATAATCCACAGATCACGCACGAGTCGGGATTGTTCTTCTCTGATGATCCTTCGCTCTCCGACTGGGAGCGTGGCAACCCGTTGAAGTGGGACAAGATGCGCGAGATGTATAAGGACCGCATCGTTCCCACTAATCCGAAGAAGGTAGATCTGGGCCAGTTCTACCTCGACAAGAAAGGCTCACGAAAGGAGATTGCCCGCTTCTACGACAACATACAGATCATGGACTGCCAGGTGGGCGACCTCATCAAGAACCTCAAGGCCGACGGCCTTTGGGACAACACCATCCTTATCGTCACCACGGATCATGGCGACTGTCTGCCACGCGCTAAGCGTGAGGGATATGATTCTGGCACCCGCGTGCCAATGATCATGCATGTACCCACCAAATATCGCCCGGCATGGATGCCTGCCGACGGGCAGACGTGCGAACGCCTTATCTCTTTCGAGGACATGCCCCCGACGCTGCTCGGCTGGGCTGGCGCGAAGATACCGTCCTACATGAAGGGCATCGACCTGTCGAAGGATAACCCAAAGAACCGCGAGTATGTCTTCGCCGACCGTGGTCGCATGGACAACATCTACATAAACGCATTCTTCGTGCAGAACACCAAATATCAGTATGTGCGCAACTTGACGAAGACCCCAAACGGCTCGAAGATTCCTTATCGTGAGCACCTGATGACAATGAAGGACCTGCGCGAGGCTTACGACAAAGGGCAGCTCAAGGGTGGCATGAAGGCTTGGTTTGAGGAAAGACCCGTAGAGGAGTTCTATGATCTCACGAAGGATCCTTACGAGCTCAACAATGTGATCAACGACCCGGCTTATGCCAAGGATATTGCCAACATGCGCAAGGTCATGGACGACTGGCGCGACCAAGGCAACGATGCCACGATAGTTCCGGAAAAGCAGCTCCGCGCGTCAGTGCTCGATGCTAACGGCCAGCAGAAGACGACAATGCAGCCCGTGGTTTCGCAAGACGAGATCAACCATAAGGTTTACATCACCAATCTCACCGACTATGCTTCCATCGGATACAGCTTTGACGGCAAACACTATGAGGTTTATACCAAGTCGTTCAGCGTGCCTGCCGGCGTTGACAAGATTTGGGCAAAAGCCGTGCGCTATGGATGGAAAGAGTCTCCGGTAGTTGAGTTCACCGTAAAACATTAATCCTATCAACACCAAAGCCTCTTGCCTTTAGCAGGAGGCTTATTTTAAAAAAAATAGTATGAAAAAACAAACCACAATCGCCTTCTCCATACTTGGAGTCGCGCTTTTGGGATATGCGTCACCAATACGTGTCTTCAAGAAGAACCAAACCGTAATAAAGAAGATGACGCTCAAGGACAAGGCAAGCATCGTCATGGGCTCCGGAATGGCGGGGGCAGCTGGTGGCGACGCTGTCATTGGAGCCACAACGGGAGGCATGCTCCCGGGCACCGCCGCCACGTCATGGCCTATCGAACGGCTCGGCATACCAGCCATCGCCTTTTCCGACGGCCCTGCCGGCGTTCGCATAGACTCCACGAGGGAAGGCGATCCAAACACCTATTATTGCACCCACTTCCCCATTGCCACGCTGCTGGCATGCACATGGAACACGGAGCTTGTAGAGAATGTAGGCGCGGCGATAGGCAACGAGGCGCGCGAATACGGATCGGACATACAATTGGCACCAGCCGTAAACATACACCGCAACCCCTTGTGTGGAAGGAACTTTGAATACTATTCAGAAGACCCGGTAGTCGCGGGGGAGATTGCCGCGGCTTATATCAATGGAGTGCAGAGCCAGGGCATAGGCACCAGCATCAAGCATTTCGCCGTAAACAACCAAGAGACCAACAGACAGAACGTTGACGCGCGGTTGTCGACACGCGCATTGCGCGAGATCTACCTCAAGCCTTTCGAGATTGCCATCAAGAAGGCGCACCCTTGGACAGTCATGTCGTCATACAATTATATCAACGGGCGTTACGCGTCGCAAAGCCCGGAACTGCTGACAACCATATTGCGCAAGGAATGGGGATTCGACGGAACAGTCGTGACCGACTGGTTCGGAGGCCAGGACGTGGTGGAGCAAATGGCTGCCGGCAACGACATGCTCATGCCCGGCCGTTCGGCGCAATACGACTCGCTTCTGACTACGATGCAGGACGGCAGGATGGACATGGCATCTGTTGACCGAAACATCAACAGGATTCTCAACCTGATAAAGAAGACGCAACACTACAAGAACTATAAATTCAGCAACAAGCCCGACTTGAAGGCACACGCTGAGATAACCCGTAGCTCTGCCACCGAAGGCATGGTGCTGTTGAAAAACGACCATGGGACTTTACCTTTAAACGCATCGGCAAAGAACGTGGCCCTCTACGGCTGCACCTCGTATCGCTTCATTGCCGGTGGCACGGGGTCTGGAAACGTGAACAGGGCCTACACCGTCTCGTTGCTTCAAGGTCTGGAGAATGCCGGATACAAAGCCGACGCTGGCCTGCAAAAGGCATACGAAAAGTATATCCCCGAGGCCGTAGAGAAAATTCCGGCTCCCTCAGGCAAGTTCGCCCGCTACCTGTCCAAGCCCCTGCCGGCAGAGCTCACGTTCAGCACATCCGACATCAGTTCACAAGCAATGAGCAACGATGTCGCCATAATAACGTTGGGAAGACTGTCGGGCGAGTTCCTCGACCGTTCCAAGGACGACTTCTACTTGTCGTCTGCCGAATACAGGTTGATACATCAGGTATGCGACGCGTTCCATGCCCAGAACAAGAAAGTCGTGGTCTTGCTGAACATTGGCGGAGTGATAGAGACTGCCTCATGGAGCAATCTCCCAGACGCCATCCTCTGCGCATGGCAAGGCGGCCAAGAGGGAGGCAGCAGCGTTTCCGACATCCTTTCCGGAAAAGTGTCGCCAAGTGGCAAACTCTCGATGACCTTCCCGATAAACTACGATGACGTTCCTTCTGCGGAGAACTTCCCCTCGGAGGGCATACAAACGGTATTCAGCATCGGTAACAGCGCGAACAAGAAAGCCACGGAAAAGAATATCGACTATGCCAATTACGACGAGGATGTTTATGTGGGATACAGATATTACGACTCGTTCGGCAAGGAAGTCAGCTATCCGTTTGGCTATGGCATGAGCTACACATCGTTCAGCTATGCCAACCCTAAGATAAGCTGCAAGGACAACGTTTACACGGTTTCCGTGGACGTGACCAACACGGGCAAGTATGATGGCAAGGAGGTTGTGGAGCTTTATGTCTCCGCGCCCGATGCTAAGCAAGCCAACAAGCCGGAAAAGGAACTCAAGGCTTTCGCCAAGACCAAGACTCTTCGTCCGGGCGAGAGCCAGACCCTCTCAATGCAGGTCAATGCCAACGACCTTGCTTCCTTCGACTCTCAATCGTCATCGTGGAAGGTTGACGCTGGAACTTATTCGTTCATGTTAGGCGCATCGTCAAGGGACATCAAATGCAAGCTCGAAGCTAACGTCAAGGAAGTTACCACGAAAGTGGAAAGGATCCTTGAACCAACTACAAAGTTGACCCTATTGCACAGGTAAACCTTATGGACGGATAAGCCGCAGTCCATGCCGCTTGCTCAATATGAAGTCGAACGTACCGCACTGCACCGGTACGTTTGCTTTATATGTCATTTTCTCTTTCTTCCCGTCCGAGTAATAAAGGATAATCACGTCTTTACCTTTTGTCTTGTATTTTCCCGTGAGTTTTTCCACCTTTCCCGTTTTCTCGTTGTAGCAATTGAAAACGAACGTTCCGTCAGCCTGGAAGTTGATGTCGATAATGGCCTCAAGAATCTCAAAGTCATGGGGCTGATACCAACTTCCCCTTATTTTTTCTTGCAAACTATTTGTGTCCTGGGCTTGCATCGACAGGCTCAGAATCAAGAAAAAAAACAATTGGCAAACTCGTTTCATGCTCATATTTATTCGGCGTTTTGGTTCTCTTTCCTTATCGTTGCAAATGGACTGCTTTTTCTTCTCTTTTGCAAGAAATTTTCGACGTTTCGGCTTTGCACTGGAAAGGCAATGACATTGCACTGGAAAGACGACGGCATTGCACTGGAAAGACGATGCCTTTACAGTGCAATGCCGAAACGATGCGAAACCACCCCTCCGCTCGCCAGTTTATAGCGTTATTGACCAAATGTAACTTTACCGTACGCAATATTACAATCTTAGCGTTGCAGGTAAAAAAAAAGAGCAAATGGTGGTCAATTTCACCTAAAAACACTACCTTTGCAGAAATAATAACATTTCGGCTAAGAGGGAAAGCGTTCATTTCATGCATGATGTCACTATCCTAATGTCGACAAAACATGCGTCTTAACAATAGGTTAAGTCTTGGAACTTACAGCTACATCAAACATAACTGCTTAATATGCCGCTTTTTACGCATTTGAGCAGGAATAGAAGATATGCGTTTTTGGTAGCTGGACATTAAAAAATCCTGGAATGGAGTCTCTTAAGCAATGGTTCGTGATGCGCGACTTAAAGCGCCCCAACTCCCTGACACCCGCATTCAGGGAGCTGCCAACGATGGGCGTGGAGACGTATACGCCAATGCATTGGTGCGTGGTCATGCACAAGGGCGTGAAGCGTCGCGAGGAGCTTCCCTACATACGCGACCTCATCTTCGTTCATTCAACCACGGAGGAGATAGACGCCATCCTCATGCGCATGCCCACGCTGCAATATCGTTATGTGCGAGGCGGACGATACCGCCAGCCAATGCTCGTGAGCGACAGGGACATGGATCGCTTCATCAAGGCCGTGCAGTCGGTTGACTCACCACAATATTTCTCGCCCGACGAGATAACGCCCGAGATGACAGGACGGCAGGTGGCTATCGTCGGCGGACAGCTCAACGGCTACGAGGGCACGTTGCTCAAATGCCGCGGCTCAAGAAAACGCCGCCTCCTCATTGCCATACCCAACATCATTGTAGCCGCCGTAGAGGTGGAGCCGGAATTCATACGCCTGCTCTGACCCGTGGTCCAACCACTCTCCCCCACCCCATCAAAACGTTAATACGACATCAAGTAATCATACACATTAACCAAAATGAATTACAGACATTTTTCTTTTAGGCATCTCTTCTTTATGCTTGTTGTGGTGCTGCTTGCCTCGTGCAAGAGCGCTACCAACATCAGCTACTTGCAGAATCTGCAACCCAACGTGCCCGTGGCGGTGCAAGAAGAAAAAACCATAAAGCTCCAGCCCGGCGACCGCTTGAACATCACCGTGAGCAGCCGCGACGAGGAGCTTGTGCGCATATTCAATGTCAATACAAACACCAACACGACATCCCGTAGCGCCAATTCTGGATTGGGGATATACACCGTTGACCCACAGGGAAAGATCGACTTCCCCACCCTTGGTCTCATCAACGTGGCAGGCAAGTCGCGCATCGACGTAGCCAACGAGATAAAGTATCGCCTGCTCTCGGGCAATTTCGTGCGCGACGCCGTGGTGACGGTCGACTATGCCGACATGGGCTTCTATGCCCTCGGCGAGCTGGGCACGAAGGGTCGTGTGCAGATCACGCGCGACAAGCTTACCATCCTTGAGGCCATTGCCGAGGCTGGAGACCTCACCATCGACGGCAAGCGCGAGAACGTCACCGTGTTGCGCACCGAGAACGGCGTGCAGACACCTTACACCGTGAACCTCTGCGACGCGCAAAGCGTTTATTCCTCGCCCGTTTATTACATCCAGCAAAACGACATCATCTATGTGGAGCCGACGCAGAAGAAGGCCAACGAGTCTACACCAACCGCCAACCTCTTCAGCACGCCGGGCTTCTGGATGGGCCTCGCGTCGTTTGCCATCACCATCGTCAATTTCCTCGTGAGATAAAGCAATAACCAAAACGCAACACCATCATGCAACGAAAAATGGATACAGCCGAAACACCGGCTCCCAACGTCCAAGGCAACGCCTCTGCCAAGCGCGCCACGCGCAACCAGACAAACATAATGGTTCAGGTGCGCGACATACTCTTCCTGTGTCTCGCCCAGTGGAAATGGTTCGTCCTCTCGCTCCTCATAACCCTTGGCTATGGCTATTGGTATCTCAAGAGCACGCCTAAGGTCTATACCTGCACGGCAAGCATATTGCTGAAGCAGAACGACAGGAGCAGTTCCACCGCCGAGCGCCAGCTCCAGGAGTTGGGTGTCGACGAGGCGTCGCCTAACCTCACCAACGAGATGCTGCTGCTCAAGAGCTCGCCTCTCTCGCAGGAGGTGGCAAATCTTCTTCACCTCGATGTCAACTACTACCACAAGGGCATGCTGAAAGACGAGGTTGCCTATGGTCTCGACCTCCCCGTCAAGGTGACGTTCAACGACCTTGACGACGCGGAGACGGCATCGTTACACCTCAAGCTCCACGCCAACGGCCAATGCGACGTGAGCAACATGAGCCGTGGCGGCAAGACATATACACAGACCGTCACTACCAACCTGGGCAAGGAGACGAAGCTGCCCATCGGCAACGTGACAATAGCTCCATCGGAGTTCTATGCCAAGAACACCGGCGACGAGCTGGACGTGGTGCGCATCAGCAAGAGCGCGGCGGCAAACCGTGTGCGTGGTGGCATTAAAGTGGACGTGCAGGTAAAGAACTCTTCGGTGCTCGACATCACCTATCGTGACCAGAGCGTGGCACGCGCCAACGATATCCTCAACACCCTCATCTCCGTCTACAACGAGGCGTGGGTGAAGGAGCGCAACCGCATGACGCTCGCCACCAACGACTTCATCAAGGATCGTCTGTCGGTAATCGAAGGCGAGCTGGGGCATTTCGACAACACCATCTCCAACTATAAGTCGCGCAACCTCATGCCCGACGTGGGCGCGCTCGGCGCTCAGGCCATGAGCCAAAGCACGGCTGCCACACAGGAGACCAACCAACTGAGCAACCAGATCTACATGGCACGCTACATTCGTGCCAACCTCGTTGACGAGAAGCACAGCAACCAACTGCTGCCTTCCAACTCTGGCATAGGCAACTCGAGCATACAGTCGCAGATCAGCGAGTACAACGAGATGCTGCTCAAGCGCAACAAGTATGTGGCAAACTCGTCGGAGCAGAACCCTATCGTGATGGACCTTGAGGCAAGTCTCAGCGTGATGCGCCGTGCCATCATCCACACCCTCGACAACGAGATAGCCCTGTTGCAGCAACAGGAGGCAACCTCGCGCAGCAACAAGGCTGCCGCCAACGCCAAGATTGCCGCAAACCCGAAGCAGGCGCAGTTCCTCGTCTCAGAGGAGCGCCAGCAGAAGGTGAAGGAGACGCTCTACACATTCCTCTTGCAGAAGCGTGAGGAGAACGAGATGTCGCAGGCGTTCACAGCCTACAACACCAAGATAGTGGAGCCAGCCCATGCCGGCGGCGGTGCCACAACGCCAGTGGGCAGCCAGGTGATGATGATGGCGTTCCTCATCGGACTGCTCGTGCCTGCCGGCATCATCATCCTCATAGAGATAGCCAACACCACCGTGCGTTCGCGCAAGGACCTTGAGACGCTCAACGTGCCGTTCGTGGGTGAGATACCTCTCGACGGCAAGCCAAAGAAGCTGTCCTTGCTGCGCCGCAACAAGCATAGCCACCACCGCCACAAGGTAGTGGTGGAGGAAGGCAGCCGCAACCTCATCAACGAGGCGTTCCGCATAGTGCGCTCCAACCTTGAGTTCCTCGTCAGCAGCGAGGGCCGCCGTCAGGTCATCATGCTCACGTCCATGTATCCGGGCAGTGGCAAGACCTTCATCTCCCACAACCTCGCCCTCACCATGGCGGTAAACGGCAAGAAGACGCTCGTCATCGACCTCGACATGCGCCACGGCTCGCTCTCGCAGTACTACAAGAGTCCTAAACTTGGAGTGAGCAACTACCTAGGCGCGCAGACCGACGACTACAAGAGCATGCTCTTGCACGACGGCAACATCGACATCTTGCCTTGCGGTACGATACCCCCCAACCCCACCGAGCTGCTCTACTCGCCACGCTTCGAGACGCTCATAAAGAACCTGCGCGAGGACTACGACTATATCTTCATCGACTGTCCGCCAAGCGACATGGTGGCAGACGTGAGCATCATCACGCCGCACGTGGACGTGACGCTCTTCGTCATTCGCGTGGGTCTCTTCGACCGCTCGCTCCTGCCTACGGTTGAGCAGTGGTACGAGGATGGCAAGTTCAATAACCTCGCCATACTCCTCAACGGCTCAAAGTCGTACTCGACCTACGGCAACCACCGCTACGGCGGCCACTACGGCTATTACGGCAGCTACGGGTACTACAGCAGTGGGTATTATACAGAGGAAAAAACGAAAGAATAAAGTTTGTTTTTCAACTGTAATAGAGCAAGAAAAGCATGGACGATAACAAGAAGCGCATAGCCAAAAACACGCTTTTTCTATATCTCCGTTCGTTGTTAAGTCTATT
>CAVKWN010000030.1:0-15630 GCA_963660075.1 Lachnospiraceae bacterium
TAGCAATAAACAAAAGTAACTAAATGGGCTGAATTCCAAGCGAGGAATCCAGCCCTATCTTTTTCATGCTCAAAAAAGTTTTAGCGGACAGCAATAATTTTAAACTAAACATTCTGACTGTCGTGCTTGTTCCTGACGTTTTAAATGTATTTTTTGTTTATAAAAATAAGAGCTCGTTGCACGCCATTATGAAAAGCATGCAACGAGCTCGCGTTTGTTTGTTCAAGCTCTTAATCTTAATATACTCTTGTCTTTTTAAATCTTTACAACGCCAATACCAGGGAGGTCAGGCAACGTTATCTTGCCTTTAACAACCTCCATACCCTTGAACCTATCGTTGGAAATAAGAAGGTTGCCATCAAGGTCGGCGAAATCAACGGCTGGGGACAATTGTGCCGCGGCGCTTACCGCGCAAGAGGTCTCCGTCATGCATCCGACCATGACCTTCATGCCTATGGCTCGTGCGTAGTTGAGCATCTTCCAAGCCTCGTGCAAGCCAGTGCATTTCATCAGTTTGATGTTGATTCCCGAATAAGCACCTTCTACGTTCTTGATGTCTTTCAATCGCTGTATGGCCTCATCTGCGAAGATAGGCAAGGGGCTCTTCTCGGTAATCCAAGCGATGTCGTCTCTCATCTCCTTGGGCATTGGTTGCTCTATCATCACTATGCCGTGCTCTTTCAGCCAGTAGATCTCATCGATAGCTTTCTCCTTGTCTTTCCATCCTTGGTTGATGTCAACGGCAATGGGCAAGTCGGTGACGCTCCTTATGGTCTCTATCATCTCCTTGTCGTTGTCGCGACCGAGCTTTACCTTTAAGATGTTGAACTGGTTGGCGCACTCCCTTGTCTTTTGTTTCACCACCTCGGCGGTATCTATGCCAATGGTAAACGTGGTGGATGGAGCCTTGTCCTTGTTCAGTCCCCAAATCTTATACCATGGAGCGCCCAAGAGTTTGCCCACAAGGTCGTGGAGCGCAATGTCTACAGCGGCTTTTGCCGCCGTGTCGCCTGGCGAAAGACTGTCTACATAAGCCAGGATGTCTTCCAGCTGAAAAGGATCGCTAAATTGGCTCAAGTCAACCTTTTGTAAGAATGCCGTGACACTCTGAACAGTTTGTCCAAGATACTGGGGCATGGAAGCCTCTCCATATCCAGTCACGCCATCGTAGGTTATCTCAACCTGTACGTCGGGTGTCGTAGTGCGCGAGTATGTGGCCACGGTAAAGACATGACGCAGTTTCAGCTCATAAGGAAAGAATTTCAGTTCCAACTTTTTAGATGTTCCCTTCCTGTTGATATTCACGTTTTTGGTTTTTGAGCCCATGAAGTTGAGCGCGTCGATGTTAGACAAAGCCAAGGCTGAGCCAACCGTCGTCAGAGCGGCTTTCTTGATAAAATCTCTTCTTGTTGTCATATCGTAGATGTTTTCTTCGTTTTATTATGTCAACGGTTAATATTGAATCTATTTGTAGAACTCGTTTTTGTCTGTTGTGATTAATCCTTCCTCCTTGTTGATGTAAGGCAAAATCCTTTGCGCCCACAACAAGCGGTTAAGGTCATATTCATCATATTCGGGATCAGAAGGATTAAAACTGCTCACATGAACCCACCCAAGGGAATGGATAAATTTCTTGTTGCCAATATACATGCCAACATGAGAGACGTGAGCTGGCTTGTCGGTTGTTGCTTTCCTTCCAAAGAACACGAGGTCGCCGGGGATTAAATTGCTGAAATCTGGTTCTATTTCCAAATGCTGACCTTTCTTCGCTTGCTGCGAGGCATTGCGTGGGATTATTATGTCGTGCTGGTACAAGATGGTGCGTATGAAACCGCTGCAGTCAACGCCCTTTGTGCTCATTCCTCCCCACATATACGGAATGCCGATGAGCTTCATTCCGGTTGCTATGATGCTATTGGCGTCTTGCTTTATAGATTTTCGCCAATCAGTTACTTTTTGTGCATCTTTCACAGGGATATATCCTTGTCTGCCATCAGGATATTCCACCTTATAGAAAGCACTTGTCTTTCCCAAAAGCTTTAAGCGATTGCTTGCAACGACATCGCTTACATGTTGTGAACGCAGGTTAGGCTTTTCATAAACGAAGCCATAAATAGATGTTACGACAACTTGTGGGGCTTGGTTCCATGCTTCCAATTGCTGTTTATTGACCAAGACAAGTGATGACTTCAGAACCCATGCAGGGTATTCATCAGGGGTCTCGATTTTCACCCATGTTCCGCCCTCAATTATTTTAGCGGGCATGCCAAGCAATGCCTGCGACTCCATGCCTGCGTCATAGTCACCCGTCGTGCGAAGGTTGCAACAAGACACATTGATGATTGCCCATTTAGTGGTGTCGGCCTCCATGGAAGACCGTGCCACAACACTGCCAAAGGCCAAGACAAGCATCAACATTAAAAGTACTCTCTTTTTCATATCACTTCTATAATTATCTATTATCCTTTAAGTTAGGGAAGTCTCTATACCTTTTACTCTCTGTAAAGGTATCCCAGCAACGTGTTTACCCACGGTATGTTTATGCGGAACCATCTGTATTTGCCGACAGGCTTGCCGCCAAACGACAAGATGAACTCTCGGAATGGATTCTTGTGGAATGGCAATCCCACGTCAAGAAAATTGATATGGGCGTAGTTGTGTTTCCATGACCACGAGATGGCTTCCCAAACAGTCATGAGATTTGGGTGGAGTAGGGCATAGCGTTTACGCTTGGAGGCGAGATACCAAAGAAACGAATTGCCGTCACTGAACGCACAAACACATCCACCAATAACCTTACCCTTGAACAGGGTTAAGAATATTCTTACGTTGTCGCTGTCATACAGTTGCCGGATGTGGTTTTCTTGGGGTATTATCCTACGGAGCTTAAAGCGATAGAAACCGTGCAGGAGCTTGTAAAAACTGTGCACTTCCTCATCGGTTTTCGCCTCACGTGTCTCTACGCCGGCCTTATAACTCTTCCTTATCCGTTCTTTCATTTTTTCCGAGAGCCGCTCAACGGGAGGCATGGAGTGGAGCGAATTGTGCACTTCTTGCCAATTCACTGGAAAGAACTTCTCCTTACGGAAATATTTGTAACCGAACATCTTCGTGGAGAGGTCGCTGAACTCTATGTAGAGACATAGTTTCCGGCGCAGCTTGACAGTAATCTCGTGGAGCATCAAGCTGAATATCAACTCCTTGTCGGTGTCATCCTCATATTCGCCTTCTCCGTATATCCTGCCTTGTGAATAAAGAAACGGTGGAAAACACGTCTTGCGATGATGTATATAAGCAAGCATGTGAGCCGCGACCTCACCGTTTTCCTTATAGGCGACGGCCATATAAGGTCTTTGCCCCTGAGAATTTTCCATTATATGGAACAATTCAGCGGAGTGGAAAAAGTCGTCACATTGCATCTTCGGCAACTTGTTTCCCTTGGTGAACAATCGTATCTTATACTCGCTCATACTTGCTCATACTTGCATTCTCATTCTTTGTACAAGAGGTATTTGCGTCGCTGCTTCTTGAATTTTTCCACGTCGCCTTGCCACATTTGACTTATCTCTGCCGCGCTCTTCCCTTGCTCTATCATCTCGCGCACATAGTCAACACCAACGAGTTTCTCAAAAAACGAGGTGAAGAACTTGTCACCTATATTCACGGCGTTGTAAGCCTCAATCAGGTAGCTAAGGTCTATCTTTCGCGCCCAAATGTCTGAGTCTCCCAATTGGCTAAGGTCTCTTCCGTGGCACGTCTGGCCAATCTGTGGTGGGTTCTTAGCCCCGGGACGACTTTCTGGAGTGAAACTGAAATCGTAGCCTTTCATTTCCGGGTGTCCGAATATCTGGAAAGGCTTGTCGGTGCCACGCCCCAAACTAACGGGAGTTGCCTCAAAATAACACAATGACGGGTAAAGATACACCGACTTCATGTTTGGCAGGTTGGGCGACGGTGCGACTGGCAGGTCATATCTCGTTTGGTGCGTATAATTCTTGCAGGGAATCACTGTCAGTTTACAAGTCTTACCCGACTTGAGCCAACGCTCACCGTTGATCATCCGTGCCATTTCTCCTAGGGTCAATCCATGCACAATGGGAATGGGAAGCGCTCCAACGCCCGAGGCGTGTTTCATGTCCAAAAGTGGACCATCCACATAGAAACCGTTAGGATTTGGACGATCGAGGATAATCATGCGCTTGCCATATTCAGCACAACGATCCATCAACCGCATCATCGTTATATAATAGGTATAGTATCTCAGACCCACGTCTTGGATGTCGGTGACGAGAATGTCAAACTTTGCCATCTCGTCCTTGTTGGGCGCGTCTTTTGGCGCGCCATACAAAGAGAATACGTGAACGCCGGTTTTGCTGTCGACCGATGAGCTTACCTTCTCTCCGGCATCCGCCTTGCCACGGAAACCATGTTCGGGCGAGAATATCTCCACCACATTGACCTGATGTTCAAGCAAGACATCCAATGTCAACTTATTGCCTACTACTCCAGATTGGTTGGAGAAAAGAGCCACACGCTTACCCTTGAGCAACTTCAGGTAAGCGTCGGTTTGTTCAGCACCAGTAACAACGGCAGAGCATGCGTTACTAATGAAAAAAGGAAATATGAGGGTTAATACTGTTAGGATCAGTGTATATTTCTTGTTCGTCATTCCAATACTTTTTATCACATACCTTTTAATGAGTTGCAAATATAAGCATATTTAACTATAAATCTTTAAAAGACAGTGATAAAAAGTATTAAATAACAAGAATGCAGACTGATTATTTGCCCACGGCCTTTGGTGTCCAGTTGTTTAGGAAACGCAATACCTTATCCTTATTGTAGCCTTTCCCTTCCTCCAGGAAGCTTGAGTCTTGGGTATGAAGCACCTTTCCATCACAGTCGAGCACGACAAACACGGGGAAACCAAACCGCTGGGGATTGTCGAGCCGTTTCATCAAAGCCTCAGCCGTGGCACTGTTGTCTTTTCGTGGATTATAGTTTACATGAAGGTACACAAAGTTGTCGTTGACCACTTTCATTATGTCGGAGTCCTTGCTTATGAAGTCGGCAAATTTCAGGCACCAAGGACACCAGTTGCCACCCACTTGGCAGATAACGAACTTCTGCCCCGACTCTGATTTTGCGGTGGCGAGAGCCTTGTCTATTTGTTCCATGGGGTTGATGGTCTCATCGTAAACCTTCTTCAACTGTGATTGGGCGCTAACCATCATCGTAATGACGGCAAATACAAGTGTTAATGTTAATTTCTTCATATCGCGTTGTGTGTTAAGCTTTCCTGTTTGCAATGTTTTGTTGGCTTTGGCTAAAGTGGAGCCTTCTGACTGTATATTCTCTCAAAAGTCTGCCTGAGCATGGCTTTGTTGGCAATGATTTCACGCACTTGCTTGAGACGAGCCTCGTTGGGCGAGCCGTTAATCCAAAGGTGTATGTAACCATTCACTCCGTATTTCTCCTCCATGTGTCCGCAGAATCTTTTCCACTGCTGCTCCTTGTTAAGCTCGGGCTGACGTTCGAGTCCAAACTCAATGGCGCGTGTGAATATAACCTCTGGGTCAAGATCCCTGTCGGCCTCCGCCACTATCTTCCCGTATATGGAGCGTGGCGCATGAGACGAAGACGCGCGGTGATCCTCAACGGCCTCTTTCATAATCTTTATTTGCTCTGGCGAGAACCATTTGCGAAGGCGCGCGTCAGACGCGAGAATCTTGCCTCCCAAGATGTGGTGAATGGCGCGTGGTCCTTCCATGCCTAAGTCGTGGTAAGCCGCTATGACATAAGCCATGTCTACATCGGCACCAAGCATATTGGCAAGCTCAAGCGAGTTTTTTATCACTCTCAACGCATGAACAAGGCCATGAGAAGGTCCAAAGGCGTTGTAGCGTGGCAATATCTGTTGCTCAACGAAACACATTATGTCGAGACTGACATTCATAGGCACAATTGAATTTTATAATGTAGTGATGTTAAATGGTTGAAAGGAATATTGCCATTACGGTCATCAGGCCATAGACGAACATGTCTCGCGCCGTCATGCCTAGCACTTTGTTTAGTTCGCGCCCCTTCCATATCTCACGCAACATGGCATGACTTTGAGAATGCTTGTAGGCGTAGACAAGGAAAGGGAAAACACACACCGCCGCCAACTGGGCATGTCGTGCCTGAAACATTATCACGAGCATGGTGACTGCCGCGCCCAAAGAACCGACCGCATTGTAAAGCATGGCACCGCGTTTTTCGCCCAACCTCACGATGAGTGTGAGTTTTCCGTCTTTCCTGTCGTTTTCACGATCACGGAAGTTGTTGACGCACAACAAGGTGTCTATGACCAAGCCGCACCCGACGGATATGGCTATTACTTGCCACGTCACTACACGCATTGCGTCTGGGACTATGACATAATAGGTGAAGCATACGGGCACGATGCCAAAGAAGACCAACACGAGAACATCGCCCAAGCCCTGATAAGAGAAAAACGTGGTATAGAGGAAGGCGAAAAGCACACAAGCTACGCCTACGATTATCATCTGCCATCCACCATACCATATAAGGGGCAGCCCTGTGGCACAAGCCAAGACGGAAACAATGGCAATGCCTGCTACCATCGCGCGAGGCGAAATCCAACCTTCGGAACAAGCGCGCTTAGGTCCAAGACGGGTGGCGGGATCGTCGTTGCCATGGCGAAAGTCGAAATAGTCGTTTATGAGGTTCGAGTCTATCTGCATGAGGAAAGCGAACAAGATGCACAACGCCGCAGGCACCAAGCGAAAATGTTGCATCCCCGTGGCTCTCAACGCAAGTGCCACACCTATCATCACCGGTACCGCGGCCCCGGCAAGAGTCTTGGGGCGGGCGGCAAGCAACCATGCCTTTAAGGAATTTGTTTTTATCTGCTTGTTTTCTGTCATTGTCTATATCGCAAGGTCAATCGGCGAAGTTCCAGCTAATGCCGAACCTGAACACACGTCCGTTGAGCGGATAGTTTGGCGTGAAGAAATATTCCTTGTTGCCAGATCCACAGTTCACATGGCTCATCATCACGAAGAAACGCGCGCGGCTAAGCTTGAAATTCAAGTAAGCGTTTATGATAGGATATCCGCCAATCTCCTGCTTGGTCTCATTCGCTTGCACCGTGTATTGCCCGAGGGATGGGAAATACTCTGGTGCTGCGTATTTGGTGAAATACCTCGCGTCAGCACCGAAGTCACAATTAAGCACACGAGCTATCTTGAAGCGCAGATACAAATTGGTATAGGCATTGATGCTTGGCATGGGCAACACGTCTTGGTTTGTAGATTTCTGCCATGTCAGCGTTGTCTCCCAATGGAGCGGTCCGAAAGCCAAATCTTGTGCCACTTCAGCCGTGAGCACGGTTATAGGGCTGCTTGCCTGACGTGAGTAAGCCATGTTGTAGAGGCGTCCCTTATCGCCAGAGGAGGTGAAAGAACTTGCGAAATAGGCATAGTTGCTTATCTCATCGAACGCGAAACGGAAACGCGTGCGGGTCTTGGCATAGTTCAATACGCCTTGCGCGCGAAAATGGTCTATCATGGACAAGTCGTCGGAACTCCACCAAAGGTGGCGCGACTGGTAATGGCGGAAATAGAACGACGGTTTCACGTGATGGTAGAATCCAGACGCGGCAAGCGTCATGGTGTCGCCGAGGAGAGGGAAGTTGAGGTCAATGCCTCCGTCGATCTTGATCTCGCCGACATTGTATCCCAAGAGAGCCACGTCGCCTGTGACATTGAAGTGAAGGCTCTTTCCCTGTGTCTTGCTGAGCTGCGCGCCAACCGTGACACTATGCTCATTCCACGACGTGGTGCCCAGCGAGTCTGGCAGCACATAGTGGCTTAGCGTGTGCGTGGCGAATATCTTCGCTCCTGTCTTAATCCATTTGTTGAAACCCTCAAGCAATGCTATGGCAAAGGTGTTGCGCAGGTTCCAGTTGCTTGTCTTATCATAGATAGAATCACCTGTCAGGCGTTCTTTCACCTTGTATGAGTCGAGGTAATAGTTTTCGGGAGTATAATAGGACTCATAGATGCGTCGATAAGTACTGAAATCGGCGGTGTGGATCAAACTTGTCACTGGCACATACTCATCTTTGAGCCACGCGGTATCCTCCTTTGCCTTGTTGGATGCAGCCAAGAGACTGTCAGCCATGTTCTTGCCGTCAACCTTCACTCTGCCAGACATGGTGGCAGTGGAGTCGGTCGGAGCAACCTTTGACACAACCTTGGCATTGTCAGGACGACCGGCGTATGACTTAGGCTGCTTGACATTCTTCGCGTCAAACTCCACGCCTGCGTCCTTTGCCTCCTGTTCGGCTTTCTCCTTTGCTTTTCTCTCGTCTTGCTCTTTCTGCGACTCTATGGCAAACTTCCTCGCCTTGATTTCCTCTGGTGTCATTGGCACCTTCCGGTTGAATCCGAAGCTATAGCGATGGGTGAAGAAAATGTGCTGGTTGTCGTTGCGGTTCCAGTTTTGCTCAAGCATTGTCGGTATCTCCGAAGTCGCGAAATTCTCTTCTATCGACTCTGGGTGCGTTATATACAAGTCACTCATTATGCCGCCATTCTCCGTAACCTTCTGATGGAGGGTGTTGAAAAGAAGGTGGGCTTGATAACGGTCACCGATGTAGCTGCCAAAAAGCGAAGCCTTGAAATGTGAGGTCGACTGGGCATTGTAGTATCCTCGGCCATAGATGTAGTCTATCAAGAACCCCGCGCCTATACGCTTGCCAGCATTCACGGCAAACTTTGTCTTGAAATGGTCTTCACCGTTAGTGCGGTTGCCACAGTTGTTGTAAGCGATGCTCGTGAGTGGTGACAGGGTATTGGTGAATTGGAATTTCTCCACGGGTGTCACAACAAAATCGTATGGATTGACGAAGATGAAATTGTTGTTCTCCATCCTGTCAATGAAGAGCCTTGCTTGCCTGGGCGCTCCAAGATTTCCGGTGCTGTTATACTCTGAGTGCTTGCCGGTGGTGAAAATGGAGTTCATGAACATGTGGGAGAGCGTGTCGGGCTTAGCCTCCACACGATCTCCGAATCGAGGATCGACAGTCCAAACGTATATGCCTTCGGGTATCTCCTTGTCGGTCCCGAGCGAGTCGGGCTTCCCTGAACGCTTGTTCTGGTTGCTCAAGGTACTGCCTGATCCCATCATCTCGGAATTGGCAGTCTCAAACTGTGCCCACAGAGGGGTTGCCGACAGGAACGCAAGAAGAATGAAGGAAAGGATTTTCTTCATTTAATAAAGCGTAAAGCGCATTCAACGATTTTGAAGACCATGGAAACAAGAACAATTATTATTCCCAAGGTCTGGGGCGTGTGAAACATGTAGGTCAGGACACCGACAATGGCACCCACCATGAAGATGATGTTCAGCCATTGACGCACGCTGCGGAACTGATCCTTTTCTGGCAGTTGCGGCTTGTCCCTGTATGAGCTTTTTGTTAGCATTTTCTTCGTGTATTTCGCTTATGGCGCGTTCGCATTTAATAATTCACGTCGAGAGCTTGGCAGACGCGCTGGAAAATATTGTCCTTGCGGTCAATGGTCTTGCGCCTAAACTTTCCGCTGATGGGCGAGAGTTTGGTTTGCTTCTTGTTGAGCGCGTATTTGTCGGTAATCCATTTCTCAGCCTTCTCCTTCATGCCCGTCGCGTCTTTACGGTTCATTTCATAAGCATAACTTATGCGTGCCATCTTCAAGTTGACATGGCCGTCAGAAGCCGTGGCAATGAGCGTGTAGTTGAACTCAGTCCTATCGAGCGAGATGAAGCTTGAAGAGAACACGAGCCATTCCTTGACACGCGCGGCTATGCTATGCTCGGCCTTGTTGACTGCTGCTATGCGTGCCTCCGGCTGCAAGCCCGAGCTCTTGCCTTCTTCCACTACGCTGGAGATAACCTCGTAAACCTTGTCGTAGATGTTGTCGGCCGACATGCCCGGCACATCCTTGTCGAGCGTGAAAACCACCTCGCCATCAACTTCAGGCACTGCGCCAGCAAGATATTTCTGGTCAACCTTTTTCACTTCTTTCTTTTGAACAACCTTTGCTGTTTGCTTTGGCTGGTCGGGTATCTCCCAGGCATTATTTTGTGCCATACCCAACATTGGAACGAGAGCAAGGAACGCGGCTATCAGTTTCTTCATATCCATAGTGTTTTAAATTTCTTGTTAAACTTATTGTAAAAATCCCACTTTATAAAAGCAAAATTACAAATTAACATCGTCAATCTGTAGACATCATCGTGATTTAACTTTTTTTGAGTTCAAGCATCTTCTGCAACCTGAGCATTTCGTCACGATATTGTGCTGCCTGGATAAAGTCGAGTCGTTTCGCAGCTTCTTCCATGAGGCGTTTGGTGTTGTCGATGCTTTTTTCAAGTTCCGGACGTGTCATCTCGTTTATTATCGGGTCGGCGGCAAAGGCTGCCTTGTCTGGCTCCACATAGCTATACGCCATTCCGGCTTTTGACTTTTGCTTCTGCGAGCCGTCAGATTCGGGCAACGAGCCTTTAATTTCCTTGACGATTTGCCTTGGCGTGATGTTGTGGTCCTCATTGAACTTCATCTGTATCATTCTTCGCCTTGCGGTCTCGTCTATCGTCTTTTGCATGCTCTCCGTTATGGTGTCAGCATACATTATCACCTTGCCATTGACGTTTCTCGCCGCACGCCCCGCGGTCTGTGTCAGACTTCTATGACTGCGCAAGAAGCCCTCCTTGTCGGCATCGAGTATGGCGACAAGTGAGACCTCGGGCAAGTCGAGACCCTCGCGGAGAAGGTTAACGCCCACCAATACATCGTAGACGCCCGCCCTGAGGTCGTTCATTATCTTTACCCTGTCGAGAGTGGCCACGTCGCTATGTATGTAGCTTGCCCTGACGTTATGGTTCAGCAGATATTCGGTAAGTTCCTCTGCCATGCGCTTCGTGAGCGTTGTCACCAACACGCGTTCGTGTTTATGGCTACGCGTGAGTATCTCGTCGAGCAAATCGTCTATCTGGTTTTCTGAAGGTCTGACCTCTATCTCGGGGTCGAGCAGACCCGTGGGACGGATAAGCTGTTCAACGACAACGCCTTCCGACTCTTGAAGCTCATAGTTGGCAGGGGTTGCCGACACATAGATTACCTGATGAATCATGTCGTGAAACTCTTCAAAGCGCAACGGGCGATTGTCGAAAGCTGCGGGCAGGCGGAAACCATATTCCACAAGGTTGCGCTTGCGGGCACGGTCACCTCCAAACATGGCGTTGATCTGTGGCACGGTGACATGGCTTTCGTCAATCACCATCAAGAAGTCCTTGGGGAAGAAGTCGAGTAGGCAATAAGGTTTCTCGCCGGGCTCTCTGCCATCAAAATAGCGCGAATAATTCTCTATGCCCGAGCAATGTCCCAACTCTTTTATCATTTCCATGTCGTATTCCACGCGCTCCTTTATCCTCTGCGCCTTGATCTCGTCACCAATCTCATGGAAATATGCCTCCTGCTTCACGAGGTCGTCCTGTATCATGCGTATGGCGTTATCAGTCTGCTCCTTGGAGGTAACGAAAAGGTTGGCAGGGTAGAGGTCGTATTCTGCAAAACGCTGTATGGTGTGCATGGTAATGGCGTCAACCTCGTCGATGCTGTCTATCTCGTCGTCCCACCATGAAACCCTGAGCAGCGAGTCGGAGTAGGCCATGGCTATGGTGACCGTGTCGCCCTTGACCGAGAAGCAGCCACGTTGCAAGTCGATGTCGTTTCTGACATATAGCGAGCTGACGAGCTTGCGCAGGAACTCATTGCGATCCAACCTCTGCCCACGCTTTACCTTTATTATATTCTCTTGCATCGCCACGGGCGCGCCCATGCCATAGATGCACGAGACCGACGACACTATAACCACGTCTTTCCTGCCAGACAGCAAGTCGCTCACGGCGGCAAGGCGCAACTTGTCTATCTCATCGTTTATGGCGAGATCCTTTTCTATGTAAGTGTCGGTGGATGGAAGGTAAGCCTCGGGCTGGTAATAGTCGTAATAGCTTACGTAGTAGTCGACAGCGTTGTTCGGGAAGAAACCTTTCATCTCCTCGTACAGCTGCGCCGCCAATGTCTTGTTGTGGCTCAACACGAGCGTGGGCTTGTTGACATTGGCTATGACGTTGGCCACGGTAAACGTCTTGCCAGACCCCGTCACACCCAAAAGCACTTGCGCGGGATCGTCTCTCCTCACGCCTTCGGTAAGCTGCGCGATGGCCTGTGGCTGGTCGCCCGTAGGTTTATACTTGGAAGACAATTGAAACTTCATGTCTGACAAAGTTAGATATTTTATATCAGTTACGTACATATATTCTCGAAATTTTGCTAAAAAAATCACAACATATTTGGTTTACCAGATAAATGTGTGTAAATTTGCAAGTCGTATTTAAAGGCTCATTAAAAAGAGAGTATGATAAAGAAAGCTTTAGCAGCGCTTACCCCATTGATGCTCCTTAGCGGTTGCGCCAAGGAGTTTAACAGCGTGTACAAGTCGAATGACATCAAATATAAGTATGAGTATGCCAAAGAATGCTATGCATTGGGCAAAATCCAGCGTGCGGCAACTCTGCTTCAAGATTTGATAGTGCCGCAGAAGGGTAGTCAGGATGCACAGGAATGTTTGCACATGCTCGGCATGGCTGAGTATAAGAACATGGATTACGAGACGGCTGCGGAGACTTTCAAAAAGTATGTGAAGACTTATCCACGCGGCGAATATGCCGAGGTAGCCAAATATTATGTAGGGCAAAGCCTCTTCATGAGCACGCCTGAACCACGCCTTGACCAAACGGAGACTGTGGCGGCAATCAACGCTTTCCAGGAATACATGGACTTGTATCCAGACTCCAAGCATAAAGAGGAAGCACAAAACAAGCTTTTCGAGCTGCAGGACAAACTTGTGCAAAAGGAATTGTACTCAGCTGAGTTGTATTATAATCTCGGCACGTATTTCGGCAACAACAGCGGTGGCGACGACGGCGGAAACAACTACCAAGCATGTATTGTGACCGCTCAAAACGCCTTGAAGGATTACCCTTACACTAAAAAACGCGAGGAGTTTTCCACGCTGATAATGAAAAGCAAGTTTCACCTTGCACAGCAGAGCGTTGAGGAAAAGAAGCTTGAGCGTTACCAAGACGCTGAGGACGAATGCTACGGTTTCCTTAATGAGTTTCCTGACTCAAAGGAGAAGAAAACGGCTGAGCACTTCATAGAAAAATGCAAGGAAGTGACTGCAAACGCTAAAGATTAACAATAATATATTATTATAATATACTGTATTAAGATGGATTACAGAAAATCAAAGGCTCCAGTAAACACCGTCACTCGTAACATCATGGATATGTGCACGGAGACAGGCAACATCTATGAAAGTGTGGTTATTATTGGCAAACGCGCTAACCAAATCGGTGTAGAAATCAAGTCTGACTTGAGCAAGAAGCTTCAAGAGTTCGCATCCTATAACGACTCGCTTGAGGAAGTGTTTGAGAACCGTGAGCAGATAGAAATCAGCCGCTACTACGAGAAGTTGCCAAAGCCAACTCTTCTCGCTACGCAAGAGTTCATGGAGGGCAACGTCTATTGGAGAGACCCGTCGAAGACAACCGACGAGGCCGCTGATATGGATTTGTAAGCTTTATGATACAGCGTAAACAAACTATCTTTTTGCTCCTCGCGTTGGCAGCGCTCATCGTTTGCCTTTGCCTCCCAATTGGCAAACTCACGAATAGTGCCACGTTGGGGCAGGGGATGGCAGTGTATAATCTCGGATTTTACACTAACACCGGCATAAAGGCTCATCCCATCTTGTTTGTCGACATTGTGGTCGTAGCAACGCTATCGTTCATCAATATTTTCCTCTACAAGAAACGCAAGTTGCAAATGAAGATATGCGTTGTAAGCATCGTCCTTTGCCTTGTTTGGTATGCGTATTATGCGTTCATGGCCTTCTCAATGTTCAAAGGCATAGGAACATTCTCCATGAGCTTTGCGGTTTGCTTGCCTTTTGTGGCAATAATATTGCTTGCACTTGCGCGCTCAGGAATCAAGGCCGACGAAGAGCTTATAAAGTCGATGTCGAGAATCAGATAATCAAGTATTTAAATACTTATCAATCATAAAAAATGGCAACCATTGAACGTCAGTTCAATGGTTGCCATTTTTAGTTTTTATCAATCTCATTTTATCTCCATCGGCTTTGCACTAGAAAGACTGTGACTTTGCATTAGAAAGGCAGTGGCATAGCACTAGAAAGATAACGACATAGCATTGCTATGTCAAACGCCTTTCATTGTTATATGCATTAGCACGCTTATGATAAATAGTAACAGGTAATCCTATATTGGATTATCTAATTGCTCCTATGTCGCAAATCTCTTTTAGTGGTGTCATCACAAAGTCTCTTTCGAACATTAGAGGATGAGGAATCTTTAAATCTTGTTCATCAACAACGAGGTCATCGTAAAGAAGTATGTCTATGTCAATGACCCTATCACTATAGTTCCCATCTATGCTTTTGCCTGTTCTGCCTATGCTTTTTTCAATTTTCTGGGTTTTTATTAGTAATTCTCGTGGCGAGAGACTTGTCTCACAACAGACACAAGCGTTAATAAACTTATTAGGCGAAAAGAACCCCCATGGATCTGTCTCGTAAAGACTTGATTGCTTAATTACATGACCGACCTCTCGGTCGATCATGTCTATAGCAATTCTAATCAGTCGTTTCCTATTGCCTATATTTGAACCTAGGCTTAGATAAACGGTATGCATCAGCAAGTTAATTAATCAACAATCAGAAGACTGTCGCCAAAGCAACCGAACTTGTAGCCGTGCTCTACAGCGAGCTTATAACACTCCATCACGTTATCGTAACCGCCAAAAGCAGCCGTTGACATGACAAGTGTTGACTCAGGATGATAGAAGTTGGCAATCATTGAGTCGGCAAGCTGGTAATCGTAAGGCGGGAAGATGAACTTTGAAGTCCAACCATCGTATTCTTTCAAATACCCATCGGTTCCAGTTGCAGTCTCAGTAGCCTTGGCTACACTGCATCCAACTGCACAGATGTGATGTCTGGCGTCTTTAGTCTTGTTTACGATGTCGCAACATTCCCTTGTTATCACCATTGCCTCAGAATCCATCTTATGCTTTGATAAGTCTTCAACTTCAATCTGCGAGAAATTGCTCAAGCTGCAATGCAATGTGAGGTACGCCGTGTTTATGCCCTTTATTTCCATGCGTTTCATCAGTTCCCTACTGAAGTGAAGACCTGTGGAAGGAGCGGTAACAGCACCAATGTTCTTCGCGTAGATGGTCTGGAAGTTCTCCATGTCTTCCTTGGTAGCATGAGAATGGACGTGCATATTCTCCATGCCTGACTCGGTGGGGCGATTATTTAAGACATAGGTAGGCAATGGACATTCACCAAGAGCATAAAGGTCGTGAACAAACTGGTCGTGTGGACAATCATACAAGAAACGCAAAGATCTTCCGCGACTTGTTGTGTTATCGTAAACTTCGGCTACCATAACACCAGCATCGTCGAAGAACAGTTTGTTGCCTATCCTTATTTT
>CAVKWN010000030.1:15970-32751 GCA_963660075.1 Lachnospiraceae bacterium
CTATGAGGATATAAGGCCACAAGTTCCTGTGGCAAATTGAAATTAAATTGAGATAATTTCATAGTTTATCATTTAGCCACTCGTTGAAGTGTTCAAAATTTATACAATCATTTACAGTTATGTCACCAACTCTTGTTCTTCTGAGAGCAGTGAGGTACGCTCCGCTATTAAGTGCTCTGCCAATATCACGGGCAAGTGCGCGTATGTAGGTGCCTTTTCCGCATACAACCCTTATTGAGACGCGTGCGTTTTCTTGGTCAAAGTTGGTCAGCTCTATCTCGTCTATACGAACATGTTTTGGCTTGAGCTTAACTTCCTCTCCTTTGCGACGGAGCTTGTAAGCCCTGTCTCCATCTACTTTCACAGCACTGTATGATGGTGGCACCTGTTCTATCTCGCCAACAAAAGCCTTCAGAGTCTTCAACACTAACTCTTTTGTTATATGGTCATGAGGGAAAGTGTTGTTTACCTCATGTTCCATGTCATAGCTGGCTGTAGTTGCTCCAAGTTGCAAAGTAGCTGTATACTCCTTGGTATGGCTCTGAAGTTCCTCAATCTGCTTTGTACATTTACCTGTGCAGAGAATGAGAACACCTGTTGCTAGAGGGTCAAGCGTCCCCGCATGACCAACCTTTACCTTCTGCCCTACCGCTTGAGACAAGAGATATCTACAATGAGCCAACGCGCCAAAGCTACTCATGTGGTATGGCTTGTCTATAGCTATAATTTCTCCCTTAATAAAATCCATCAGAGATGATGTTTTATTCAAACATTACCATGCTATGACCGGTAAGCATCCATATCAGGATAAACGCACCAATTATGATACGATACCAACCAAACGACTTGAAACCATACTTGGAAAGGAAGCTCACAAACCATTTCATGGCGAGCAAGGCCACGATGAAGGAAACGACACAACCAATAAGGAGCATAAGAAGGTTCTCCGACGTTGCCCAACCCGTGCCAACAGCCTCGCCGCCTACGAAAAGCTCAAGAACGTCAAGACCTGTAGCCGCTGCCATTGTAGGAACGGCAAGGAAGAAAGAGAACTCGGCGGCACTACGGCGTGTGAGCTTCTGGCTCATGCCACCGACAATCGTAGCCATCGAACGGCTTGTTCCAGGAATCATGGACAGGCACTGTATGACACCTATCCAAAAAGCCCTTTTCTCAGTTACCTTATTTTGCTCTGTTCCCTTGTTGAAAATACTATCACAGAACAACATGAACACGCCGCCAATAACAAGCATTACCGGCACAATCCATATTGCGTTGGAAGGCGTAAGCATGAAATCTATCATGCCCGACTTTTTCACAACCAAACCAACAACGCCAGTTGGGATGAAAGCAACGAGCAACAACCAATAGAAGCGCCACTTGTGAATGAACTTCTGCCAACCATTGCTGCCTGCGGGGGCTGGCGTATGGTCAAGACGGAAGAACTTATTCCAATAGAGCACGACTACAGAAAGGATTGCGCCAAACTGGATAATAATGGTAAACGCCCTTACAAAGTCAGAATTCTCAACACCCAACAGGTTCTCAGCAATGAGCATGTGCCCAGTGGAAGAAACAGGCAAAAACTCTGTTAGGCCTTCTATAATTGATATTATTATGGTCTGTAAAAGGGTCATTAGTGCTTTGGCTTACGTATGATGGCATATATCAAAGATATAAAGCCTATGAAACAAACTACGGGAGCTATCTTTATACGACGTACGCTGAAGATGTCGGGATTATAAACTTGTTCGCTGGAGCCAGGACCGCTCATGAGAACAAAACCGATTATCACAATTGCGAAACCAATTGCCATTAGCAAAAAATTGGTACGGTCGAAGGCATAGTTACGCCCCCCACCCTGATGCTCATTTGATGAAACAGACATTTGCTTGGAATTATTATTGTCTGACATACGACAAATTGAATAATGTTATTTAAATCTTATATAAGTCTCCGGCTTTCATGCGCAGGAATCTATTGACAGAGATATTTGCGCAAATCATCGTTATTATAATACCACACAACACTACCGTGGCGCCAGTTATAGCCATTTCTCGCCATGTAACGATGTTTAGGATTTCAGGCTCATAGCAATACAACGCATACATGCCAACACCCAAGACGGCACAAGCAAGAAGTGCCGCCACGATTCCAATCAAAACGGCATTCAAGACAAATGGTCTGCGTATAAAGCCCCACGAGGCTCCTACAAGCTTCATGGTATGGATGGAGAAGCGTCGGGCATAGATGCCTAGGCGCACCGTGTTGTTGATGAGGGAAAACGAAACAAAGGTAAGCAAAAGGGCAAGAACCATCAAGGCCATGCCAATCTTTGCCAAGTTGCGATTCACCGCGTCAACCAAGTCCTTTTGATATGTTATGTCAGAGACCTTTGGGTATTTCTTCAATTCCTTTGAAATCCAGGTCAATGAGTCATTGTTGGCATAATCGCTTTTAAGGGTCAATTCTATGGATGACGAAAAAGGATTCACGCCATCAGTAAAGGTCGAAGGGTCGGTGCCCATCTGTTTTGCCGCGTCGCGAAGCGCGGTTTTCTTACTAATGAAATGAATGGTCTTGATGTATGGCCTGGACGTAAGACTGCGTGTTATGGTCTGAGCCTCATTGTCCGCCATGTCTTGCTCAAGCATCATTGTAACGGTAAGATTTTCCTTAACATATGACGAAAGATTGCGTCCAGTCAACGTGGAAAATACCACCAACCCCAAAAGGATAAGCACCAACGCCGTACTGATGCAAAGCGTTACCATTTGCAGGCGTCCTGACCGTCCGGTGCTCTTTATATGTTTTTTCTTCATTATAGAATTTCCACTATCAATGCAAACTTATTGCAAAGTTACTAAATGAATAAGCCATATACGAATGTTTAACTGCTATTAACATAGAAAGCAGACGGTTATGCGTCATTTGCCGTTGGTATCCTTCTCGCTAATGAATCCATGCCTGTATGCGTAGAGCAACTCTTGAAGGTCATCAATTTGCGCGTTTAACTCCTTGCCCTTGTCTGTGTCAGCCACGAGCATACGGCGCGATGACATCTCCACGATCTGTGTCGTAGATTTAATGTCGGTACCTCTAAGTATTGCATCTTCTGTACACGTAAATGGTTCATGCTGAACCAGTTGAAAACCTCGACTATGGTATACGAGCGTGTATCCGGCGATGCCTGTTTCATGATGGTAAGCCTGTGAAAATCCGCCATCAATGACCATGAGCTTACCGTTTGCCTTGATCGGGCTCTCGCCTTTCACCGCCTTTACTGGTACATGGCCGTTGATGATATGACGATTCGGGTCTGTTATGCCAAATGCCTTGAGGATATTGTCGCAAACTTCCTCATTGTTGCGCAAGATGAAATAATAGCCTTTCTTTTCCTCGTGTGTCTCTTTCTCCTTGATGAAGTAACGCTCGAAGGTTGCCATTTTCGACTTGTCGAACAGAGGGCTGTCAGGACCACACCAAAGATACATGAAGTAGTCGATGGCATAATCTATCATATTTTGGGTTGAGTCGTTCTGGAACGCGCACCTTATCAGCATGCCGACATCGGTCATGAGTTGTTGACCGCTTGCGTGATTTCCAGGATAAATCTCAACGCTTTTCATTGAACCATCCTCGCAAAGGGGAATAGACGCATGGAATAGGAGATTGTTGTTCCAGATGGAGTACATGCAACCGTGCGACAGCATCAACTTGATATGCTTGTGAAGTTTTTCACTTACCTCGAAACTGTGGTGAAGCTTTTCCACGAGATTAGCTTCTTCCTTGGTGAGCTCGTTTGGATTTTTCGGGTCAACCGTTGGGAAGTTGCAGCTGCTTAACTTATATTCCTTTCCGTCGATGTCTATAGTGCCCTTCTCGTAGTTGATGCGTTCGAGCAAGGCGCGGTCTTGCATATTCCATTCTGGGTGTTTCTTGTAGAGTTGTCCTTCGAGTTTGAACTGCAGGATGGCTATCGCCTTGTGTTCTTTTGCGATCAACTGGCGTGTCTTATCGTCAATGGCACCCGTGCCTGCGTCGGTTTTTGGCAAGAACTCAGTGCAAGGATCATCTCCGTAGGCTTCCATGGCAAATGTAGCCAAAGGCACAAGGTTTATGCCGTATCCATCTTCAAGGGTTGCGAGGTTCGCATAGCGTAAGGAAAGGCGTATGACCGAACACATGCAAGCGTCATTGCCCGCTGTGGCACCCATCCATATTATGTCATGATTTCCCCACGTGATGTCCCATGAGTGGTATGTCTCAAGCAAGTCCATTATGCGGTGGGCGCCGGGACCACGGTCATAAACATCTCCGAGTATGTGCAACTGGTCGATGGCAAGACGCTGGATGACATTGGAGATGGCCACTATGAAATCATCGGCACGCCCTGTCGATATGATAGTATCCACGATTACATTGACGTAATCTGCCTTGTTCTTGTCTTCCGGGCGCTCGTGTAGCAATTCCTGGATAATGTATGAGAAGTCCTTTGGCAAAGACTTGCGCACTTTCGAACGCGTGTATTTGCTCGACACGTCCCTACAAACGGCAACAAGGTGATGAAGTGTTATGTGATACCAGTCGTTGATGTCAGGCTCGGATGCCTTTACCAATTCCAGCTTTTGTTCGGGATAATAAATCAGCGTGCACAACTCACGCTTCTCGACTTCACGCAGCGTATTGCCAAACAATTCGTTCACCTTACGCTTGATGTTTCCCGAAGCGTTTTTGAGAATATGCTGAAATGCCTCGTACTCGCCATGAATATCCGCAACGAAATGCTCGGTAGCCTTAGGCAAATTGAGAATTGCCTGGAGATTGATAATCTCAGTACTCGCTGCTGCAATTGTCGGAAATGTGTTGGAAAGCAACCTTAGATATCTCATGTCATTCATTATGTCGTAATTATTCGTGTTCATTGTCATAAGTAGATTTAGAGGTTGATAAGCTTTAGTATATTTTTAATAGTTGTATAAGCCGAATTTCGTCATATCTTTTATTATGCTCTTTGTTTTCTTGCCGTCCTTTGGCTTGAAAATCCAAAAACCGTCAGGAAGTCCAAGAAATGTTGACATTGCCGATGTCAAGCGTGCCGCGAAGTCTTCTATATTAAGCCTTGTTGCCATATCCCTGACAAGGTCCTCGTCTACGTCGCAGAATCTCGTCAAGGAATATAAATCTACAAAGTGTGACAAAGGCAATGAATGATGATTCATTTCATAATGAATGTTGAGCATTGCCAAGCACAACAGGCACTCTGCCTTGCCATTATTCTCGAACACTTCCTTTACCTTATTTTTCAAAAGAATGTTCTTAGACAACAAGGACTCCGTCAAGAGTTTTCCTCCCAAGTATCTTGACATGGGCTCGAAGCGGTCTATCTTTGATATGTCTAATATAGGGTGTGCTATTTCCAAGGCATCAAAAGCGTGTAGCACATGGTCTGTGATATGTTCTTGGTCAGAATAAATAAGCAGTCGCCTCCAGTCTTCCGCTGATAGTTGCGTGAATTTGTTTACGAACTGTCCTATTGAATCTTCTTGAAATACACGGTTTAGACCTATGGCGTGTGGATCAGTGCCTATTTGCAGCAAGGTACCTATAACATCTTGTATTTCAGGCTTCAAACAGAGCTGGCAATTAGAGTCAATGACCTTCCTGTAAAGTCTTTCAATAAGATAAGCTGCTTCATCAAATGAGATCTGGCTCGTGAGAACTGGATTCTTAACAGTGGCAACGCGTTTGTTCCATCCAAGTTTTACAAAGGTGTCATGCTCGAGTTTTCCGCAAACGTGTATGGCGGCTGCCCGCTCAACTAATTGTCGCTGCCTCCTCAATAATATTGTACGCTTGCGCTTTGAAGTCTCCCATGGCTGTAGCCCCCCGAGCGGAGTGACTATGTATGGCAGGCCGTGCGAATAAGCCCTTGAAGCCATAATGCAAGCGGCATGACTCCAACATCCAAAGAAATGGATGAGATCAAATTCTTCAAGTTGCAATGTCTGATGGTTCTCTCCGCTTACGTAATGCTGCACGTCAATGCCATCAGGATAGCTGGTGGCTAACCTGCTGACGAGGTCATGATTTATGGCAACAGCATCAATATGGCGAGGCACGAAAAGAAGAACCTTTAACATGACAACTTATGGTAGTGCAACCTATTGTTTATGTGTGGTAAAGTCGAGTTTGTTTGAGAACTTATGACGAAGCAGGTATATGAGATTCCTCCATATCAGCGTAAGCTGCAATGGGTAAATCAGAAGCAAAGGAATGTGCTCGTCGAAAGCTGACATCGCCATTCTCGCGAATATCGTGCGAAGAACATATCCAACGATAAAAGCCAAGGCAGAAGCCGCGAGCAAGATAATGTTGGACGTCACCCCACCCAACCCCATGCAAGCAACGGTCATTAGAAACGGTATGTGCAACGCGAACTGGTCAACGTTAAACCAAAAACGGTGACTAAGGCTGCGAGCCAACCATTTGCGCGTCTCCGCATAGATGATACGATGAGCCTTCCACGTTGAATTTGAGGGAGCGTCCTCTATGGTCCAAGCCTCGTCTCTCGTTTCTAACGCCACACGACCTTTTACCGAATACTTATTCACGAGGAAGTCGTATTCCCCATGAATAAGATTAAGGTTGCCACGGAAGCCATCTTGCTCCATGAACTCTGACTTGCGAATCATTATGTTTGGGGCTATGGCAGCATAAGCGTTGCCATTGGCAGCTTCCCGCATAAGATAATATGATGAATTAAGGCGCTCGAATCGTTTAAACGTGGACACCTCATCATCAAATGCTCCATAGCCGACAACAAGGCTACAGTCATCCGTGCAGTTCTCCGCCATAGTCTGAAGCCACGTGTCGCTCGCTGGATTCACTGTTGGTTCGGTCAGCAATAGCCACTCGGTCTTGGCAGCCTTTACACCCAATGTCATTGCAAGCTTTTTACGGCTCACATAGCGCGATGACTTCGGGATAGATGTAACATAAATACTACAGTTTGACGAAGTTTCGTCAAGCGAGTGCTGAAAGCGTTTCAGCACTTCCTCTGTCTCGCTCTCACCTTCCTCAATAACGACTATAATCTGGAACCCAGAATCGTATTTTTGGGCAATCAGCCTCGGCAGGTTTCTCTCCAATGCCTCGGGTTGGTCGTGTGGGGTAAGTATGACGGAAAGAGGAGGAAGAGGTTCGCCCAACGCCTTCCCTTGCCTTTCCCATTTGCCTTTCTTGAACCTAAGATAAGGACAAATGAAAGAGGAAACAATTGCCACGAAAAGCAATATGGCACTGCTTATTATGGTGAAGTTATCTATGTTTGTAACCGATATCATTTCTCTTGAAAGCTCTGTGAGAGCTTCTCCTCTACTTAAAGTCTTCGCTTATATAACCCACAGGCAGATTGCGACAGTTGTATTGGCTCGCCATGATCTCTCCATAGGCACCTGCGGAACGCATGGCTATAAGGTCGCCGCGCTCGCATTCGCCCATTTGTATGCCTTTAGCAAAGACATCGCTTGACTCACAAATTGGGCCTACGACATCATATGTCTCTGCTGTCTTGCTGCTTGTGATATTCTCTATCTTATGTGAAGCGTCATAAAGGGCAGGACGTATTAAGTCAGTCATTCCTGCATCAACGATACAGAAAAGCTTGTTGACACCTTTCTTCACGTACAACACCTTTGTTATCAAGCTGCCCATTTGTGCTACGATTGAACGTCCGAGCTCGAAGTGAACCTTTTGCCCAGGCTCCAGGCGAAGGCCATTCGCGAAGGTCTTGAAATATGACTTGAAGTCAGGGACAAGGTCCTTCTCTGGATTGTCATAATTAATCCCGAGTCCTCCTCCCACGTTTATGTTCTCAACCTTGATGCCATTAGATTTCAAGGTTTCCTGAAGCTCATTTATACGGGCACACAACTGCTCAAAGTCGTTCATCTCAAGAATCTGACTGCCGATATGGAAGTGCAACCCCGTGAACTTGATGTTTTCAAGCTCCAAAGCCCTCTTTATCACAGGTACCATGTCGCTCATGGCAATTCCGAACTTGTTTTCAGCGAGTCCTGTAGTGATGTTGGCATGTGTGTGAGCGCCAACCTCGGGATTGATCCTAAAGCATACGTTGGCAACTTTTCCCTTGGCTTTAGCGAGTTCGTTTATCACCTCGAGCTCAGGCACACTCTCCACATTAAAGCAGAAAATGTTTGCGTCAAGAGCTGCGTTTATCTCCCAATCTGCCTTCCCCACTCCTGCAAAAACTATGCCATCGCCCGGGAAGCCTGCCTTCATGGCAGCCTCTATCTCTCCGCCACTAACGCAGTCAGCACCAAGGCCGCTTTCAGATATTATCCTCAGTATCTTCGGGTTCGCATTGGCTTTGACGGCATAATGCACAACAAAGTTTTCATATTTTGCCGCTTCGCTTTTAACTTCGTCTAGCGTCCTGCGAAGAAGTGTCGTATTATAGTAGTAGAAAGGGGTTCGCGTTTCGCGAAACTTCTCAATTGGAAAGAGTGTCTCCATAAATCAGATTGGCTTTTAAGCGCTTTTCTTGTTAATATTAAAATAATGTGTCGCTGAGATTCTTCAGGGCTTGCTTCTTGTCCGATTCCTTTATAAGGAATGAGATGTTGTAGTTGGAACCTCCGTAACTCACCATTCTCACGGGTATGTTCTTCATGGCATCGGTTGCAATCGTTTCAAAGCCAACGTTATTCCAGTCGAGGTCGCCAACAACACAAATGATGCACATGTCCGGGTCAACTGTTACCGAGCCGTATTTCCTTAACTCGTCAACTATCTCGTCGAGATGCGTGTCGTTGTCGATACTCATTGACACTCCCACCTCAGACGTGGCAATCATGTCTATCGGAGTTTGATAGCTCTCGAATATTTCGAACACCTTGCGGAGGAAGCCTGTGGCAAGCAACATACGCGACGACTTAATCTTTATGGCCGTGATGTTGTCTTTTGCAGCTACGGCTTTAATGGTGCCTTTCCCAAGTTCATTGTTAATGATCGTTCCTTCAGCATCTGGCTTCATCGTGTTTTTCAGTCTAACTGGTATGCCAGCGAACTTGGCAGGTTGCACGCACGTCGGATGCAGAATCTTCGCGCCGAAGTAGGCCAACTCTGCAGCCTCCTCAAAATTGAGCTGCCTCACTGCCTTGGTGTTGTCAACAAAGCGAGGGTCATTGTTGTGCATGCCATCTATGTCGGTCCAAATCTGGATCTCGTCGGCAGGAAGGGCGGCACCAATCAACGACGCAGTATAATCAGAGCCACCGCGAAGGAGGTTGTCCACCTCGCCATAGGCATTCCTACAGATGAAACCTTGCGTAATGTAAATCTGCTTGCCTGGATTATTGGCCATCACGTCGGCAAAATGCTCTTTGATATATGGCAGGTCGGGCTCTGAGTTCTTGTTGGTTCTCATGAAGCTCAAAGCGTCGATAAGCACGCTCTCTATGCCATTCTCCAGAAGGAGGTTGTTCATCATGTTGGTAGACATTATCTCACCTTGCGACACGATGATTTTCTCCTCGAAACTCGTGAAAATGCCTTTTGTGAAAGAGCGCATGTAGTTGAACCTGTCACGCAAGAACTCGCGAGTCTTGTTCTTGTAGGCAGCGTCGGAATACAAGTTCTCCACGTGACCCATGTACTTTGTCTCGAGCTTGTTTATTTCCTCGTTTGCGCCCTCGGGGTTCTTTTTGTAGAGATAGTTGCTTATTTCCACAAGACTATTTGTCGTGCCACTCATGGCAGACAATACCACAACCGTTGGTTCGCCCGATCTTGTTATGAGTTGGGCTACGCTCTTCATGCGTTCAGGACTTCCGACAGAAGTGCCTCCAAATTTCATTACGTTCATAAGACGGTATATCTTTTTGTTTTAGTCTTTGTTTCTAATCTCCACCACCTTGCCATCCTCACATTTATATATAATGCCGGGATAGCGGTCTATCATGGATATATTATGTGTCGACATCAGCACGGCCGTTCCCTGCCTTGTGATGTCTTTAAGCAGTCTCACGATATTGTCAGCTGTTTCGGGGTCGAGGTTGCCGGTTGGCTCATCGGCAATTATAACTTTCGGGTTGTTGAGTAATGCCCTTGCGATGGAGATTCGTTGCTGTTCACCGCCCGATAGTTCATGTGGCATTGAATGAACCTTACCTTCCATCTCCACCATAGCGAGCACTTCATGGATGCGCTCCTCTATCTTCTTGCTGTCTTTCCAGCCTGTGGCACGCAAGACGAAGCGCAGGTTGTTCCAGATGTCACGGTCGCGAAGGAGCTGGAAATCTTGAAAGATGATTCCCATTTCACGCCTCAATGCCGGAATCTCCCTTCGCTTCAGCGTGAGGAGGTTCCTTCCAAGCACTTCTGCTTTCTCCGATTCCTCGGGATACAAGTCCAACTCGCAGTATATGGTCTTGAGCAAACTGCTCTTTCCTGACCCCACCTTTCCTATCAAGTAGATAAACTCACCCTCGTTGGCGTGAAGACACACGTCATCGAGTATCAGCTTGTCTTGTTGATAGACCTTTACTTTATCGTAATCTATAAGCATAACCTGAAATAAATTATCTGGATATTCCGATTATTCCTTACTCTTCTTTACCCTCCGTGCCTTGTCCCAATCTGGGTTGTGGCGTTTCGCTAGTTCCTGCGCGAGGTCTTCAATACGCAGACCCTTTGATGTCAGCAGCACGACGAGATGATACAACAGGTCAGAAGCCTCATAGACAAGCTTGTCATTGGTGCCATTCGTGGCTTCTATTACGGTTTCCACCGCTTCCTCGCCTACTTTCTGAGCCATTTTGTTCACCCCCTTTCGGAAGAGGCTCGTTGTGTAACTGCCTTCGGGCATCTCTTCGTGGCGTTTTTCTATGAAGTCTTGCAGTTCGGTGAGAAATGTTATTGGATTAAGGTCATTTGACTCGCCCCAGCATGTGTCGGTGCCAAGATGACAGACCGGACCGTCAGGATGAGCCTCTATGAGGAGGGTATCGTGGTCACAATCTTCTTTCACACTGACAAGATGCAAAAGGTTGCCAGAAGTCTCGCCTTTAGTCCAAAGGCACTTCCTTGTCCTGCTCCAAAAAGTAACGAGCCCTGTCGCCATGGTCTTTTCATAGGCTTCCTTGTTCATGAAGCCAAGCATCAGCACTTTTGCCGTTACGGCATCTTGAACAATCGCAGGCACAAGGCCGTCCATCTTCTCGAAATCTATATTCATAATCTTACGTTTATACCTTTGTTTTTAAGGTAGAGCTTGAGCTCCGGAATCGTTATCTCACCAAAATGGAATACGCTTGCTGCCAGTGCCGCGTCAGCCTTTCCCAACGCGAACGCATCGTAAAAGTCTTCCTTCTTGCCGGCTCCACCGCTGGCTATCACAGGTATGGGCACCAAGTCTGCCATTTTGGCTAGTGCCTCGTAAGCAAAACCTTGTTTCACGCCATCATGATCCATGCTCGTGAAAAGAATTTCGCCTGCGCCACGATCAGCCACTTCGCGAGCCCAATCCATCAAGCGGCGGTCGGTACGCTCTCTGCCACCTTTCACGTAGCAATGCCACCCATCAGCGTCATTGCGCGCGTCAATGGCACACACGCAAACTTGCGAGCCATATTTCGACGATATCTCATCAATAAGCTCCGGGTGCTTTATGGCAGCCGAGTTAACGCTTATCTTGTCTGCCCCTGCTCCAAGCAAGCGGTCGACGTCTTCTATGGCGTTGATGCCTCCGCCCACAGTGAAGGGGATGTTGATGTTCTGTGCCACCCGACTCACCATGTCGGTAAACGTCTTGCGTCCATCCACAGTCGCCGTGATGTCGAGAAACACGAGCTCATCGGCACCAGCGTCGCTGTAAGCCTTGCCAAGTTCTACCGGGTCGCCAGCCTCTCGGAGATTGACGAAATGGGTGCCTTTGACCGTCTGCCCATCCTTGACATCAAGGCAAGGCACTATTCGTTTTGCCAATCCGTTGTATTTCATGCTTTTAACTCCTTTAAGTTGATCTTGCCCTCATACCATGCCTTACCAAAGACAACAGCAGGGATTCCGGCCTTGTCGAGCTCGACTATATCTTCGTTGCACCCCACTCCACCGCTTGCTATCAAGTGGATGTCAGGGAAAGCTTCCATTACCTTTCTATACAGTTCCGTGGAAGGCCCCGACAGGGTGCCGTCTCTTGAAATCTCTGTGCACAACACGTTTTTAACGCCCACCTTGACATATCTTGAAAGGAATGGCAAGAGTTCCTCTGCAGAGTCTTCCTTCCACCCGTTTATACTGACAAGACCGTTTCTAACGTCAGCGCCCAAGATTATATTGTCAGCGCCATATCGGTCAAGCCACTTCATGAAAGTGTCTGGCTGGCTCACTGCCACGCTTCCTATCGTAACCAGGGACGCGCCTGCAGAGAATGCTGCCTCAATGTCCTCATCGGTTTTTATGCCTCCTCCAAAATCCACCTTCAGGCTTGTGGCGGCAGTTATGCCCCTAAGCACGTCGACATTCACTATATGCTTGGCTTTCGCTCCATCGAGGTCAACGACGTGAAGACGCTTCATCCCAAGTTTCTCAAACTCCTTGGCTTGGGCCACCGGGTCGTCGTTGTACACTTTCTTTTGACCATAGTCTCCCTTCGTGAGCCTCACGCACTTGCCGTCTATTATGTCTATCGCTGGAATAAGTTCTATATTCATTCTTCTTCTCTTTTGCTTAGTCCATTTCAAGGAAATTCCTAAGGATTCTCTCACCCACCTTTCCGCTCTTCTCCGGATGAAACTGCACCGTCCAGAAGTTGTCGCGATGCAATGCGGCAGAATAAGGCACGGAATAATCGGCAGTGGCTATCGTGAACTCACACTTCGGGACATAGAAACTATGGACAAAATAAACGTAATCGCCTTCCTCGATGCCATTGAACAGTGGCGATGATATGTCGTGCAGCCTGTTCCACCCCATCTCGGGCACTTTCAGCTCATGGTCATCAGGGTTGAACTTCCTGACGCTTTCGGGGAATATGCCTATGCAATCCACGTCGCCTTCCTCCGAGTGGGCGCAAAGAAGCTGCTGCCCCACGCAAATGCCAAGCACGGGTTGGCGCAGCGACCTTATCACGTTGTCGAGACCATGCGAACGCAAATACTCCATGGTGGTTTGTGCGCTGCCCTGGCCGGGGAAGATGACATGGCTTGCCTGTGCCAACTCCTCAGGGCTGTCGGTGATAACCGGCTCGACGCCCAAGCGCCTTAACGCGTTGACAACCGAGTAAATGTTACCGGCATTATATTTTATGATTGCTACACTCATATTTACGACATACGATATTTTATCATGCAAATTTACTAAAAAAATAACGGTATGCTGCAAAAGTATGTTTTTTTTTAGAACCTTGGCGTTAAAAATAAACATTTCGCTCGAAAAGCGGTATTAATTTTATAATTTTGTACCGTAAAACGTCAAAAAGCAAATTATCATCATCATGAGGAAATATATCCTGTCATTTTTCATGGCCATTGCATGCCTTTGCGTCTGGGGAGCCTCTCGTCCGGCAAAAGCTTATGTCTTTGGTTTCGCATCGTCTTTCAACGACTCCACCGTATATTTCACGGAGATACAAGAGCTCGACTCTGTATATATCGAGACAAAGACAAAGTTCTTGTTCAGTCGCGAAAATTATTCCAGCCAGCTTCGAGAGCATCTCCAGCAGGAAGGTGTCAAGGCACCCACTTGCATCACTTGTTTCGCGTTGAAAAAGAAAGACATAGAGAAGAAATACGCTCGCTTGAGAAAAAAATACACCGTTAACGGCAAGTTCATAGTCAAGGAGGTAAAACAGCCCGGTTTTCGCTATGAGGCCATCAGGCCCGACGAATAAATGATGCCACAGACAAGGAGTAGCAGCCCACAGGCCAATGCCGAGGAGACGCGCTTCTTTCAAGTCGCGGACCTTGTTTTTGCTATATCATTTGTTGGATACGACAATGGCTTTCGCTTGCTTCCGTCGTTTCGCCCCTTTGAAAGGAAGGCTTATGATGAAAACGCGACATTGTTCACGTTGACGGTAGACGACAACATCCAGCCCATGCCCAAAGCGCAACGTGAGCGGATAAGGGAGTTTGACACTGGCAACGGCATAACAGTAGTAGACCATCTCCATGATGGTGGCTACCAATATATCATAAAGGATCTCAATAAGGCGGAATGCGCCTTGCTCATCACCGACAAGAATTTCGCCCATTGCAGATGCGCCCTCAAGGGCGACGCCATCACGCGCTCGTATGGGCTTAACAATGCCTTGATGCTCGTCTACGCCTTCGCAGGTGCCCATAAAGGTGCGGTGCTCATGCACGCGTCCTTGGTAAGGCAACGAGGCTACGGCTATGCCTTCATTGCCAAGAGTGGCACGGGAAAGTCCACGCAGGTGAGCAACTGGTTGAAATACATTCCTGGATGCGACTTGATGAACGACGACAACCCCGTGGTGAGAATCGTGGGTAAAGAATGCTTTATCTATGGCAGCCCGTGGAGCGGAAAAACGCCTTGTTACCGTGATGTCAAGGCCGTTTTGGGTGCAGTGACTCAAATAGACCGGCACCATTCCAACTCCGTTGAACGCGCCAGCGCGGTCAAGGCTTTCATATCACTGTTGCCTTCCGTTTCATCCATGAAATGGGACATTGAGCTATCCAAGACAATATGCCAGACGGTGACGACAATCGTAGAACGTGTGCCTGTTTACATCCTTCATTGCCTTCCCGACAGAAATTCGGCGGAGGTGTGCCATGAGGGCATAGCAAGGAAAGACAACGTGCAGAACTAAAAACATGAAGCAGACCATTCCATTCAAGAACACCGACTTCTTGCCAGAAGTGCTGAAACTCATCAACGAAGGCCACACCGTGACATTGCCGTTGATGAGAGGCTTCTCCATGCGTCCTTTCCTTGAAGACGGTCGCGACAAGGCTTTGCTTACCAAAGCCACGGCTCCTCATGTTGGCGATCCTGTACTTGCCATTATAAACAAGCGGTATTACGTGCTACATCGCGTGGTCAACATCGAAGGCGACAAGGTGACTCTTCTCGGCGATGGCAACCTCACGCCAGAATATTGCACTATAGACGATATCGTGGCATCCGTGCTTGGATTCTACCGAAAGGGAAGAAGCCAACTCGATTCGGTAAACGGAAGGAAATGGAAGGCGTATTCGTGGATATGGATGAGGCTCCTGCCCGTCAGGCGATGGTTGTTGGCATTCCATCGCCATGTGTGGATTCCCCTGTTCAACAAGTAACGTGATAAAAGTTGATAAAGATATATTTTATATATGAGAACAAAGAAAGGTTTCAGAGTAAACGAGATATGTGGGGCTCACGTCATCGTGGCAGAAGGCAAGGAGAACATTGACTTCAGCGATGTCATCAACATGAACGACAGTGCCTTTTTGCTATGGAACAGCGTTGAAGGAAAGGAATTCAGCGTTGACGACCTTGCCGACATCCTCGTGAGCAACTACGAGATTGACGAGAACACTCCATTGCCTCGCGACATGGCCTTAAAAGACTCGCAAGAACTCGTGGACAAATGGTTGAAGGCTGGCATCATTAGCCAATAGGGTAATACGCAGGCTTTCATTGCGGTAATACTCATGCCAATCATAGAAAGAAAAGGGACGCTTCGCACACGGCGAAGCGTCCCTTTTCTTTCTATATGATGCATGTCATTTGTTGCCTTTGCCCCATGCTCCTACAGTGTCCCATGTTCCGTCTATGTCCCACGACGTGTCGTTGCGCTTGCTGAGCGACTCCTCGCCCTTCATTTCCTCACTGCCGCCTTTGTCGAATGAATTTATCGACGCGGTCAAGAGGTTGCACGTTTCAACATTCTGCACTGTCACACATGGAGTGACATATGTCTTTTTCTTGTTTTCAGAATCTATCATGTCCGTTATTATCCTGTTTGTATATTGTCGTAACTTCGGGTTATTTCACAACCACTTTCCTGACGCTTCCATCGGTCATCTTCACCATGTTGATGCCGCGCTCCAACTTTGCGCGTCGCTCTCCGTTGATGCCGAACACGGCCTTCACCGATGCCTCTGAAGTATTGTAGATGCCGTTGATAGCCGTCTCACCGTTGAAGTCGAACGCTGCATATTGTTTGCTATCAGCACCGGCACTCTTGTCGCGGAGGATATAGGCACGGAAGCAAGGGATGTAGGAGTCGGAGGCCAGTCGGTAGAAGCCCACGCCTTGACTCTTGTTGCCGAGCAGCATGTAGTTGTGGTTGGTGAAGTCGAGTTGCTCGTTGGCAATCTTCTTGTAAGTGCCGCTGAAGATGTTTCCGGCAGGCGTCTCTGCCGCGCTGTTGGTGCGCTTGAAGGTGTAAGTGCTGGCATTGTCGGAGTAGAGCATGAAGCCTACGCCCTTGGGCAGCACGGTGGCGTTATACTTTTCGAGATGCACAGAGCTTGTGCCGTTGGCACTCTCGTTGTACTTGGTGGCGATATACACAGTGACACCCGCAGGCACTTCGCCGTTCCACGGCAGACATGTGGTGGCATACTTGGCATCGGTGATGTTCACGTCGAGCGTCTGATACTTGGCGATGATATTCTCCAACTTCTCTGTGTCGTTGGCTACGGTGCTGTAGTTTGACGACTTGGTGCTTTCGAGCACGCTGACGAGGTCGTCGTTGAGGTCTTCGCGCTCGCCCAGCAGACTGTTGGCCTCGTTGTAGAGTT
>CAVKWN010000031.1:0-31683 GCA_963660075.1 Lachnospiraceae bacterium
ACTAGTGTAGCGCCGCCGTTGCTTCCGTCACCGTAGCCACTGCAAACGATGTCGGGATAACCGTCGTTGTTGAGGTCGCCAAACGCCACAGCACCGTGGCTTGTGGGAAGGATGTTTTTCTTGGCGACGTTCTCGAAGGTTTCCTCGTCTACTTCGAAAATGCCACCGTCCGCATGAGGATTGTCATCGTAGGGCAGGGGGTTGAATACATTGACCTTTGTGAAGGTGCCGTCGCCGTTGTTGTGGAAGAGAGCCACTTCGCGTTGTCCTTTCTCATCGCCGTTCTCGTCGTACCATTTGTGGTACGCTTGTTGCAGTACATCCACATATCCGTCGCGGTCGTAGTCGGCAAATGCTACCGAATGGATTCCTTTGCCCTGGTCCTCATTGCCGCCAGCCATGAAGGTGGCATCGTTGGCCAATACGTACTTATAGCCGTTGTCTTTGCCCGTGTTGCGGTACAGGAAAGCGTATTTATTGTCAGGATTCTTTGTTATAGAATAGTCGTTGTCGCTTTCGCCGGTAATGAAAAAGTCGAGGTTGCCATCGTTGTTGTAGTCGAAAAAATACGACATGTTGTACACTGATGGTGGTAAGCCGAAGGCCAAATAATTGCCGTCGGCGTCCATGCCGGCAGGTGAGACTACGGTCGTCTTTGTTTCGTCGGTATAATGGTCTTCAGTGTAGAGGTTCGACGCATATCCAGTAAAGGCGCTGCCACCTTGGTTGAGCCATAGGTAGCCTTGCACTTGCCACCCCATGCCAGATTCCCAGTTCTCTCCACCATGATAGATATCGATTTTCCCGTCGTTGTTGATGTCGCCAGTAGATGGTGAACAACGATGGAGAAGTTTCAGGTTTGTGAAAGGGATGCTCGGTTGAAACGTTTGCGCCTGCACTCCTTGTGCTAGCATTGCCCCAAGGAAAAGTGTACCTAACTTTGTAAAATTACTTTCCATAAACAGATTTTTAGAAATTGTTTTTAAGTTGAACTTTATTCTGGTGCAAAGTTAGTGTTAGTTGTCGTAATACATGCTATTCAAATTTCCCATAAAATGAAACGTTTGTGTTATTTGTGCGTTTTTTTTGCCGTAATGACATGCGTTTATTGCGATTAGCACATATGGAGCATTAAATGAGACAACCGTTTTATCAGCTGTTAAAAAATTGGCCTAACTTTGCGCCGTTGAAAAATAAAAACTAAAAAAAACAATAAATTGTATGAATCATTTACGTCTTGCCGGCATCTTCCGTTTGTGCGTTGGTAGTATGTTTGCCGCCTCACTCTTGATGTCTTGCTCGGATGATTACACTTACGATGATGAGAACCCCAACTTTTTGGGTGGCAGCATCTATGAGTATCTTCAGAACAACGGCAATTTCACCAATTACCTGTGCCTTGTCGATGACTTGGGATATGGTTCGGTGCTTAACCTGACAGGGTCCAAGACTGTATTCCCAGCCAATGACGAAGCCTTTAGGCAGTTTTACAGCTCTAATTCCTGGGGTGTAAAGAGCTACAAAGACCTGACTTATGCCCAAAAGCAGTCGCTGCTTTTTTCCAGCATGGTTGATCAGGCCTATTTGTCCAGCATGCTTGCCAACTTGTCATCAGCTACAAGCCAGACGAGTGAGGGTATGGCCCTTCGCCATGTCACCTCTTATTCGTATCTCGACAGCGTTTCGTTCATAGCCTCCGCGCCACTGCTTGACGAGCCTTACTGGACACGCTTTAAGGAAAAGGGGCTGTATCTTGTCGACAATGCCGCTGCGCCATATATGGTTCACTTCACCCCTCAGCACACTTCTACTAATAATATCTCGACTAGCGACTTGTCACTCGTACTGGGGCAACAGTACAATCCCGCGAAACTTTATATCAATGGCATTCAGGCAGACACCACTGACATTACGTGCAAGAACGGATATGTGCACGTAATGCACAGCGTGCTTATGCCTATGAAGAACATGAGTCAGGTGATTGCTGACGAATCGCAGACATCGCTGTTCAATCATCTGATGAACAAGTTTTCTGCGCCATATTTCGAGTCGGGTGTAAACATGGCTGTCCACAACCTTTATACAGGTATGGACACTCACCATCCGCTTATTGCTGACTCGGTGTTCGTGAAACGTTATTTCACCGAAGCCAACCACACTGATCCTTACGGGAACGACATAACCGACTATGGCACGTTGTGGATAGACCCGTCCGACAATTCATACAGTGGCGACCAGGACATGGGTTGCATGTTCGTGCCTACCGATGAAGCCATGAACACGTATATCAACAGTGGCAAAGGACAATATCTCAGAGACGCTTACGGTTCGTGGGACAACATTCCGACATCGTTGCTCGCGCTTTTCGTGAAAAACCACCAGAAAAAATCTTTCATGAACAGTCTGCCATCTACATGGTCCGACATGAACGATGAGTCGAGCTTCAAGATGAATGTCTCGACCGATGATGTGGTCAAGACTTATATCGCGGGCAATGGTGTGGTGTATGTTACAAATAAAGTGTATCCGCCAATAGACTATCAGTGTGTCTACGGTCCTGTGCTGACAGGTCAGGAAACAAAGATAATGAACGCGGCAATACAGAATTCGACAAACAAGTTCAGCCTTTACCTGCGTTCGATGGAGAATATGTACAACCTGCTCGTACCCACAGATGAGGCTCTTCAGCAATACCGCGACCCAATCTCGTGGGCTAGAGGCAAGAACTATCGTGAGATATGGGCCTTCCATTACGACGGCAGCAAATCGCGCCCCTATTCTGTTGACATATACACAGTGAACAGTGATGGCACTCGCGGTACATTCAAACGCACCAGTGAGGATCAAGATATGATTCTCAACCGGTTGTACGACATTTGCGATAGGCACATCGTGGTAGGCACCATGAACGACGACGGTACTATGAGCGGATACATAGATGCCGCGCCTGGCTTTTGGCAGACAAAGGGAGGCTCCACGATCCGCACAGCCTCATCTGGCGAGAATATGACAGTGCAAGGTGGCGATATAGAGCAAGCCACCATGGCACACTTGGTAAACGTAAACGGCAAAAAAGGAGTGTACGACTCCGATAATGGGCGCACTTATATCATTGACAGAGTGTTGCAGGATCCTGTCAAGTCTGTGTACAATGTGCTTGGCAATACGCCAGAATATTCCAGTTTCTACGAACTGCTTATTGGCAACGACATGGTGTTTAAGCTCTTTGAGGACGACTCTGAGATTCGTTCCATATTCACGCTTAACCGCACGTCTTCAAGTTCCGGGCTTGGGCAAGTGGTTGCGGCATTCAACAATTTCCGCTACACGGTCTTTGTCCCTACTAATGATGCCGTGGCTGAAGCCTTCAAGCGCGATCCGGATTTGCATACTTGGGACGAAATCAACGAACAAGACAATACCGAGACAAAACGTCAGTGGACAAGGCACCTCCTGCGTTTCCTCAATTATCATTTCATGGACAATTCTGTGTATGTTGGTCAACAAAGCTCGAACGCTCATTATGAAACAGCCGCGCGTAACGATGCCGGACGTTTCCAGGAACTTACGGTAAACGCCGACGGCGACAACATTAGTGTCACCGACGCGAACGGCAGCGTGGCGCATGTGGTCAAGACTGACGGTCTGTACAATGTTCAGGCACGCGACATGATCGTAAACAACTCCGACTACCAAAAGGCTACACAGCTTATATCATCGTCTTTTTCAGCCATACATCTCATAGACAAGGCGCTGCTACCCGAATAACATAAACCATAAGATTAAAAATGATGAAGCTCAGATTACATATAATCCTGTCAGTTTGCCTGTTCTCATTGTCGTCATGGGCGCAAACCATGGTGACTGGTGTGGTGAACACTTCCAACGGTCCTGCCATTGGAGCCTCGGTGATAGAGCAAGACAAGAGTCAGAGAACCATTACGTCGACGGTTACCGATATAAACGGTAACTTCTCGATGCAAGTAAAGAGTACGGCCAACAAGCTCAAGTTCAGCTATATTGGTTGTAAAACGCAAATCGTAGGCATAGGCAACAAAAAACAGTTCAACATAACGCTTACGGATGACAACCATACTATCGGTGAGGTTGTCGTCAAGGCTAAGCATATGCGTTCGGAAGGTGGGTTCACCATCCCCGAGCGCGAAATATCGGGTGCCCAGCAAACGATAAACATGAAAGCCTTCGAGGGAATGTCGGTGGCTTCGGTCGACGACGCCTTGCAAGGACGCATTGCGGGCTTGGACATAGTCGCCAACTCGGGCGACCTAGGTTCAAACTCCTCGCTGCGTGTGCGTGGTTCCACGAGCATCAATTCCAGTTCGACCCCTCTTATCCTGCTCAATGACATTCCTTTCGACAGCAACGCGTCATCCTCATTCGACTATAACAACGCCGGAAATGACGAGTTTGCCACCCTTCTCAACATATCGCCTTCCGACATCGAGGAAATCACGGTCATGAAGGATGGTGCGGCGTGTGCCATATGGGGGTCGAGAGGCGCGAATGGCATAATCTCCATTCGTACTAAGAAAGGCGTTACGGGACCTACTCGCGTGTCTTATAGCTACCGTCTTTCCGGCTCATGGCAACCCGCAGGCTTGAAGATGCTTAATGGCGACGATTACACCATGCTCATGAAGCAGGAATATTTTAACCGTAAGCAAGATGCTAGCGAAGGCAACTTGCAGGAGTTCAACTATGACCCCAACTTCTCGGAGTATGAGCAATACAACAACAATACCGATTGGGTTAAGGAAGTGTCGCAATTCGGTTGGACACATGACCATAACATGTCTGTCAGCGGTGGTGGCGAAAAAGCTAAGTTCCGCGCTTCGTTGGGCTATTACACCCAAACGGGAACAGTGATAAAGCAGAAAATGGATCGCTTCTCGACACGCATGAACTTGGAATACCAAGTGTCGGACCGCTTAAAGTTCACTTCCGACTTCTCGATGACTTATACGAAGAACCACAAGAACTACGAGCAATACTATAGCTCAACAGGCAGCAATATCGGCTTGCTCGAGAACGCCTACCGCAAAATGCCAAACCTTACGGTGTACAGGCAAGACAACGACGGCAACAATACGTCTGATTTTTATAACGTGCTGCAAAGTTCTCAACTGGGCTCTTCCCAGAAAGACCTTTACAACCCGGTGGCCGTTGCCAATCTTGCCAAGAACTTGCAGAGCAATATGCGCATAATTCCCACATTAAGAGCACAATACGACTTTATCCGTCCCACAGACAATAGCCGCTTACGCTACAACGGATACATAACATTTGACATCGAAAACACCAAGAACGACAAGTTCCTGCCTCGTGAGGTAGTGCCTTACGACTGGCTCAACAGTTATGTGAACAGCAGTGAGGACAACGAGCAAGAGAGCCTTAGCATAATATCAGACCAAAACATATCCTGGATGGCGAATTTGGGCAATGACCATTCGCTCTTGTTGTATGGTAGTTGGCAGCTTACAAGCGGCAACTCTCGTTACCAGCAATTCAACTCGTATGGCTCGCCCTCGGAATCCATTACCGATGCCTCGGGGTCTGGAAATGTCTCATATATGAGAAGTGACAACGGCAAATGGCGGTCTATGGCTTTCCTTGGCCGACTGCACTACGCTTATCAAGGTAAGTATATACTCGACATTACGGCTCGTTGGGATGGTAGTACGCGCTTTGGTCCTGGCAACCGCTGGGGATTTTTCCCGGCCGTGTCGGGAAAATGGATTGTGTCAGACGAGAAGTTCATGAAGCCCTTGAGCAGTTGGCTCAATGAGCTTTCCCTTCGTGCGGGATATGGCATAACTGGCAATCAACCTGAGTATGAGTATCTGTATTTCAGCCGCTACAATGGCAGTTGGAGCTATGGAGCTGGCACATACAATGGCGTGGCAGCCATCAAGCTGAACTCCCTGAAGCTTACCAACTTGAAATGGGAACGGTCAACATCTATAAACCTCGGTCTCAACTTGGCTGTTTTGGACAATCGTATCGTTGCCGACATGAATGTTTACAAATGCCGCACCACCGACCTCCTTTTCAAAGACCAAGCGATACCACAGTCGACGGGATTCTCTTCGATCAGCTATATCAATGCTGGCACGATGGACAACCAAGGCATAGAGGTCAACCTTAACACCAACAACCTGGTGAAGGTTGGCAAATGGACATTCGACTTCAATGGCAACGTCTCCAATTGCCGCAATAAGATAATATCGCTCGACCCGACTGTGCTCGATGGCTACAACGCCGACTTCTCATATAGCAACGGCTCTTACCTCAGCCGCGTGCAGGAAGGCAATGCCTTCGGTTCCATCTACGGTTTCAGGTACAAGGGCGTTTACCAATACGACAAATACATGGCGGGTCGCGAAGGCACTTGCCCCGTGGCGAGAGACGCCAAAGGCAACGTGGTGTTCGACAGTTATGGCGAGGCCATACCCATGTATTTTGCTTATGGCACGACCAACGCATACCGGTTCCGTGGCGGCGATGCCATATACGAGGATGTGAACAACGATGGCACGATAGACGAGCTGGACATTGTTTATCTTGGCAACTGTAATCCTAAGCTGGAGGGCGGTTTCGGTTTCAACATCAAGTATGGCAAGCATTTTTCTATAAATACCTTCTTCAATTTCAGGTATGGAAACAAGGTCATAAACTATGCTCGTATGTACGCCGAGAACATGTACTCGAACGACAATCAGATGAAGTCCGTCAACTGGAGATGGAGAAAGGACGGCGACATCACCGATATGCCACGCGCTCTTTATCAGATGGGTTACAACTGGCTGGGCAGCGACAGGTATGTGGAGGATGGCTCTTTCCTCAGATTCAAGCAGCTTACGTTCAACTACTCGTTCGACATGAAGCAGCTTAAAAACACTGGACTTAACCAGTTGTCGCTGTATTTCACCCTGAACAACATAATAACATTCTCCAAATACACCGGTGTGGATCCGGAAGTGGGGTATGGCAGCAACGGCATTTGTGCCGACTACAGCAAGACGCCACGCTCAAAGTATTTCACGCTTGGCATTACTGTAGGATTATAAACGCTTATGGGATGATTGCGAACGTACATAAACAATAAGACTTTACAATAAGCACAATATGGAAAGAATAAAATATAACATAACCCACACAACAGTTGGAAGAAGCATGGAAAGGCTGTTTTGCTTGCTTATGATGCCAATGCTATGCCTCTTTGCCTCCTGCGAAAAATGGTTTGACATAAGGCCGGAGTCAGAGCTTGTGGAAGAAGACTTCTGGCAGGACAAGAGCAATGTAGAGAGCGCGGTGGCGGCCTGTTACCGTGCGTTGGAAGAGCCAAGCGTAATGGAGCGTTTCTTGGTGTGGGGCGAGATGAGATCAGACAATGTGGTGAGCGGCAACAGTGTAACAGACGACATCAGCTACATTCTCAACGCGAGCGTCGACGCTGACAATGCCTACACGCAGTGGGGCTCTTTCTATTCTGTCATCAACGCCTGCAACCTCGTGTTGCGCCATGCGCCCGACGTGCAGCAGAAGGATCCCAATTTCACGGCTGGAGAGCTGCGGTCGTACATAGCCGAGGCCAAGGCCATACGCGCGTTGTGCTATTTCTGGCTAGTTCGCACCTTCCGTGACGTGCCCTATACCACAACTGCCTATACCGACGACACGCGCTCTTTCCAGTTGGCGCAGACTGACGGCGAAGCCATTGTAGACTCCTGCCTCACCGACTTGGAAGGCATAAGCGAGAACTATGCCAAGGCGGAATATTCGTCCACTGCCGACACCAAGGGGCGCGTGACGCAGAAGATGCTTTGGGCATTGATGGCTGACATGTATCTATGGCAAAACAATTATTCAAAATGCATTGAATATTGCAAGCTTGTGCGCACTACGTCGTCGAACCCCTTGCAATTGGAATCGTCGTCAGAATACAACCGCAATGTGTTCGGGTTGGGCAATTCCGCGGAAAGCATCTTTGAGCTGCAGTTTGACAGTTATACCCCCGACTACGTGGTCAATGAGATGTACGGCTTTAGCGGCGGTCGCAGTTCGGTAAACTATCTTACCGCTTACAACTTCCGAAACCTCTCGCTTTTCAACACCTCCACCGACCTCCGCTACAAGGATGCCTTCTATGCCGGTACAAGCTCTTCCGCTGTTCTCCCGATAAAAAAATACATTGCTTACCGTCAGGAAAGCACGTCGGGCACGGTCGCCGAGAGCGATTACGTGAACAACTCCAATACGCAAAACTGGATTCTTTATCGCCTTCCCGATGTGTTGCTCATGGAGGCGGAAGCCCGAGTGGAGAGAAACGAGGGCGACGACCTGATGCAGGCCTTGGCCCTTGTGAATAGGACGTATGCCCGTGCCAATCCCTCGTTGGGTTCAAGTCCACTTTCCGAGTCGTCGTACAGTGGGCAAGAAGCCATGCGTACGCTTGTGTTCGACGAGCGTCAGAGGGAACTTCTGTTTGAGGGAAAGCGATATTTCGATATCCTGCGCAGGATAAGAAGGCAAAACAACCTTACCTCTATGGTGTCGAAATACCTGCTGCCGAAGTATTCCAATGTCGACCAGGCTACGGTTACCGCAAAACTCTCCGCACTCAACGCGCTATATATGCCGGTAAGTTCCAGCGAGCTGAAAGTGAACCGTCTGCTCAAGCAAAACCCATTCTACCAGACTTCGTCAGAAGTTGTCAAATGATTGGTACCACAACTTTGTTTAACCATTTAGGAAAATAGACAATATAAGTCAATTATGAACAAGAATATACTGAAAACCAGCCTGTTTGCCATATCCGTCAAGGTGGTGTCCCTGGCTATGGCATTGCTCTCGGTCTGTGTCGTGTCCTCGTGCAGCAGCGATGCGGTCGACGATGATAGCTATTATACTTTCACGGGAGAAACGGTGTCGAGCTATTTGGAAAACCACCCCAACACATTCTCTGTGTTCACGAAAATAATGAAGGACGCGGGTATGGAGACGCTACTTTCCGTTTACGGTCATTATACATGCTTCATCCCTACCGACTCGGCGTTCAACGTTTATTTCCAGCAGCAAGGCATAACCTACGAAAACCTGACGGACAACGACAAGTCTAACATCGTTAACAACCATATCATACGCGGGCAAAGCATGAGCTACTTGACGCGCAACTTCTCTGAGGGTGCGTTGTCGTCCGCCAACATGAACAACCGCTACATTGTCATTTCATACGTTCAGGGAGTCGACTCCACCAACACTATAATGGTAAACAAGTCGGCACGCATAATAGTGCCCGACGTGGATGTGCACAATGGCGTAGTGCATGTCATCGACCACGTAATGGTCCCTTCAGAGGAGAGCGTTGGCAACATGCTCGAAACATTGCCCAAGTTCAGCATCTTCGGACAGGCAATGAAGATGACACACCTTGCCGACTCCATGCTTGAAAGCTACGACATGAGCTACGTCAGTCCATACGCTACGGAGTATGTCAACGTCTTGGGATATACCATGCACACGTTGATGCAGAAGAAACTCGGTTATACCATCTTTGCCGAGCCCGACAGCGTTTTCCAGGCCAACGGCATCAATTCGGTTGAAGACCTCATAGGCTTGGCTCAAAGATACTACGGCACGGCCAACAGCTCCGACTACACAAGTCGCGCCAACGCTCTCAACAAGTTTGTCTCTTACCATTTGTTGAACCGCCAGATGTCCACCAACTCGTTTCTTTATTCGGGCAAGAACACTTCGACCTACTATGCCGACAAGCGATACGAGTATTATGAGACGATGTTGCAATACCGACTCATGGAAATCAAGGGCGGCAATAAGATCAATGCCTGGAAGGACGGCACCTGCGTGACACTCAACGAGCAGCAAAGCAATATCAGCGCGGCCAACGGATACATCCATTGCCTTAACAACATCTTGGTGTATGACGAGGATGTCATGCGCAACGACGTGCTCAACAAGCGCATACGTTTCGACGCTTACTCCATTGCACCGGAGCTTACCAACAACAACATACGCTGGCGCCTCTCGGGCAACGACGCCTACACCATGCCTGGCAACTACTGCCCCGGCTATTTCACCTTCAACGACGCCACCAAGTTCATCATGTGGGCTTCGCAATATTGGGACAACTATCAGGAAGACGAGATTTCGCTTCGCGGATGGTACGATTTCACGGTGCGCATGTTGCCCGTGCCGCCTGGCACATGGGAGATAAGACTAGGTTATTCTCCACGCGATTGGGGTGGACTGGCACAGGTGTTCATCGACGGCAAGATTATCGGTATCCCTGTCGACTTTGCCACGAAGGCCGATGACCCCAAGATAGGATGGATCAAGGACAGCCAGACATCCGACAACGGCAAGGAGAACGACAAGGCTATGCGCAATCGCGGATACATGAAAGGTCCTGCCAGTGTGATCAACTTTGGTTACCAGACCACGTTGCGCGACAACAAGGGCTGCCTGCGCAAGATATTGGACACACGCTCGTTCCAAGAATACGCGCCACATTATTTCCGCGCCAAGAACATTCAGTCGGAAAGCGGTGAATTCCATTTCGACTACATAGAGTATTGCCCTGTGCGTCTTATCGACCAAGAAGACAAAGATTAACCATTATCCTAAACAGACAATTGATTATGTTTATTAAAAACAATAGAAGAAACTACCTGCTTGCCATATGTCTTATATGCGCGGGTATCGTCATTTGTCTTGCGTCGTGCAGCGAATGGGACGACCATTTCGACAGCAAGCAGAATGCCGGCAAGCAAAATCTCATGCAGCTTCTTGACGCCAACCCTGCTACAAGCAAGTTCGCGTCGATGGCACGGCAGGCTGGCTATGCCGCCACCCTCTCGTCCTCGCAAACCTACACGGTCTTCGCGCCAGTCGATGACGCGTTGTCCACGTTTGACGCTTCAAATCCTGACAGTGTGGCGCAACTGGTAAGAAACCATATCGCCAGATACACGCAGCCGACCAGCACGCCTGCCGACAGCGCGGTCAGGATGATCAATAGCAAGCGGTATCATTTCCAACCCGGGCAATCGTTTGTCGGCATTCCTTTCTCGTCAGTGGCCAACGTGAAGGCTACCAACGGGTTGCTGCACGAGATGAGCGGGCGCTTGCCTAACCTAAGCAACGTCTATGAGTTTATGCAGAGAGACAACCGATATTCAAGCATCTACTCTTTCATTCACAGCTTTGACGAGACAAAGTTCGACCGTGAGGCCAGCACGGAAGTAGACATCGATGCCAACGGTCGTCCGGTCTACGATTCGGTATGGGTGAGCTACAACCGCCTTTTGGACGATCCCAATTACGGCATTGGACAAATAGAGAACGAAGACTCGGCTTACACGATGCTCATACCCGACAACGACGCATGGGCAGAGGCTTACGCCCGCATAAGCCCTTCGTTCAAGGTCTACTCTGCCAACCAAGCCTATGCCGACTCCGTGCAAGACATCCGCACGCGCCTTGCCATTGTCTCCGACCTTGTATCGCGCACCGTGACACCTTCGCCAGTCTCTCTCGACAGCCTTGTCACCACCACGGGCAGCACTGTAAAAAGCCTAAGCGACATGTTCGGCGCATCCACTGCCACCACGGCTTCCAATGGATACGTGTTTGCCGCCTCGCGTCTTGGCTACGACAACCGTGAGACATGGGACAAGCCTATCTCCGTTGAGGCAGAGGAGCAAAACGGCAGATCATACAACAACACCCTCACTTCTGTTTATACCCGCAATGCCGTGGCGACCAGTCCCATACAAGACATCAGCGGAGGCGCGTATATTGAGGTGCAGCCTATCTCGCCATCGGCAAACCCGGCGTTGACATTCGACATAGCCGGCGTGTTAGCGGGCAAATACGATGTCTACGCCATATTCCTCCCGGCATCGGCATCAGGCGAGGACGTGACACCCGATTCAACAAGAATAAGCTTCTCGCTGCAATACCTCAACGCGACAGGCCTGACACAAACCTCCAACAACAGGTCCACCACAGATAAGGGCCTGCTGACAAGCAGCAATGGCATAACCGTCATGAAGGCCTTCGCGGGAATAGATATCCCCGTCAGCGATACCACCGACCGCCTGTGGCTCATGGAAGAAGGCAACGATGCCTCGACGCTGACGCCAACCACTCATCTAACGGTGCAAAGCAATGTCACGGCACGTGAGTTCTCGCGTGGTACTTATTCGCGAGCGTTCCGCCTTGACAGGATTTTATTCGTACCAGTGAAGAAATAAACGATTATGAAGAAGAATATGAATTGCTTTCAGAAAATACTTATTCCACTGACTGCATTGGCTCTTTCTATACCGACAGGTGCCAGTGCTGATAACAATATCGTTGTTCGCGGGCACGTTTACAACGACGCTACGGGCAGTGCGCAAGCTGGTGCCCATGTCATTTATGTTGGCACCGACTTGGCTGCCATGTCTTCCGAAGACGGCACTTTCACCTTGAATACCTCCGCGCTGAACGGCACGCTTTTAGTTGAGGCTCCCGGCTTCGACGTGCAGGTAGTGCCTTTGCAGGGGCGCAAGGACATCAACATACGCCTCATTCCGTCTTCGGCTGGCGAGTCTTTCTATGATGCGCGCTCGTTATCGTCCATTTCCTCACAGGTGAAAACAGAGAAGAGCCTGCTCAAGGCCACTGCCGACGTGTCTCCAGACTTGCAGCACTTAGGTGTCCGCTCAACGCAACATTCTGGTCTCGACGCTGGTGGGGCGACGACGCTCATACGCGGCATCAACTCGATAAACATGTCTACGGAACCTCTGTTCATTGTGGACGGCATAGAATGGACACGCCAAGACAACTACACCTCGCTGCTCGACGGCTACTTGTCCAATCCCTTGGCATTGCTCTCGCCCGATGACATTGAAAGCATACAGATATTGCGCAATGGCACGGCTATCTATGGCTCGAAGGCTGCTGGCGGCGTGGTGCTTATTACCACTAAGCGTGCCCGAACCCAAGCCACGGAGATTACGCTCAATGCCTCGATAGGCATCAAGTCGCCATTCCGCACCATGCCCATGATGGACGCTTCCGACTATCGCGTTTATGCCACCGATGTGATGCGTGGAATCAATGGTGGAAAAACCACGGATTACGACTTCTTAAACGACAACGCCGGCAGTTCGACATACGCTGCCACGCACAACAATACCGATTGGATCTCAGAAATCAACAAGATGGCATTGGTTCAGAACTATGACCTCGGCATTCGTGGTGGTGACGACAAGGCCCTCTACGCATTCTCGCTTGGATATGCCAAAAACGACGGCAATATAGACCAAACCGATTTTCAGCGTCTATTCGTGCGCTTCAACAGCGACATAAAGTTGACCAAGCGTCTTACCGCCCGTGCCGACATCAGTTTTGCACAAGTGAGCCGCAATGTCTTCGATGACGGCATCAACTCTTACTCGTCGCCTCTTTACATGGCTTACGTGAAAAGTCCGCTTTACAGTCCATGGCAATACGATAACCAAGGCAATCGATTCAATAGCCTTGCCGACAAAGACGAGCTTTCGGTAGGCAATCCGCTTGCCATTACCACCAATGCCGACGGCAACGTGAAGAACTACCGTTTCACTACGCTTCTTGAGCCTACTTACAGGTTCAGCGGCAAGTTCAGCGTCTCGGCAAGGGCTGCCTTCTCATGGGACAAGGTGAAGGAGGGACAGTTCATACCCGACTTCGGTACCGACGAGAGGATATTCCTAAACAGCCAAGGCGACTACTACGGCGAGGGCGACAACAAGGTGGGCACGCTTATGACGCGCCACAGCAACCTCTTGCTGGGCATCAAGGCCGACTATTCGCCTTTGCGTGGCGACCACTCGCTCGACTTGCACCTGGGTTGGCATTACCAGACAGACGTGTTTACCAACTCGTTCGGTGTGGGCTATAATACCGGTTCCGACAATCTTAAGAGTCTGTCGGTAACCAATTCCTCTCTGCGTAGCAACAGCAGTCTCCACAACGACTGGCACGAAGTGTCGGCATGGCTTACCGCCGATTACAACTATCTCAACAAATATTTCCTCTCGGCTCAGGTCGGCATGGAAAGCGACTCGCGCTTCGGCAAGAAGGTGGAGTCTGCGCCACACCTTGGAGGGGTGAGCTGGATGGTAGCGCCATCGGTTACCGCCGCTTGGGTCATGACGGGCGAGAAATGGATGCGCGGCTTGCCGTGGGTCAACTACTTGCGTCTGCACGCCACGTGGGAGACAGCGGGCAACAACGACTTGCCATTCAATGCCACGCGCACTTATTTCACAAGCATACGATATGCCGGGCTGGCGAGAGGACTGCAATTGGCAAACAGCGGCAACGACAAGCTGCAATGGGAGACCACGCGCACTGCCAGCATAGGCCTTGACGCGCGTCTGCTCGACAACCGATTGGCAGTATCTGGCGAGGTCTATGTGGCCAACACGTCTAATCTGCTCTTGCAGAAGCAACTGCCCGAGGAGTATGGCCTTTCTGCTTACTATACCAACGACGGCAAGTTGCGCAACACGGGTTTCGACATCTCTCTGCAAGCCCGCCTTGTCGACAACGCCACATGGAAGCTTGGTGCCAATGCCACATTGGGGCATTATAAGAATGAGATCCTCAGTCTGGGTTCCGGAGCCTTCACCACAAGTGTTGCCGGAGGCACGGTGCTCACCACCACTGGGCAGCCGGTAGGCGTGTTCTATGGCTATCGCTCGCTGGGCGTGTTCTCCACAAGCGCTGAGGCAGAGGCCGCCAACCTTTCCATAATGACCGACAACGGTGAGCGGCGTCATTTCGTGGCTGGCGACATGCATTACGAGGATGCGGACGGCAACGGCATAATCAACGATGCCGACCGACAGATAATAGGCAATCCCAACCCCGACTTGTATGGCAGTTTCGGGCTTAGCCTGCGGTATCGCCGGTTCACTCTTTCCACAGCGTTCACTTATTCCGTTGGCAACGATGTTTACAATGCCCTGCGTGCGAACCTTGAGAGTGGAAGCTCGCTCTGCAACCAGACCACGAACATGAGACAGCGGTGGACAGCCGACGGGCAGGTGACGTCGGTGCCGCGCGCCACCTATGGAGACCCCATGGGAAACGCGGCTTTCAGCGACAGGTGGATTGAGGACGGGTCTTTCATGAAGATGAGGCAATTGTCGTTGTCGTACGACTTGCCCATAAAGCCGAAGGTGATACAGAGCCTACAGCTTTGGGCAGCAGTCAACAACCTCTTTACTGTTACCAAATACATGGGCTCGGATCCTGAGTTCTCCTATGGCGGCAACGTGTTGTATCAAGGCGTGGACACCGGGCTGACACCGCCCACAAGGAGCTATTTCTTTGGCGTTAAATTAGGACTATAGCAACATTGCACTGTTTAATCTGGAATTTGAAATTATGAAAAACAATATAAAAACCGTATTGATGCTCTTTGCCGTGCTGCTTGGCTCGTCTTGCTCCGACATGCTCGACACCAGTTCCGACAACGTGGCGTATGAGAAAGATCACAAGATAGACGAAGCCAACGACTCCATCTATTCCATCATGGGCGTGCTTGCCAAAGTGCAAAACATAGCCGACAGGGTGGTGGTCAACGGCGAGTTGCGTGGCGACCTCGCCGTGGTCAATTCGTCGTATGCCTCCACGGGGTTGCAGGCCCTAGGGTCTTTCACGGCTGACGCCAACATCGCTTATGCCGGAAAGCGCGACTTCTACGATGTCATCAACAACTGCAACTATATCATAGCCCACATCGACACCACGATAACCCAGGGCCAGACGCAGGTGATGAGACCCGAATACGCGCAGGCCAAGGTCATCAGGGCTTGGACCTACTTGCAGATGGGGCTCGTCTTCGGGCGTGCCAACTATTTCACCGCTCCCTTGGTGTCGCTTGCCGACTCTTCCAACGTTGGCACAACGCTTACCCTTGACCAACTCGTGCCACGGCTCGTCAGCGACATATTGCCGGTGGCAGGCGAGCGCGCGCTCAACTATGGGTCTGTAGACGGCTGGAGCTCTGCAGAGTTCTTCATTCCCGCGCAGATACTCCTTGGCGACCTCTATCTCTACGAGAACGATTACACCCATGCAGCGCAAAGCTATTACAACGCTATCTACAACCGCTCGCTAACAGTCTCGTCTTCCTATGCCAACACATGGGAGTCGCCGCTGCGTGCCACGCTGAGCTCCGGCCATCTCAACGCATATCTCAACGAGGTCATCACGAGGGTGGTCTTCGACAGTGAGCTGCGCTCAAACCACAGCCAGTTGCTCAAGCTCACCTACAGCGACACGCCGTCGATACTTCCTTCCCAGGCTTTCGTAGCGACTATGAACGGCCGCCCCCATTTCCATACCGATAACCAACAGGGCATATCACGCTATTTTAATGGCGACATGCGCGGGCAATGCATGTTCGCCAATGGCAACATCGTGGCTGATGCTTTCGGCACGGTGGCGATAAGCAAGACAAGCTCGCGGCAGACGCTGATCACGAAGTTCTACAACAACCTGAGCGGATCAACGACCGACGAGTTGCGCAACCGCCCTCTTACGTCGCTTGCACTCTACCGCCCTTCGCTCGTTTACTTGCGCTACGCCGAGGCCATAAACCGCCTTGGCAAGCCAACCCTGGCGTTCGCGGTGTTGAAATACGGACTTAACCGCAGCACCCTCAGCGACACCTTGCGTGTAGACTCCAACGAGGTGAAGGACCTGCCTGCCTACATCGACTTCACCGACAGTCGTTTCGACGGCAACGTGGGCACAGCCGCACGCGGACTTGGATTGGGCGTGTCGCTCGACCGCGACCGTTACGTCATACCGGCGGGTGTCGATACGACGGCATATGTCGAGGAGGCTATCCTTGAAGAGATGGCGGCAGAGACTTGTTTCGAGGGCAACCGTTTCTTCGACTTGCTGTGCGTGAGCCGCCACAGGGACGACTTCCCACGGTTCATGGCCGAGAAGGTGTCGGCTAAATTCGACAATGCAGCCGCCATGTTGGCGAAACTCATGGATATAAACCAATGGTTCATAAAGTAAGCATTATGACTTGTATGAGAAATATACTTTTCGCTTTCCTGCTCTTCCCGCTGTTGGCCTATGGCACTGGCGCGGGTGTCAAGCTTCGCTACGAACGTGCCGCCGACGGCTGGTTCAGTGCCTTGCCCTTGGGCAATGGTCGCCTTGGGGCAATGGTCTACGGTGGCGCGAACGAGGACAGGATAGCCTTGAACGAGATAACGATGTGGTCGGGACAACCCGACGCGACGTGCAACGACCTGTGTGGGTCCGATGCGCTGAAGGAGGCGCGCGAGGCTTTCTTCAAGGGCGACCTGGCGTTGGGCAACGAGTTGGGCACTAAATACCTTTCGGGGCATGGCGGCAGTTTCGGCACGCATCTGCCGTTGGGCGACCTGACAGTGACGTTTGACGAAAACAAAGGTGAGGTGCGAGGCTACTCACGCACGTTGGACATGGGCAGGGCGTTGGCTGACGTATGCTACGGCCAGGGCGGTGCCAAGCTCACGCACGAATATTTCTGCAGCAATCCCGACCAGGTGCTCGTCATCCGCTACGAGACCTCCGCGCCTCATGGAATGTCCGCAAAGATCTGGCTTGACCTGTTGCGCCATGGGGCGGTAAGAGCTGAGGGCTCTGCACTGGTGGCTCGTGGCGACGCGCGGTTCCCCTCTGCCGGGCCAGGCGGGGTAAGGTATGAGGCGCGTGTGAAGGCCCTTGGCGATGGCGGAAGCGTGAGCGGCAATGACGGCACGCTGGAGGTGAAGGGCGCGAAGTCGATAGTGTTGATCATCGACATCCGCACAAGTTTCACGGGCGAGGATTATGCCGAGGTGTGCCGCAAAACGGTTGATGAGGCTTCGCTAAAAAGTTATAGGCAACTTCTGAAAAGCCACACTTCCGACTTCAGTCGCCTTTTCAATCGCTTCTCCATATCGTTGGGGCCTACATCCAATGCCTCAGCCGAGAACCTCTTCCGGAAGGTGCATGGAGGCAAGGCTGACGCGGCTTTCGATGCGCTCTTTATTCAATACGGCCGCTACATGCTGCTTTCCTCCTCAAGGGAAGACTCGCCCTTGCCAGCCAACCTGCAAGGCCTCTGGAACGACAACAGGGCGTGCAACATGGCGTGGCGATGCGATTATCATCTCGACATAAACATCCAGCAAAACTATTGGTCGGCTAACATCGCCAACATGCCCGAGACCAACATTGCCTTGTTCCGTTATCTGCGTTTGCTTGCCAACTATGGCCACGAGACGGCGCGCAAGGTGTACGGATGCGACGGTTGGGTGGCTCACACTATCAACAACGTGTGGGGCGACACGGCTCCTGGCGGTGGCGTGGGGTGGGCGCTCAACGTCACCGCCGGCGCGTGGATGGCCACGCAGCTGTGGACTCACTTCCTTTATACGCACGACATCGACTGGTTGCGACGCGAAGGTTACCCATTGCTGAAAGAGACTGCCAAGTTTTTTGTCGACTATATGGCTGAAGACCCTGCAACGGGGTGGCTGGTGACGGGCCCGAGCATATCGCCAGAAAACGCATTCCGTGCCAAGGACGGCAACGTGTGGTGCATGTCGATGATGCCCACGATAGACAGGGCGGTGGTGAGCCGTATCTATGAGGCATGCATCGAAAGCTGCAAACTGCTGGATACCGATGTCGCTTTCCGCAAACGTCTGGAGCAGGACTTGAAGCGTTTGCCGCCGCTTAGGCTGGGTAGCAACGGCGAGTTGCGCGAGTGGCTCGACGATGTGGAGCGTGCCGACCCCACGCACCGCCACGCCAGCCATCTGGTGACGCTGTATCCATTCGGGCAAATATCCCCACGGCGCACGCCTGACTTGGCAGCTGGTTGCAGTCTTTTCCTTGACCGCCAACTGTCTCATCCAAAGTGGGAAGATACGGAGTGGACGCGCGGCAACAACATCAATTTTTATGCTCGCCTCAAGGATGGCGACAAGGCTTATGAGTCATTGATGGGGTTGTATCGCGGCTTCATGCAGGCCAACCTCATGACGGTGTCGCCTTCGGGTGTGGCGGGGGCGGATGAAGACATATTCAGCTTCGACGCCAACGAGGCGGCGGTGTCGGGAGCTTGCGAGATGATTTTGCAGAGCTACGACGGCTGTCTCGACTTCCTTCCGGCGTTGCCACGGCAATGGCGCGATGGCAACGTGAAGGGGATATGCGCCGAAGGGGGCATCACCGCCGACATGTCATGGAGCGACGGCAAGGTGGTGAAGGCGGTTTTGCTGAGCAACCGCGACCAGACCGTAGACTGCCGCGTAAACGGGCAGACGCGGAAGCTGACGTTGAGAAAAGGCAAGAAAACGAACATAAAACTTTAAATACTACTCTTATGAAAACAAGGTTATTTTTCCTTGTGGCGCTGCTTACGATGGCGCTGCAAGCAGGGGCATCCATGTCTGAGCGAACGCTGCACGAGGGCTGGCGCTTCCACCAGGGAGGGTCGGATATATGGCATGACGCAAGCGTGCCAGGCACCGTTCACACCGACCTTATGAAAGCGGGCATAATAGACGACCCGTTTTTCCGCCTCAACGAAAACAGTGTGCAGTGGATCGACAAGCACGACTGGGCGTATGAAGAGCATTTCACGCCCACCGCTGACGAGCTGTCGGCGACCAACCAGCAGATAGTGTTCAAGGGTCTCGACACATATGCCGATGTCTACCTCAACGGCAAGTCGATACTGAACGCCAACAACATGCATCGCACCTGGGTATGCGACGTCAAGGGCATCATGAAGGTTGGCGACAACAAGCTGGAGGTGTATTTCCATAACCCCATACAACCAGGCATCAAGAAGTTCGACTCACTTCCTTACCGCCACAACACGGGGCCTGACCAGTCGTGGACGGGAGGAATCTTCGACAAGACCATAAGTCCGTTTGTCCGCACCGCGAGCTATGAATATGGTTGGGACTGGGGACCGCGCCTCGTGACATTCGGCATCTGGCGTCCCGTAGTGTTGCGCACGTGGACCGGGAACCGCATCCAGGACGTGTGGTACCAGCAGAAGTCTGTTACCAAGGCCAAGGCCGTGCTAACGACTGTGGTCGAGGTGCTGTCCGACGACGACGTGGCCAACGCCACGCTCGATATCACCGCCGACGGCAAGCGTGTGGCAACAAGGAAAGGCGCGCTGAAAAAGGGCTTGAACACGTTGACCCTTGATTATGCCATCTCTCGCCCACGCCTTTGGTGGACCAACGGGCTCGGCAAGCCAAACCTGACAGATTTCCGCGCTGCGCTGACCATTGGCGGCAAGGAAGTGGACGACGACAGCCAGCGCATAGGCCTGCGTAGCCTAAAGCTCCACAACGACAAGGACAAGTGGGGGCATAACCTCTACTTCGAGCTGAACGGCGAGCCGGTGTTTGCCAAGGGTGCCGACTTCGTGCCTGGCGACAACTTCCTGCCGCGCTGCGACGACCAGTGGTATAAGCAATTGGTGGCCGACTGCCGCGATGTCAACATGAACATGATACGCGTGTGGGGTGGGGGCGTGTATGAGGACGACGCGTTCTATCGCCATTGCGACGAGATGGGCATCATGGTTTGGCAGGACTTGATGTTCGCCTGCTGCACTTATGAGGTAGACGACGACTTCAACGAGAACGTGCGCCAAGAGGCTATCGACAATGTGCGCCGCCTGCGCAACCACGCCTGCATGGCCATCTACACGGGCAACAACGAGTGTGAGGACGTGATGTGGGGTTGGGGCGGCAAGAAGGCAAGCCTCGACCGCGACGGCGGCTATGGCGACCGCGTGTGGAAGATGCAGCACCGCCTGTTCTACGAGACGTTGCCCGACGTGGTGAGGCAATATGGCGGCGGCATCGCCTATCGCCCCTCGTCGCCATGGGCCTCGGAGGCTGCCCCGTCAAACGGCACCGACGGCGACGACCACTATTGGGGAGTGTGGCATGGCGGTGAGCCGTTTGACCATTATTTCGACCATCACGTGAGGTTCGAGTCGGAGTATGGGTTCCAGTCGTTCCCTGAGTATGAGTCGGTGCTGCGGTTCGCGCCCGACACTGCCGACCACCACATCTATGGCGAGGTGATGATGGAGCATCAGAAGGCCGGCACTTATGCCAACCGCCGCATAGAGGAATACATGAAGCGCGACTATCCCGTGCCGACACGCTTTGAGGATTTCCTGTATGTCTCGCAGCTCATGCAAGGCGATGGCGTAAAGATCGGCATGGAGGCTTTCCGCCGCGACAGGCCCTACTGCATGGGCACCCTTTTCTGGCAGGTCGACGACTGTTGGCCCGTGGCGTCGTGGTCGAGCCGCGACTATTACGGACGGTGGAAGGCCCTGCACTATTTCGCGCGCAAGGCCTACGACGACATCCTTGTGTCGCCAAGGGTGAAACATGTTGATGCAAAGGCATTGAAAAACGTGCAGACAGCGGCTCTGCCGGGAGCGTCGACGGCTACGACCAAAGAAGCGACGGAAAACGGCACTGGCGAGCTGGTGCTGGAACTGAAGCTCGTCAGCGACAGGCTGAAACCGTGCTCGGGAAAGGTCAGCGTAAAGACCGTCAGGCTCGACGGCACCACGGTGGCAGAGAAGACGCGGACGTTAGATATGCCTGCCAACACCGCCATAGACGTGGACACATGGCGTGTTGCCGACCTGCTGAACGGCGAGAAGCCTGAGGACGTGGTATTTTACATCACCTATTCCACTGGTGGCAAGACATATTACAACATAGCCTACGTCGCCAAGCAGAAAGACATGCACTACACGCGCCCCGTGGTGTCAACGTCGGTGACGCCGGCGGCAGACGGTTTCGACGTGACGCTGACTACCGACGTTTTCGCGCGTGGCGTGTTCATGAAGATAAAGGGTATCGACAATTTCTTCAGCGACAACTATTTTGATCTTCTCCCCGGTGAGAGCCGCACGATACACGTGCGTTCGGGCAAGGATTTGGCAACCTTCCGCAACGAGCTGAGGATAACTACTTTGGCTGACGTGAAATGATAAACATTTTTTACAAAAACGGTTCTGAGATTCCGCGAGTTTTCTAAAACGTATAAAAAGGGTCGAAAATGCGCATTTTCGACCCTTTTTGTTATCCTTTGTCTATCAGGCAGTTGGTAACGACCGTTGCTGCCCTTGAGTTTTTGCCCTTTGCCTTTACAGTGTAAAGACGATGCTTTTCCACTGTAAAGGCAATGAGCTTGCGCCGTTAAAGCAACGCCTTTGCACTGAAAACGTTGCGTGATTTCACTGTCGAGGCTGCGAAACTGCTGTTTGGAGGCGAGATTGCGGTGGCGAAAAGCCATGAAAACGGCATGAAAAGCCTGATGGGTTTCCATGGAAAGAGTTATTTCAAGCGGCTTTTTTTGTTGAAGTTTCCTTACAGTTTTCGTTCTGCGTTTTTAGGGTTTGGCTTATGGATGATATTTGAAGGTTGATGATGAACAATAGGTCGAAAAACACGGTTTTATTTGATTTATTTTTGTAATTTTGCAAATAAACATAAAAACTGACTTCTTAAGCCATGAAAAACCGCTTTTTAATCACCATACTCATATTATGCATAGCCGTTTGCCGCGCCTTCGCCTTTGACGCCATTACCGACCGCTTGCTTTTCATGCACATAGGTGACAATTCTGGCTTGTCGGAAAACCACGTCAAGGCAATAACCAAAGACCGGCACGGATTTGTATGGATTGGCACCCGCAACGGGCTCAACCGATACGATGGCTGCAACATAAAGACATACGATGTCGACGACCTTGAGAAGCACTTCGGCAACCACAACGTCTCCGCCCTTTACGAGGCCAACGACGGCAAGCTGTGGGTAGGCACCGACAAGGGCGTGTTCATAATGGATCCCGATACCGAGCGGTTCACGTTTTTCGACCTTAAGACCTCGCGCGGCCACTACCCGTCCAACTGGGTCAACCAGATTGTAGGCGACAAGGCGGGCAACGTTTGGATAGTGTTGCCAAACGAAGGAGCCTACCGCTATGACACTCGCAAGAAGCGCCTCGCCCTATACCGCACGTCGAAGAGCTTCGGGCAGTTTGACGGCAACATACAGTCGGTATGCGTGCGCCGCGACGGCAGCGTGTGGTTCGGCACCAACGGCAATGGCCTATACCGCTACGACAAACGCATCGACAACCTGAGGCTGATGACCCGCGGCGACGCGCAAAAGGCCTTGGCAGGGAAAAACATCTACGCGCTTACCGACTACGGCTCGTGGCTGGTGGTTGGCGAACACGAGGCGCGCCTGGTGAAATATAACCCACAGACGGGAGAACTGCGCGACGTAGACTCGCCCGGCGTGCACTATAAGATTATTCGTGCCGTGGCAACCGACGGGCAACGACTTTACGTGGGAACCCAGGAAGGCCTGTATGTCATCGACGAGAAGGCACATAAGGAAAGGGTGATAAGGGAAAGCACGTTGTCGTCGTTCGGGCTCTCCTGCAAGATGATATACACCGTCTACATCGACAGCGGCGGCGGATTGTGGCTTGGCACCAACACCAACGGCGTCGACTACCTTCCGCCCGAGGGCATCAACTACAACGTTTTCCTGCCCTCGCTCATGCCCGGATCTATTTCGGGAAAGATGGTCAACGAGATGGCCGTCACACCCGACGGAGATGTGTGGCTGTCGTCTGACGAAGGCTTTGTCAACATCTTCGACCCACGCACGAAGACATTCCGCGACGTGCCAATGGCGACAAGCAAAAGTGGCAGCAACCGCCTGGCATTGTATTACGACAACGGGAAGATATGGTCGGGTACGTTTAAAAACGGCATCGACATCATCGACTCGCGCACGCTTGCCGTCAGCCATTACGCCCCACGGGATTTGGGGCTTGTGGGCGATGGAAGCGTCTATGCCGTGATGCGCGACCGCGACGGCAAGATGTGGCTCGGAACGGGACGCGACGTGTATGTGCAGGCAGACGGAATGAAATTCCGCAGGGTAAACGGGCTGGGCGGCATCTACGTGCAGGATTTCATACAGGATCGCAAGGGAGACATCTGGGTATGCACCATAGGCATGGGCTTGTATCGCTTCAACGTCAGGACAGGCAAGATAACCCACTATCAGCACGATGCATCCGACAGCACGACAGTAAGCTCAAACGACATCACGAGCGTGAGCGCGGACCATAAAGGCAACCTGTGGTTTGGCACCGACCGCGGCGGGTTGTGTTGCTACGACTTCGCCAAGAACGTCTTCGCGTCATACGGCAAGGCCGACGGCTTGCCCGACGACGTGACCTATAAGGTGCTTGAGGACGGCAGGCACAACCTGTGGTTCGGCACCAACCACGGCCTCGTGAGATTTAACCCTGCCACGCGCGAGGCCACCGTCTACAGCGACAATATGCAATACCTCGGAAGCCAATACAGCATTCGGTCGGCGGTGAAGCTTGCCGACGGCACCATGCTCTTCGGCACGCAAAGCGGTTTGAGGATGATCAACTCTAACAGCATATACAGCGACATGAGCAGCAGGAGGGTCATGGTAACCAACCTGAAAGTCGACAACAAGGACGTGCGCCCGGAAAAGGGAGGCATAATAGAGGCCAACATCTTCACGTCGAGGAAAATACGGCTGCCCTACAATTTCTCAAGCCTCCACTTGGACATTGGCACGCTCGAATACAACAGCATAGAGTCGGTGGACTATGAGTACAGGCTGGAAGGAGTGGACAAGGACTGGAACATAGCCACCACAAAGGACGGCATCAACTACACCCGTCTGCAACCCGGGAAATATGGGCTTACGGTGCGCGAGCGCGGAAACAAGGCCAACACCACGACGCTGGAAATCACCGTGCGTCATCCGTGGTGGGACACGATACTGGCGCGTGTGGTCTATGTCATGCTCATCATCGCCTTCGTGGCACTGCTCTTCCGCAACCAGCAGCTCAGGCAGACGAGGCGTATGCAGCGAAGGGCAAGGATAATACAGGCGAGTCAGGAGAAGGAGTTGCTGCAATCGAAGATAAGTTTCTTCACCGACGTCACCCACGAGATCCGCACCCCGCTGACGCTTATCAGCGGGTCGCTGGAGACCATCAACGACAGCAGGATAGAAGACAAGGCAATAAGGAAAAACCTCAGGTCGGTGAAAATGAATTGCCAACGGCTGCTCAACCTCATAAACCAGTTGATGGAATTCCGAAAGATAGACCCCAAGACGCTGAAGCTCAACTTCGTAAGACTGGACGTGTGCCGCCTTGTCAACAACATCATAACGCGCTTCGAGCCTGCCGCGGCAAACCAAGGACGAACCATCGGTTTCGATGCCGACGAGGAAGCCATAATGGTGCCGGTCAACTCGGAGGCGGTGACAAAGATAGTAAGCAACCTGCTCAACAACGCCATGAAATACTCGGAGAGCTTCATGCAAGTGTCAATTCGCCACAATGCCTCTGAGGTCAGGATAAGCGTCGTCAACGACGGGGCAAGGATACCTGAAAACATGAGCGAAAGGATTTTCGAGCCCTTTGTGCGCCTGGACCGCGACGACTCGAAGACGGGTACGGGCATTGGCCTGCCGCTTGCCAAGTCGTTGGCGGAGATGCATCATGGGAGCCTGAGGATAAACAAGGAGTCGGAATACAACGAGTTCGTGCTTACGCTGCCCATGCGTCAGGACAATGTGATAGAAATGCAATGCGAGGAACTGCCCGACACTCACTACAACGACATCGTGGAAGAATATGCCGAGAATGCCGGCACGACAAAGGGCGACACCATACTCGTGGTGGAGGACAACGCAGAGATAGTGGACTTGTTGCGCGACAACTTCGGCTCCGACTACATGGTGCTCTCGGCTGCCAACGGCCAGGAGGCCCTCGACTTGATAGACAAGAACAAGGTAAGCCTTGTCGTCACCGACGTCATGATGCCTGTAATGGATGGGTTGGAGCTGACGTGCAGGATTAAAACCGACGTGAACCTAAGCCACATGCCAGTGATAATGCTCACCGCACGGCAAACACTCGACAACCGGATAGAAGGACTGAAGGCAGGGGCTGACGCGTATATCGAGAAACCGTTCAGCATGGCGCATCTCCGCCAGCAGATACAAACGCTGCTCGAGAACAGGAGACGGGAGCAGGAAAGCTTCTTGCACAAGCCTTACCTCACGGTGGAAGGCAGTGGCACAAACAAAGTGGAGGAGGATTTCCTCAACAAGATGAACATGGTGATTACCGAAAACATGCACGACCCCGACTTCAATGTAGAGCGCCTGGCAAAGGAGATGTGCATGAGCAGGTCGAGCCTTCACAGGAAGATAAAGGAAGTGTCGAACCTTACGCCCATCGACTTCATCAGGCTGATAAAGTTGAAGAAAGCTGCCGAGCTGATACGCCAGAAAGGATACCGCGCCAATGAGGTGTGCGAGGAGATAGGCATAAGCTCGCCGTCCTATTTCATCAAGCTCTTCCAAAAGCAATTCGGCATGACCCCGAAAGAGTTTGCCATGGAAAACAAGGGTTGAGAAACGGTCTTGGCGCGCCATTGGGCTTTGTGGCACGGAGATTGACACATTTGTGGCATTTTGTGGCGAGAATATATGGTTGGTTTGTGTTTGCGATATGCTAATTTTGCATTAGTCAAAATCACTAAAATCAACCAAAATGAAAAAGAAGACTATTCTTACACCATTACTTGCGCTATTGACTTGTGTTTCGGCAATGGCCGGGGTGAACACTGGCAGATGGCAGCTGAAAGTCTCTGATGGTGTATATGTCTGTTTTGAAAAGCAAAAGCTCATTGGAGGCGCGACTGCCGCGTATTGCCTTGGCGGCAAGACGGTAACCACTGCCGACTACGACAAACGGAAGACAAAGACGAGTAGGGTGGACGATGCTTTTGGCAAGGGGGAAAAAATAGAGGTAACCTATTCGTCGCATGGATTGCCTACGCTTACACAGACTTTCAAGGTTTACGACAAATACGTGCTTGTGGAAGCCTGTGTAGCGGCCGACAGGGAAATAAGGGTAAACCGCATAGAGCCGCTGATTGCCCGCGACCTTTCAAGCTTCATCTCGTCGGGGAAACAAAGAAAGCTGTTTGTGCCTTTCGATAACGATGCCTGGGTAAGATACCACACCGTCAGCGACACCGGCGACACATTGAGGTCGTATGAGGTGACGGCTGCGTATAATCCGCGGTCGCGGCGTGGAGTAGTCGTAGGAGCGATAAATCACGACAATTGGAAAAACGCCGTCGACCTCTTGCACGGCTCAACAGAGCTGCACGCCATTTGCGGAGTAGCCGACAAGTTGACTCGCGACAGCAAGGGACATGGCTCTCTTGCAGGCACGACCATAAAGAGCGCGACCTTTATGATAGGTTGTTTCGACGATTGGCGCGACGGCATGGAAACATACGCGAAAGTCAACGCCACGGTAAGCAAGCCAAGGCCATGGAACAAGGCGATGCCCGTAGGCTGGAACAGTTGGGGCGCGCTGGCTTTCGACGTAAACCACAGGAACAGTTGTGAGGTGATAGATTTCATTGCCGACAACCTTCAAAACCATGCGTTTCATAATTCGGAGGGGATTGTTTACACTGGGCTTGACTCTGGATGGAACAGCTTCACGGACGAAGAACTGACCGACTTCTGCAAACGGTGTGTTGCAAACAACCAAGTGCCCTGCGTGTATTGGACACCGTTCGTAGACTGGGGAAAGAACGGCGAGAACGCCGTGCCTTATTCAGATAATCTGAAATATAGGGACATTTGGCTGTATGCCAACGGAAAGCCACAAGAGCTGGATGGGGGATATGCAATCGACCCGACGCACCCTGCCGTAAGGAAGATGATGGAGGTGGTTGCCGCGAAGTTTCGCCTCTACGGGTTCAAATACGTGAAGATGGACTTCATGACGCATGGCCGTCTGGAGGCCGATGGCTGGTATGACAAGGGCATACAGACAGGCACCCAAGCCTACAACCTTGGAATGCAACTGCTCGACAGCATCTTCCACGACATGTATCTCAACCTGTCTATCTCGCCGATTTTCCCTGCCGAGTATGCTCAAAGTAGGCGAATAGCGTGCGATGCCTGGAACAAGATAAAAGACACGGAATACACCCTCAACGCCCTGTCGTGGGGCTGGTGGATTAACGGGGTCTACGACTACAACGATGCCGACCACGTGGTGCTGCGCGACGCGGAGGAAGGCGAGAACCGTTGCAGGGTAACGTCGTCGGCGATAACGGGTATTTTCATTACCAGCGACGACTTCAGCAAGACGGGAACGGATGAGGTGAAGAGAAAGGCAAGGCTCTATCTCACCAATCCCGGTATCAACGCCATGGCGACAGGCAGGGCCTTCAGACCATTGGAAGGCGACAACGACAGGTCGGAAAACATGTTTGTCAGGCATGACGATGGCACCATTTACGTGGCGTGCTTCAACTATGGAGAGAAAGAAACAAGCTACGGTATTGAGCCGGAGCGTTTAGGCGCATGCGACTACAGCCAGTATAACATAACAGAACTGTGGAGCCACAGCAGGGTAAACGACTTAAAGACATTCGCCGTAAGCCCAAGAGACGTTAAGGTTTTCAGACTTGAGAAAAAATAAGACACCCAATATGAAAAAAATATGTTTGTTTTTGCTTGCCATCGCAAGCACGATAGCCGCTGAGGCCCAGACTATCAAGGAGGGCAATTGGCAACTGACACTCAACAACGCCAGCAAGACGTTGATAATAAGCAATAACAACACCGAGATACTGAATGGTGTATATGCTGTTGCCAAGTACCGCTTAGGGACTGCCGCGGCCACCATTGATGCCGACTCGCGCAATGCCGTTTCGGTAACGAAGGCCGTGAGCGATGTGGATGACGACCTGGGACAAGGCCGAAAGCATACCTTGGTTTATACTCTTGCCGACGGGATAAGCATGAAGCAGGATTTCTCGTTCTACGATGGCGACGACGACATGATAGTGCAACTCACCATCAGCAAGGATGGTGTCAACATAAGCAGTAACTATATGGCGCCGTTATGGACGGAGACACAGTCTACGTTCCTCCCGTCAAGCAGCGATTTGCGCAAGTACAACCGCATGCTTTTCGTGCCTTGGGACAACGACCAATATGTCAGTTATCAATCGATGACAATGAACGGTAACGAGGTTACGTCTTATTCGGCAAACGCTTTCTTCAACGGCTCTACGAGGTATGGGCTTGTGGCAGGTGCCATTGACCACGACTCGTGGAAAAGCGTGGTATACGGGAAAAGTGCCAATTACGGCAGCCTGAACGCTTTCCATTTGCTTTCTGGCTATGCCGACACTTGGAGCCACGACACAGGTGTGGGGCACGGTTGGCTAACGGGAACGACAGTGAGTTCGGCAAGGTTCACTGTGGGAATGTTCGATGATTGGCGCGACGGCATGGAGCATTTCGCGAAGGATTGCGCTAAGGTGGCGGAGCCTCTGGCATGGGCAGGCGCGAAACCTGTGGGATGGAACAGTTGGGGCGTGCAGCAAACGGCAGTCTCACTGCAGGGTGCCGAGGACGTGGGCGACTTCATGCTCGACAACCTGAAGGCTCATGGCTTCCACGACGCTAACGGTAAACTGGTGATGAGCCTTGACTCGTGGTGGAACAATAATTTTACCGATCAGCAAATAAAGGATTTCGTGGCCTACTGCAATGCCAACGACATGATACCGGGTCTCTACTATGGGCCTTGGTGCGACTGGAACACCGATAGCACGCATACCGTGGAAGGCTCTTCGAAATACAAGGGCGGAGACAGATGGCTAAGGGCAAACGGCGAGTTTGTCAAAGTGGACGGGGCTTGTTGCAATGACCCTACTCACCCTGCCACGAAAGTGGAACTGGTGACCAACCTGAACAAGTTTAAACGCTGGGGCATCAAGTATCTGAAGTGCGACTTTATGAGCAATGGCGCAGTGGATGCCGACAGTTGGTACGACAGCAACGTGCATACTGGCATCCAGGCTTACAACCAAGGCATGAAGTTCTTTATCGACCAAGTGAAATCCAAACTCGGTGACGACTGTTTCATCGACCTCAGCATCGCGCCGGCTTTCCCGTACCAATATGCCCACGGAAGGCGTTCAAGCTGCGACTGCTGGGGAAAAATCAGCGAGACGAAATACATGATGAACTCGTTGTCGTTTGGCTGGTGGCTCGACAATCTCTATTTCAGCCTTGATCCCGACCACCTTGTGTTGAAACACGAGTCGGGAGCAACCGAGACTGACGGTGAGAATCGTGCGAGGGTAACAAGTGGAGTCATTTGTGGCGCATATCTCACAGGCGATAATTTCAGTGACAATGTCTCAAAAGGCAATCCTTCAGAATCAAGGAAAGCAGCCTTGAAATTTCTAACCAATGATGATGTCAACGAGATTCCGCGCACTTGCCAGTCGTTCCGTCCCGTTGATGGTACCGAGGCAAACGGCACGGGTGCCGAGAACCTTATGCAAGGCGAAAGCAGTGATTACTGGTACTTGGCTGTCTTCAACTATTCCATTTTGCCCGCAACTGGCAAGGTCACGTGGGAATATCTTGGAATAAATCCCGACAGCATTGGCGAAATAAAGGAATTGTGGCTGAATGGAACGGTGAGCAGCAACGCTGAACAAATAGCATGGTCGCTGCCCGGACGTGACGCGCGCATATTCAGAATAGCGAAAAAACACAACGCAAGCGGCATTGCCACTACGCAGGCCAGTCAAGCGACAATGACATTACACGACGGGCTGATAGACGTGTACCTGCCTACAGGAGTGAGCCGGATTACGGTAACCGACACCACCGGAAAGGTGATGGCAGAGACTAAGCTTAGCGCGGTGAGCACAGACGGTTGGGCTCGCGGTGTCTACATTGTTAATGCAACAGACGACTGTGGCAACAAGCATGTCTGGAAAATGGTAAATGACGGTGTGCATTGAGAAAGCCTTCGCTTGGATGGAATTTGTGATTGTGAACTAAAATAGGCTCAGCCGAATGTTAAACCTTATATCCTTTGCCATCTTTTTTCTTGTTTCGTTGCGATGATTTCGTGGCTAATGCTTACTTTTGCGAAACAAACCATAAAAGAGTGAAACACTATGGGCAGAAAATCAGAGGAAGGGGAGAGAAGGAGGAAACGCAACCGAAAGAGGGCGCAGGCGGTGTCTTGCGCCTTGGGCATCGCCCTTGTGTTCGACATCCTCATCTTCCTTATCGCCATCCTTTCTTCAGCGTGGGACGTGGGTGCCTACGCGTTCCTGGCCGTTTTTGTCATCGTGCCGCCAAAGGTCTTGTGCATGCCGTCCAACTTTGAGGCATACCCACTGCCGCCATGGTGGTACCTCGCCGCCTTTCTTCACGTATCTCATCTTCGTGCCTTCCTCCGCCCACATCAGCACGGGCTTCTGCAAGCCGAAGCGCTGCACCGTGCCGCTAACGATGCCTAACTCCGTCTCAGAGGCCACCAGCTTGTTGATGACCGCAACGTCCGCCTCCGAGGCGTTCATCCTCTGACGCATCACCGTGGTGAGTTTCGTCTGCG
>CAVKWN010000032.1:0-30582 GCA_963660075.1 Lachnospiraceae bacterium
CATGGGTGGACACCAAGGTTGCCGAGAGCATCATCAGCGGTTTCAGTGAAAAGGAAATCACGGCAAACGGCCAGAAGACAGTAAGCGCGGAATAATAGCTCCGCAGACAGTCATACACGGGAAGCCCCGTGCAGCGACGCTACATCATGCGTCCTGCACGGGGCTTTTTACGTTCAGTTAGCTGTAGCTTTTGTTTCGGCTTTACATTTTTTACATATAAAAGCAACATAAAATGCATATATTGCAGGTTCTGTTGACTGTTTTTTTTCGTACTTTTGCGGCAGAATAATCAGTCTTGTAAACAGACCTAAAAGCATTGTTTCAAAATATGGCACATAAAAATTATTTGTTGGGATTCGACGTGGGCAGCAGCAGCGTCAAGGCGTCGCTCGTAGATATAGACTGCGGAGAATGCGCCGCGTCGGCTTTCTATCCTTCCGAGGAGGCACCTATTAAAGCGGTGAAGGCAGGATGGGCAGAGCAAGACCCGGAAATGTGGTGGACCAACGCCAAGTTGGCTCTTGCCGACATCATGGCGCATGCTGGTGCCAAGGGCGACGACATACGTGGCATAGGCATCTCATATCAGATGCACGGCTTGGTGTGCGTAGACCGCGACCTGAAACCCGTGCGCGACAGCATCATTTGGTGCGACTCGCGCGCCGTGCCATACGGCGAGCAGGCTCTCGCCAAGCTTGGCAAAGACTATTGCCTTACTCATCTTCTCAACTCGCCTGGCAACTTCACGGCAGCCAAGCTGGCGTGGGTGCGCCAAAACGAGCCTGACGTGTACGACAGGATATATAAGATAATGCTCCCGGGCGACTACTTGGCCTTGAAACTGTCTGGTCAGGTCAATACCACCGTTAGCGGACTGTCGGAGGGCATATTCTGGGACTTCAAGAACCGTGAGCTATCATCTCCGTTGCTCGATGCCATGGGTCTAAGCTCAGAGCTCATTGCAGACACCGTGCCGACGTTTGCCGTGCAGAGCCGCGTCTCGGCAGCCGCGGCAGCCGAGACAGGCTTGGCAGAAGGCACGCCTATTTCCTATAGGGCAGGCGACCAGCCCAACAACGCCCTATCGCTCAACGTGTTCAATCCTGGCGAGATAGCATCTACGGCAGGCACCTCGGGCGTGGTATATGGCGTGCTTGGCAGCGTGGGCTACGATCCAAAGAGCCGCGTCAACACCTTCGCGCACGTCAACTACACCGAGCAGCAGACGCGCCTTGGCGTGCTGTTGTGCATCAATGGCACGGGATGCCTGAATTCGTGGGTGCATCGCAACGTGGCCCCCGACTTGTCATATCCCGCGATGAACGACCTTGCAGCCACCGTGCCTGTGGGTAGCGAGGGCGTTACGATAATACCCTTCGGCAACGGTGCCGAGCGCGTGCTTGAAAACAGTGAGGTGGGATGCTCCATCCATGGCATGAACTTCAACAAGCACAACCGCGCTCACGTAATACGCGCTGCGCAAGAAGGCATAGTGTTCTCTTTCTGCTATGGCATGGAGGTCATGCGCGGCATGGGCATGGACATTAGCAAGATCCACGCAGGGCGTGCCAACATGTTCCTCAGCCCATTGTTCCGTGACACGCTCGCCAGCACAAGCGGTGCCACGATAGAGCTTTACGAGACCGATGGCAGCGTGGGCGCGGCAAAGGGAGCCGGCATGGGATGTGGCATATATCGTGACAACAACGAGGCTTTCGCGTCGCTCAAACGCCTGGCCGTGATAGAGCCCGACACTGCACGCGCGGCAGAATACCAAGAGGCTTACGCGCGCTGGAAGCAGATGCTTGAGAAGGAAATGTGAGCCCCACGATAATTATAAACAAGGAAAAATAAAAACCAATCAACTAAATATTAAACTATTATGGCAAAACAGTATTTCCCACAGATCGGTAAGATTCCTTTCGAGGGACTAGAGAGTAAGAACGTAATGGCATTCCACTATTATCAGCCAGAAAAAGTGGTGATGGGCAAGAAGATGAAAGACTGGCTCAAGTTTGCCATGGCATGGTGGCACACGCTCGGCCAGGCTTCAAGCGACCAGTTTGGCGGTCAGACTCGCTCTTACGAGTGGGACAAGGCTGAGACCCCGCTACAGCGTGCCAAGGACAAGATGGATGCCGGATTCGAGATAATGGAGAAGCTTGGCATAGAGTATTTCTGCTTCCACGATGTCGACTTGGTGGACCCATCCGACGACATCGACGAGTATGAGGCCAACATGAAGGCCATCACCGACTACGCCCTTGAGAAGATGAGCGGCACAAACATCAAGCTCCTCTGGGGCACAGCCAACGTCTTCGGCCACAAGCGCTACATGAACGGAGCCGCTACCAACCCCGACTTCGATGTAGTGGCTCGTGCCGCAGTGCAGATCAAGAACGCCATCGACGCGACCATCAAGCTTGGCGGCACCAACTACGTGTTCTGGGGCGGACGCGAGGGCTACATGTCGTTGCTCAACACCGACCAGAAGCGCGAGAAGGATCATCTGGCACAGATGCTCACCTTGGCACGCGACTACGCTCGCGCAAAGGGCTTCAAGGGCACTTTCCTCATCGAACCAAAGCCAATGGAGCCTACCAAGCACCAGTACGACGTGGACACCGAGACAGTCGTAGGATTCCTGCGCGCCCATGGTCTCGACAAGGACTTCAAGGTGAACATCGAGGTGAACCATGCCACACTCGCCGGCCATACCTTCGAGCACGAGCTTGCAGTGGCTGTGGACAATGGCATGCTTGGCTCTATCGATGCCAACCGTGGCGACGCGCAGAACGGATGGGACACCGACCAGTTCCCAATAGACAACTTTGAGCTTACCCAGGCCATGATGCAGATCATCCGCAATGGCGGTCTTGGCAATGGCGGTTCCAACTTCGACGCTAAGCTTCGCCGCAACAGCACCGATCCAGAGGATATCTTCATCGCCCACATCTCCGGTATGGATGCCATGGCACGCGCCCTTGAGAACGCTGCCGCCATTCTCACCGAGAGCGAGCTTCCAAAGATGTTCAAGGAGCGTTACGCAAGCTTCGACGACGGCATGGGCAAGAAGTTTGAGAACGGTGAGCTCACGCTTGAGCAGGTCGTAGACTATGCCAAGAAGAACGGCGAGCCAAAGCAGACAAGCGGCAAGCAGGAGAAGTATGAGACCATCGTGGCTCTCTACGCGAAATAATGGCGGTTTACTAAACCAATATTAACTGAAAAGGGCGCGTCAAGACCCCGAATCGGGAGTCTTGGCGCGCCCTCCTTTTTTTTAATCTACCTCTCTTTTATGCAATCAGAATCTAAAAATAACAAAGGCAGTCGTGGCTATCTGTTCTCGATAGTGATGGTGGCGGTGCTCGGCGGACTGCTGTTCGGCTACGACACTGCCGTCATCTCAGGTGCCGAGAAGGGTCTGCAGGCTTTCTTCCTTGGTGCCAACGATTTCCAGTATACCGATTTCATGCACGGCTTCACGTCGTCGTCTGCGCTCATAGGCTGCATCGTCGGCAGCGCCCTTTCGGGCCTTTTCGCCTCGCGGCTGGGCCGCAAGAAGTCGCTCGTCTTTGCCGGAGTGTGCTTCTTCGTGTCGGCGTGGGGCTCAATGTGCCCTGAGAGTTATATCATGGCAAAGGGTGAACCCACATGGAACCTGCTCGTGGTGTTCAACATCTACCGTGTCCTTGGCGGCATCGGCGTGGGCATGGCATCTGCCATCTGCCCAATGTATATCGGCGAGGTGGCTCCCAGCGAGATACGCGGCATGCTCGTGAGCTGGAACCAGTTTGCCATCATCTTCGGTCAGCTCGTGGTCTATTTCGTCAATTTCCTTATTCTTGGCGACCACACCAACCCCGTGATCACGCAGATAGGTCAGGGATTCTCCAAGGTGATGCCAGGCAGCGACCCTTGGACGATAACAGCGGGCTGGCGCTACATGTTCGGCAGCGAGATGGTTCCAGCGGGGCTCTTCACCATCCTTATATGCTTCGTGCCCGAGACACCTCGCTATCTCGTGCTCATCGGTAAGGAACACATGGCTCACCGCATCTTGGCACGCATCAACGGTGACATCAAGGCCCACCAGATACTTGAGGACATAAAGAACACGGTGGAAACGAAGACAGAGCGCTTGTTCTCCTACGGCTTCATGTGTATCTTCATAGGCATCATGCTCAGCGTGTTCCAGCAAGGCATCGGCATTAACGCCGTGCTCTATTATGCTCCGCGCATCTTCGGCGACATGGACATGGACAACCCGATGGTGCAGACCGTGGTGATGGGTGTCGTCAACATCCTGTTCACGCTTGTAGCCGTGTTCACCGTGGAGAAGTTCGGCCGCAAGCCGCTGCTCATAACGGGCAGCGTGGGCATGGCCATTGGTGCCTTCGGTGTTGCCCTCACGTTTGGCAACGCGTCGTTGAGCATCGTCACCATGCTCTCGATAATGGTCTATAGTGCGTCGTTCATGTTCTCATGGGGTCCGATATGTTGGGTCTACATCGCCGAGATCTTCCCCAACACCATACGTGGCGCGGCTGTGTCGATAGCCGTGGCGTTCCAGTGGATATTCAATTTCATCGTGAGCTCAACCTTCGTGCCGATGTTCAACATGCACCTTACCCAGGGCGACAATTTCGGCCATTGGTTCACCTATGGGCTTTACGGCACCATCTGTGTCCTCGCCGCCTTGTTTGTTTGGCGCCTCGTGCCCGAGACCAAGGGTAAGACCCTTGAGGAGATAAGCCTGTTTTGGAAAAATCGCAAGAGATAATTTTTAGAATCAGCCTATATCACTTGCACTGACAATTATTTTGAGCGCTTCCGTTCTATGGTCAACGTGATGAAGACCGATACGACGGAAGCGCTTGCCGTTGCCAAGATGAGCAACACTTGCAGTGCCGCCGCCGTGAGGATGCTGAGGTTACCCATCAAGGCTACGAAGAAGGCCACGGGAGCTTCTATCATGACCAAGCGCGACATTTGCTTGCTCACCGACAAGATGGCGGCGCGAAGGCTACGGCGCACAAAATAGTCGAGGGCTTGCCGCTGGGTGCAGCCGTTGCCCAATAGGTAGTTGTAGAGTTGCCCATGATGAACTAGACCATCGCTGTAGGCAATCAAAGCCTTGGTATTGGCACTTGTGATGCCTCCTGCCAACAAGCCTATCACGGGAATGTAAAAGTTTATTGCGAAGGGGTCGCGCGTGCCGATGACAAGGAAGATGAAATAGAAACCCACGACGAGGATGCCGGCCAAAGAGCCTGCGGCTATCGAAAGGTAGTTGCGCTGCAGCTTCAGCCTTGCCTTTACTGTCGTTGTAAGGGCGATGAAGAGGCAGATAACCAATGACAAGACTATGCTGAGCGCGATGCTGTTAGCCCATGCGACGAGTGCCATCAACGCGGCAAGCAATGCCACCGACACTATCATGCGAAGGAGCGACACGAGGAAGTTGCGCATCAGGTTCAGGCGGAAACGCACGATGATGAATATGGGTAAGGCGGCGAGCAACGCCCCGAAAACGATGCCAAGCGAAGAGATGTTCATTTTGATAAGTTTATAAGTTTGTCACAAGGCAGCGTATTGCCCTCATGCGTGAATATTACCTCTGCTCCCGCCTCTGCGAGTTTGCCCAGGAGCTCTTGTGTTTGTGGGGTGGGGAAGGCGTTGTCTACAAGCACCACTTCCCGCTTCAGTGCCAAGGCGAGACGCAAGAGGATGACCTGCAATTCTTCCTGGCTGAACGATGAGACGGGCTTGCCTTTCATGTCTTTCAGCTCATTGGGGATGTCAAGGTGCAGGTATCTGCACAGTTCTTCTATCTTGATTTCACCCTCTGGCATATATTGTGGTATGTATGCCATCATTTTCCTGAAATAAGGAGATGCCTCGCGTGTGATGAGTTCTCCGTCGAAGGTTATGAAGCCAGACTGCAGAGGATGCAACCCAAGGATGGCGAGCAGCACCTCGCTCTTCCCCGTGTGTTTCCCGCCAAAGATACACACCGTCTCGCCTTTCTCGGCGATAAGCGAGAAAGGAGTGGAATGGTTGCCGTCGGGCATGGCTACGCTGACATTCTTGAATTCAAGCATCTGTGGTTATGTTCTTGACGTGTGATTCTTTTGCTTGCAAAGATAATGCAAAGATACGACAATATAGTTGAATATAGTCAATTATTCAGGCAAAATAGTTCGGTTGGCAGGGTTGCGGACGGGCACAGGGCCCGCCCCTGCACGACATGTCATGTGCCATCGTCGTGCCACCCGTCCTTACTTCTTATCGCAGCATCCGCCCTTTTCGCCGTTTGCCTTGTTCTTGCAGCATCCGCCCTTCTCGCCGTTTGCCTTGTTCTTGCAGCATCCGCCCTTCTTGGCTTCAGACGTTACGGCGGTAGCCGTGTATCCTATCTTGGCAAACCCCTTGACGATGTTGTCGGGAGTGGTCTTGTCGGCATCATATTTGATGGTCACCTTTTGGTCGGGCACGCTGGTGGTGATTTCCTTGATGCCTTTCTCGAAACGGAGGTTGCCCTTGATCTTGTTCTCGCAGTTCTCGCAGTGCATCTGTGGGTTGGTGGTGAACACCACGGTCTTGATGTCCTTGGCGAACATGCCGATGGCAAAGGTCAACATTGCCATTACAGTCATAATCTTTTTCATGTTTTTTCCTTTCTTTTAAATTGATGGTTATCTTAAATTGATGGTTATTTTTAATTGAATGTTATTTGAACAGATGATAGTCTTTCATGTTACAGTCTTCCGAAGTTTACGCGTATGCCCACGTATCCCATGGCACCGTTGATTGGTCCCCACACCATGTTGGTGTCAAACTGGTTGCCCCAAGGGTTCATCGCGTCGACCACGGGGTGCTTCTGCTTGTAGCCCGTGAGGTTCTCGCCACCTATGTATACGGAGAAGTGGCGGAACCAGCGGGTGACTTGGCAGCTTAGCAGTCCGTATGCCTTGAACGTGGGATTCCACGAAGGCTCGCCGCTGGTGAGCGTGTATGCCTTTGGCATCCTGCCGCCGCCGTTTAGCTGCATCGTGGCGTCAAACTGCCACAGGCCGAGAGGTGTCTTGTAGGATGCCGACACCAGACCCTTATACTTGCTGAGCATGGGCTTGTCCATCAGCGTGCCGTCGTAGGTCTCCTTCACGTAGTTGCGGCGATAGGCGGCGGTGAGCGTCATGCCCTTGAACAGAGGATAGGTGGCGTCGACCTGGAACACGTGCGAATAGCTCTTGCCGTTGAGGTTCGACACGCGCGCCTCGTGCACGTCGCTGTCGAAATTGACCACCGCCTGGTTCTCGAAGTTGGTATAGTAATATTCCGCGTTCAGCTTTAGTGTCTGCCCGAACAAGGGGATGTTCATCTGGCTGCTTATGCCATAGTTCCACGCCTCCTCCTGCTTGAGATTGTCGTCGATGATGAGCTGTCGGCTGCTTGCCAGGAGATAGTTGTTCTCGGCGAGGGCGTGCGCCGAGCGGTAGCCCTTGCCGGCGGAGAGGCGGAAGCCAATAATGTCGTTGGCTTGCCATTTCACGTGGAAGCGCGGCGTGACGAAATAGCCGTATTTGCTGCTGTGGTCGCCGCGTATGCCTGCCATCACTATCAACCTGTCGTTGAGGTTGTAGGTGTATTGCGCGTATATGCCCGGCACGGTCTCCTTCTCGTTGGCGCGCGTCTTTGCGGCGTTGGCATCGTTGGTCAGGCGGTACAGTTGCCCGAAGTAGTCATGGTTGAGGCTCAGTCCGGTCGAGAGGTTATGCCGCTTGTCGAAGTTGTGCTCGAACATTAGCGATGCGTATAGGTTTTTCTCGTTCACGTAGTAGGTCTTGTGGCCATAGAGCGCGTCTTCCTGGTGCATGGATCCCGTTGTCATCAACGCTATGTTGGTGCCGTGCTCCTTGTTGAGGATGAAGGCGTGCTTCATGTAAGCCTCGTAGCGGTTGGTCCTTATGTCGATGCCGTAGAGTTCCTTGCCTTCCATCTGCTTTCTCATGTCGTCGTCGAGGGCCTTCAGCGTCTGTCCGCCGACCCTGTGCTCGCTGATGAGCGAGACCCCGGCGCGAAGCATGTAGTGGTCGGCCTTGAATATCCAGCGGTTCTGCAGGTTGTATTGGCGAATGTTGGGCATATCCTTGAAGCCGTCCATGTTCATGTCGTTGGCGCCCCATCGGTTCTCGTAGTGGGTGAGGAGCTCAGTCGTCAGCCTGTCGTTGATGTGTATGTTGCCCGAGGCGTTGGCCTCCAGCTTGCCGTCGGTGTCGCCGTAGACGTTGGCCTCCACGCCCGGCACGTCATCGGCTTTCAGGTATTCCACGTTTATCTGCCCGGTTATGCTCTCATAACCCGCCTTTACCGACGACGCGCCTTTGCTCACCTGTATGCTCTGCATCCAGGGACCGGGCACGTAGCCCAATGAGAACGGCGCCGCCGCGCCACGGAAGTTTGGGAGGTTCTCCGTCATCATCTGCACGTAGGTGCCCGATAGTCCCAACAGCTTTATCTGTCGCGCTCCGGTGGCGGCATCGCTATAGTTCACGTCTACCGAAGGGTTCGTGGTGAAGCTCTCGCCAAGGTTGCAGCAGGCGGCCTTGAAGAGCTCGTCCTTGTTGATCACGGAGCCGTTTATGGCCCCTGCCATGCGGCTGACCCCTGCCTTGCGACTCACCACGGTGACCTCTTTCAGTTCTTGGTCGGCAATGGTGTCAGGGGTTTCTTTATGTGTGGATACGGCTTGTGCCCATCCCGACATTGGCGTTGCCAGGATGAAGCTTAATATGATATTTCTGATGTTCATTTTTTGTCTTGTACTTTTTTTTATCCCTTGTTTTCCCTATTTGCTTGCAAAACTACGAAAAGAGCTTTGCAACCTGGTTGCGAAAAACGGGGGATTTAAATGGTCAAGACCGTGAGCAGGTTAAGATATTGTCGCGGAGGCGGACTGTATGCCTCCCGTGGCAATATGCGTTTGTTTGATTCCGTTGGTCGTGGAACCAAGTCGAGCAAGTCCCAATCGTTGATGATAGCGACCAATGGCTGGAACACATGGAAGTCGAAGGTCGCGTGCTGCGCTTGTGTCGTCGGGGAGAGCGACACCGTGGCAATGGTCATGCATCCGTCCGACGATTGGGAGTTCTCCTTGTCGTGAGCCACGTTTCCCATCGTCATCGATGTCTTGCCCGAGCAGGCGCAATGACGAAACGTCACACCGCTCGCCATGAAGATGAACAACATGGAGAGCAAGACGGAAAACAATATGTGCAACAGTTTCTTCATTACGGATGCAAAGTAACATGATTTTTGTGGAATAGACGATTAAAGGCCTGTTCTTTAATATATTTTAGTAAAGAATCTTGGCTTCCTTTTCTTTTCTGCCGTTTGCCCTGTCTTGGTAAAAACAATTTGCGCTTTGCGCTTTGCTATCTAAGCCTTATTACTTAATTTTGCAGAAACAAAAACTTTCATTCATGTCACAACCCAAATACACGCTCCCCGCAGAGTGGGAGCCACAGGATGGCGTAATGCTCACTTGGCCAAACGCTGATACCGACTGGGAGCCTTATCTCGCCGAGATAACGGCCACCTACGTGGAACTCTCGAAAGCCATAGCCGCACGGGAGCGACTCGTCGTAGCGGCGAAAAACGCCGGCGAAGTCACGGCCTTGTTGCGAGCGGCGCTGACAGAGACGGAGATGGCAAACGTCACGGTGGCGACGTGCGCCCTCAACGACACTTGGGCGCGCGACCACGGCCCCGTGACCTTGCGAAGCGGCGAGGACGGCAGCCTCAAGATGCTCGACTTCAAGTTTAATGGCTGGGGCGAGAAGTTTGACTGGCAAAAAGACGATGCCATAACGTCCACGCTCCATGGCAGGGGCTTGTTCTCTGCCACGATAGAGAACCATCGCGACTTCGTGCTTGAGGGCGGCTCCATAGAGAGCGACGGCAAGGGCACAGTGTTCACCACCGCCCAGTGTCTGCTCGCGCCGCATCGCAACCAGCCGCTAAGTGAGGCTGAGATTGGCGAGAGGCTGAAAAAGTATCTTGGTGCTGACCGTGTGGTGTGGCTGCGGCATGGAAACCTCGTGGGCGACGACACCGACGGGCATATCGACACCACGGTGAGGATTTGCCCCGACGACACATTATTATATGTAGGTTGCGACGACGAGGCCGATGAGCAATATGCCGACTTCAAGGCGCTCGAGACGGAGCTGCAAGCCTTGACAACGGTTGAGGGCAAGCCCTACAGGTTGCTCAAGTTGCCCATGCCCGACAGGATGGAGTTTGACGATGAGCGCTTGCCCGCCACCTATGCCAACTTCCTGATAATAAACGGCGCGGTAATAGTGCCCGTGTATGGTCAGGGCGAGAAGGACGAAGAGGCAAAGGCCACCGTGGCAAAGGCTTTCCCCGGCAGGGAAATCGTTGCCGTGGACGCGTCGGTGATAGTGCGCCAACACGGTTCCATCCATTGCCTGACGATGCAGCTGCCCGAGGGCGTGATAACAACCAGCAAGTAAACAAATCTTTCATACCATGATATTAAAAGTAGGCATAATACAGCAACACAATACGTCAGACATCGACGACAACAAGCGACGACTCGCCGACAAGTGCAGGACGCTCGCCAAGCAAGGCGCGCGGCTCATCGTGATGCAGGAGCTCCACAATGGCCTTTATTTCTGCCAGACGGAGAACGTGGATCTCTTCGACCTTGCCGAGACCATCCCGGGGCCCTCGACAGAGTTTTTCGGCAATCTGGCGCGCGAGCTCGATGTCGTGATCGTCACCTCGCTTTTCGAGAAGCGTGCCGCCGGACTCTACCACAACACGGCGGTGGTGATAGAGCGCGACGGCTCCATAGCCGGCAAATACCGCAAGATGCACATCCCCGATGATCCTGCCTATTACGAGAAGTTTTATTTCACCCCCGGCGATCTTGGCTTCCATCCCATCGATACCTCCGTGGGTCGCCTTGGGGTGCTGGTTTGTTGGGACCAGTGGTATCCGGAGGCAGCGAGGCTCATGGCCCTGCAAGGTGCCGAGATGCTCATCTATCCCACGGCGATAGGCTATGAGTCGTCGGACGCAAAGGAGGAACAAGAACGCCAGCGCGAGGCATGGACAACGGTGCAGCGTGGTCATGCCGTGGCCAACGGCTTGCCAGTGATAACCGTCAACCGCGTGGGCTTCGAACCCGACCCGAGTGGTCAGACGGGCGGCATACAGTTTTGGGGTTCCAGCTTCGTGGCGGGTCCGCAGGGCGAGCTCCTGTTCCGTGCCGGCAACGACGAAGAGCGTGAGCAAGTGGTGGAGATAGACCTCGGACGTTCCGAGCAGGTCAGACGCTGGTGGCCGTTCCTCAGAGACCGCAGGATAGACAAGTATGGCGACATACTAAGTCGCTTCGTAGACTGATAAAACAAGCAGGAAACACCGCGTTTTGCGACCCCGTTTCCGCGCAATCGCCTTACCAGTGCAAAGCCGTTGCCTTTCCACTGCTAAGGCGATTTCATTCTAGTGCAAAGCCGATGCCTTTTCACTGTAAAGCCGAAGGGGCACGATTTCGCGTTGTTTCACCCACTCGTGGCAACATGCGATGATGGTCACAGCACCCACTCCTCGATACCTACAAATTGTCATTTTTGCCCTTTTGTTGGTCTAAAATTCTGTTATCAGAGAAAAATGTGCTAACTTTGTACGCCTAAAGTTTAATAACCAACATAAAACGTTTTTTATGAACAACGCATGGCGCGCCTTCCAAGGCACACAATGGAAGGAAGAAATCAATCTTAGGGACTTTATTCAGAATAACTACACCCAGTACTGTGGTGACGAGAGTTTCCTCGTTGGACCCACCACGGCTACCGACACTCTTTGGGGCGAGTTGCAGAAATTGCAGAAGGAGGAGCGTGCCAAGGGCGGCGTTCTCGACATGGAGACGGAAGTGGTCTCCGGCCTTACCGCTTATGGTCCCGGCTATATCAACGAGGCGACAAAAGACCTTGAGAAGGTGGTTGGCCTGCAGACCGACAAGCCCCTCAAGCGTGCCTTCATGCCCTATGGCGGCATAAAGATGGCGGAGCAGGCTTGCACCACATACGGCTACCAGCCCTCGGAGAAGCTCCACAACATCTTCCACAACTATGTGAAGACCCACAACGACGGCGTGTTCGACGCCTACACCCCGGAGATGAAGCGTGTTCGCCACAACCATATCCTCACGGGCTTGCCCGACACCTACGGTCGCGGCCGCATCGTGGGCGACTACCGTCGCGTGGCGCTCTATGGCATCGACTTCCTGATACAGGAGAAGCAAAACGACCTCTTGAACATGGGCGAGCGCGAGATGGCAGACGACGTGATTCGCTTGCGCGAGGAAGTGTCGATGCAGATTAAGGCCCTCAAGGGGTTGAAAGACATGGCGGCACAATATGGCTTCGACATCTCTAAGCCCGCGGCAAATGCGCGCGAGGCCGTGCAGTGGCTCTACTTCGGCTACCTTGGCGCGGTGAAGACGCAAAACGGTGCGGCAATGTCGGTAGGACGTGTCTCTACTTTCCTCGACATATACATACAGCGCGACCTCAACGAGGGTACCCTGACAGAGCAGGATGCCCAGGAGCTCATCGACCACCTGGTGATGAAGTTCCGCATGGTGAAGTTCGCCCGCATTCCGTCATACAACCAGCTCTTCTCCGGCGACCCTGTGTGGGCCACGTTGGAGGTTGGCGGCATAGGCCAGGACGGTCGCCACATGGTGACCAAGAACGACTATCGTTTCCTCCACACGCTGGAGAACATGGGACCCTCGCCCGAGCCAAACCTCACGGTGCTCTACAGCAGCCGTCTGCCAGAGGCCTTCAAGCGATACGCCGCACTCATCTCCGTGAGAACCAGCAGCATACAGTATGAGAACGACGACGTGATGCGTCCTGTCTGGGGCGATGACTACAGCATCTGCTGCTGCGTGAGCGCCACACAGACCGGCAAGGAGATGCAGTTCTTCGGCGCGCGTGCCAACCTTGCCAAGTGTCTGACCTATGCCATCAGCGGTGGCGTGGACAGCAAGACACGCGAGCAGGTGGGGCCGGCATACCGTCCGGTAGAGGACGACGTGCTGACATACGAGGAGTTCATGCCAAAGTTCATGGACATGATGGAGTGGCTTGCCGCCGTTTACGTGAAGACGCTCAACCTCATCCACTATATGCACGACAAGTATTTCTACGAGGCAGCCGAGATGGCGCTCATCGATACCGACGTGCGCCGCACGTTCGCCACGGGCATAGCGGGCTTCTCGCATGTGGTTGACTCTATATCGGCTATCAAATACGCCAAGGTAAACATCATCCGCGACGAGACGGGCTTCCCATTGGAGTTCAAGACCGAGGGCGACTTCCCACGCTACGGCAACGACGACGACCGTGCCGACGAGATAGCCGTATGGTTGCTCAAGACCTTTATCGGCATGGTGAAGAAGCACCACACTTACCGCAACTCAGAGCCCACGACCTCGATCCTGACCATTACATCCAACGTGGTGTATGGCAAATACACGAGCAACATGCCCGACGGACGCAAGGCTGGCGCGCCACTCGCACCAGGCGCGAACCCAAGCTATGGCGCCGAGAAGAACGGCTTGCTGGCTTCGCTCAACTCGCTGGCGAAGCTCCCTTACGAGTATGCCCTCGACGGAATCTCAAACACGCAGACCATCAGCCCAAGTGCCCTGGGACACGACGAGGCGCAACGCGCCACTACACTCGTGGGCGTGATGGACGGCTATTTCAACAAGGGTGCCCACCACTTGAACGTCAACGTGTTTGGCGTGGACAAGCTCAAGGACGCCATGGAGCATCCTGAGAAGCCTGAGTATGCCAACTTCACCATCCGCGTGAGCGGCTACGCGGTGAAGTTTATCGACCTCACCAGGGAGCAGCAACTTGATGTCATCGCGCGTCAGGCTCATGAGCGACTCTAAGCTAGTAGTACATTCTGTGGAATCCTTCGGCTCGGTAGACGGGCCGGGGATTCGCTTTATCATATTCTTGAAAGGATGCCTCATGCGGTGTCGCTATTGCCACAATCCTGACACGTGGCGGCTCGCAGACGAGAGCGACGGGGCGTTGACTGTCAATGAACTGCTCGACAAGGCGGAACGCTACCGTGCCTATTGGGGCAAGGAAGGCGGCATCACCGTGAGCGGAGGCGAGGCGCTGTTGCAAATAGACGGCGTGACGGCCCTCTTCGAGGAAGCCCATCGGCGTGGCATAACCACCTGCCTAGACACGGCGGCTCAGCCGTTTACGCGGGAGGAGCCGTTTTTCGGCAAGTTCGTGAGACTGATGAAAGCCACCGACACCGTGCTGCTCGACTTGAAGCATCTCGACAGCGACAGGCATAAGTGGCTTACGGGTCACGCCAACGAGAACATCGTAGATTGCGCGCGTTGCTTGTCAGAACTTGGTGTGCCTGTGTGGATTCGGCATGTGCTCGTGCCGGGTGTCACTGACGATGAAGCCCATCTGCGCCGCATGCGCTCGTTCATCGACACGCTTGACAACGTGGAGCGTGTGGAGGTGTTGCCTTACCACACGCTTGGCGTGTACAAGTGGGAACAGCTCGGGTTGAGATATACCCTTGGCGACGTGCCGGTGCCGTCGGCTGAGCAGGTGAAGCGTGCCGAGGCTATTCTCCGCCCTTCAGCTCGTTGATCTGCTCGATAATCTGTTGGCGCGTCTTCTGTTGCTTGTTATATTGTTGAAAGTCGTATATGAAACCGCAAGCCGCGCCAATCAAGCCGCCTATGATACCTCCCCAAGCCTCTGGTGGCAACGAGGTGAAATCGTGCATGAAGTGCTGCATGAAGTCTACCATGAACCAGATGAACCATACCAAGGCAAGCGGCATGTTGATCCACATCTCGTAGAAGCTCAGCTTCTTGGCGCGTTGCAGACGCAAGGCGGTGCTTATAAGGTTCTCAGATGAGAAGGCATTCTCCTTCAGGCGGTTTATCTTCCTGTCGAAAATCACGGCGTAAACGCTTATGATGAAAAGGAAAATGGCTGGGTACCACGAAAGGCCGAAGTACAGTACGAGCAGTGGGAAGCCGATGAAGATTAATGGCAGCAGGCACAATTGCAGCTTCAAGTAGTTGTCGATAGTGGAATAGCTGTGCTTCATCGATTCGCGCAGCAGGCACTCGTTGATGATGGTTTCCTTATTGAGCTTGCTTTGGAGAATGGCCATTTGTGAGCGCATTTCCTCCAACTGGTTGATGTCTTGTGTATTCATGATTAATGTAGTTTTTTGAGTTGTTCCTTGATGCGGTACAGCCGCACGCTCACGTTCTTTGCGGTGATGCCCACCACTTGGCCTATTTCCTCGTAGCTCATGTTCTCGAGCCATAGCAGCACGATGGCGCGGTCGAAGGGTGCGAGCTTGGTGATGCGCTTTCGTAGCATCTGCACCTGAAGGGTGTCGGCGTCGTTGTCCTCAAAGAGGTTGATGTCCATACTCAGTGGCACGGTCTTTCTTTTCCTTTTCTTCCGGTCGGCGGATATGCAGGTGTTCAGGCTCAAGCGATAGACCCATGTGCGGATGTCGCTGCGCCCCTCGAAGGAGGAAAAGCCTTTCCAAAGGTTGATTAGCACCTCCTCGAAAAGGTCGGCCACCTCATTCTCGTCGTTGGAGAACATGTAGCACACGGTGTAGATGGTGCTCTTCTGCTCGTTGACGAGTTTGGCAAACTGCCGTTCGTCTTGATGTTTTCTGTCAGTTGTCATCTTTTCTAAGATTATTTACAACCATTAGACGCACTTCCTTGCCGGAAAACTACAGAAACCGGCAATAAAGTGTGTTTTTTTATTACAAAGGTAATTGGATTGTGACATGTTGACAAGCATTTTTCAAGTTTTAGCCTAAAAAGCTCGAATAAAAGTGGTAACTTTGCACATATTAATAGATGAAGATTGTATTTACTGAATTCATGACCCGTTCATTTCATCATAGGACGACACTTGGCGCGGTGTGTGGCATTGTGCTTTTCCTCTTGCTTGCCGTCTACGCTTTTTGGGTAAAGAATGTCATCGTGGGACTTCTCATGGCATTCCTTCTTGTTATCCTCACGGAGAGAACCCTTCACAGCCAATATGTCATCTCCGACGGAAAGCTTATTATAGACAATGGCAAGCTCTCAAAGGCAAAGGTCATCATGATAAGCCAAATTAATTCGTGCCGCCCCATGACTTCGGTCTTCGGTCTTGTGCGCTACTTGCTCATTACCTATGGCGCGACCGATGCCATGGTGTCGGTGCAACCTGTTAACGAGGCGGCATTCGTAGCCGCGATTAAAAAGGAAAAGGGGGCTTGCGATGCGGAATAAACTGTATGCCTTGTTGCTTCTGATGTTTTTCTCGGTCTTGCCAGTGGCGGCGCAGACTGATGTGGCTGATGACAACGATGATAACGACACGACCCTTGTGGCAGATTCGGCATGGGCGGATTCGCTCATTCATCGCAACGACACCTTGATTTGGCCGAAGAACGTCCAGGCGGAGATTGAGCAACTGCTCAAGAGCGACATGTTCAAGACTTCGCAAGTGGGTATCATGGTCTATGACCTCGATGCCGACTCTGCCATATTCAAGCACAACGAGAGGCAACTCATGCGTCCCGCCTCGACGATGAAGACCATCACTGCCATCACCGCTCTCGACCGCCTTGGTGGAAGTTACCAGTTCAAGACGGAATTGTGCTATACCGGCAAGGTGGATTCCACCACGCTCAACGGAGAAGTGTATTGTGTGGGAGGCTTTGACCCGCGTTTCAATCGTGACGACATGCACGCTTTTGCCGAGGCGTTGCGCAAGATGGGCGTGGACACCATCCGTGGCAACCTTTATGCCGACTGCTCCATGAAGGACGCGGACAGACTCGGGGAAGGCTGGTGTTGGGACGATGACAATCCCGTGCTTTCGCCATTGGTCTTTCAGCGTAAGGACATTTTCATGGACAAGTTTCTCGATGCCATCCATAGCGTGGGCATAACGCTCATTGGCAACGTGTCGGAGAAGCGTAAGCCGCAGGACGCCTATTGCATAGTGAGCCGTTTCCACACCATTGACCAGGTGCTTATGCGGATGATGAAGGAGAGCGACAACCTTTACGCCGAATCAATGTATTATCAGATTGCGGCTTCCACGGGCAACCGTCCGGCTACGGCAAAAGACGCCAAGAACATCGTGCGGCAACTCATTACACGCCTTGGGCTAAACGCATCGCGCTATCGTCTCGCCGACGGCAGTGGGTTGTCGCTATACAATTATCTGTCGCCCGAGCTGGAAGTGAAGTTCCTGCGCTATGCCTTTGAGAACCAGAACATTTATAACCATTTGCTGCCAGCGCTCCCTATCGCTGGCATTGACGGCACGTTGAAAAAGCGCATGCGTTCACAGTTCACGCGCGGCAATGTGCATGCCAAGACTGGTACGGTAGAGGGCATAGCGAGCTTGTGTGGTTATTGCACCGCGGCGAATGGCCATCGTCTGTGTTTCTCCATCATCAACCAGGGCGTGATGCACGGGTCAAACGGCAGAAACTTTCAAGACAAGGTTTGCTATATCCTTTGCAAGCCATAGGTCATGCCTCGCGAACCGTCGGAGCTATGCTCCGCAATTAATAGGCCATTATCCGTGAGCCGGAAACAAAGCTCTTCGTAGGCTTATGCCTATGGGCTAAAGCTAATGCAAGGCTTTGTCTACAGGTAGAGACGGATAGTCTTAATCCAGTCTTTTAAGACACCTCCGTACTGGTCTTGCGAGTCGGCCACGAGAACAAGGACACGCGAGCCGTCTTTCAGTTTTGGGCCAAGACACATGCCCTCATAGTTGGCTATGTTTCGCTTTGTGAGAGTAAGCGACGTGCGCCACTGTGCGAGGAGTTGTTTGTCGCCTTTGCCTGGAACGAGATGGAAAAGTTTGCAGTTGACAAATGAGCCTATCTTCTTGTGTGGCACGTAAAACTCCCTTTCAAGCAATAATAGAGACCCGTCGTCGAGAGCGCAAAGCGTGCCTATGCCGTGAGCATAGTATTGCGCTTTTGCCTTGTCGCCAATGGGCTCGTCGAGCGTGTAGGCATAATGGTCTTGAGGCTTGAGATCGTCGGTATAGTTTTGTAGGCATATTTCCCCACTCTCGTTGCACGTCCAGAGCAGGCGTGTGAAGTCGTTGTAGCTCAATGCCTCAAGTCCGAGATTTCCGGGAAGCTGCTGGAAAAGTGGGGTAGGGGGGATTTCCCTGCCCGTCAGCTTGCCGTCCAGGTAGTATTCCTTTATGTAATTATCTGTCTCTCCACTAATGAATATCGTGTTTGAGCGTGGATTGAAGGCAATGCCCTCGCCGTCACGGTTAGGGCGGGATGCAGAGCGGAAGCCTTCATTCTTTGCGGCTTTTACCTCGCCTGTTACCGAATCTATGTCAAGCGTCCAAATGAAGAAACCATCCTCTGGTGACTTGTCGCTCACCACGGCATACTTGTCGCCTCCCATCCAAGTGATACCGCTATAGTTGCCAGGTGGGATGCTTGAGAAATGATGTTGTGGAAGCAGTTGTACTACGACGGAAAGAAGAAGCGATAATGCCAACATGGAGAAATGAAGATTTATAAAAGTTGGTTATGCTGGAAAAGAAGGCGATGCAGATATACAGGAAACCCTCTCCTATCAACAAAAAGCAGGAGAGGGCGTGTTTTTATATGTCAAAAAAACGTGTTAGCATATTCTGCGAGAACCGTCGCCTATGACGACATCGATGACTTGTGGCTCATGGCCATACTTCTCGTTGAATTTTGCCTTGGCATTCTCGATGAACTTGTCGTAAAGCTCATCCTTCACGAGGTTGATGGTGCAACCACCGAAACCGCCACCCATGATGCGGCTTCCAGTGACACCGTTCTCCTTGGCCAGGTCGTTGAGGTAGTCGAGTTCCTCGCAGCTCACCTCATACTCCTTGCTGAGGCCGTAGTGGGTCTCAAACATCTTCTGTCCCACGGTCTCGTAATCGCCTTTCTGCAAAGCATCGCTGACAGCCAGCACACGGTCAACCTCGCCGAGAACGAAGTGGGCGCGCTTGTAGTCTTCAGCGCTAACCTCAGCCTTCACAGCCTCAAGGTCATCCCAGTTGGCATCACGCAACGTGTCGAAATGGCGGTCAGCGAACTTGGCGTTCAAAGTCTTGACCACATTCTCGCATGAGTTGCGGCGGTCGTTGTATGGAGACCCTTTCAGTTCGTGCTTAACCTTTGAGTTGAGCAACACGAGCTTGTAGCCCTTTGGTTCCCATGGGAAATATTCAAACTCGCGACTGCGGCAGTCGAGACGCATGAGCTTGCCCTTCTGTCCGAAAACTGAGGCGAACTGGTCCATGATACCACAGTTTACGCCAATGTATTTGTGCTCAGTGGCTTGGCCTGCAAGCACGAGATCCCATTTCGACACCTTGTTGTCGCCGAAAAGGTCGTTGAGTGCGAAGGCAAAGCAGCTTTCAAGTGCCGCGCTCGACGACATTCCTGCTCCCAATGGTACGTCACCGGCGAAGGCGGCGTTGAAAGGCTTCACGTCAACGCCACGTTCCATCATCTCACGGCAGATACCATAAATGTAACGTGCCCATGTTGCTGAAGGACCTTTAGGATCGTCAAGTGAGAAGTGAGCCATGTCCTTCAAGTCTATTGAATAAACATTCACGCTCTTCTGTCCGTTAGGACGAATCTCTGCCATGATGCCTTGCTCCACGGCTCCTGGGAATACGAATCCTCCATTATAGTCAGTATGCTCACCAATGAGGTTGATGCGGCCTGGTGAGGCGTAGACGTTGCCTGTCTCCCCATCGAAATGCTTAAGGAAACGGCTTCTTACGAAATCTATCTGCATAGTTATGGTCAATTTTGTGGTTAAATGTTAAGTCTTGGTCGGGTTTGCGGAACGTTTATTTGCTTACCCCAAACTTGTAAATGGTTGTCTGTTTGTATCTTTCTCCTGGATCCAACACAACCGACGGGAAATAAGGACGGTTTGGAGAGTCTGGGAAGTGTTGGCACTCTAAGCAGAAAGCTGAGCGCTCCGGATAGGTGGCTCCATGTGCGCCCTTGAAACCAGACAGGAAGTTTCCGGTGTAGAGCTGTACGCCTGGCTCTGTGGTATATACCTCAAGGGTGCGGCCGCTTACAGGCTCGTGTGCCTTTGCTACCAATGAAAGCTCGCCTTCCTCGTTCTTGTTGAGCACGTAGCAGTGGTCATAGCCTGTACCATTCTTTATTTGCTCGTCGTCGGCGTTGATGTCACGACCTATTGGTTTGGCAACCTTGAAATCGAAAGGAGTGCCTTCCACTTTCCTTATCTCGCCAGTGGGGATAGATACAGTGTCTATCGGGAGATAGAAGTCGGCATTGATTTGCAGTTCTACGTTCTCGACGGAAGGGGTTGGGTCTGCCGTGCCTGCCAATGAGATGAACGCGTGGTTTGTAAGGTTGATGATGGTCTTCTTGTTAGTCGTGGCAAGATAGTCGATGTGCAGCTCGTTGTCGTCGGTCCATGTGTATACCACTGTCACCTTCAATTCGCCCGTGTAGCCTTCCTCGCCATAAGGGGAAACATAGTTCAACGCGAGCGCTTGGTCGTTCATCTGCTCTGGTGACCAAACCTTTACGTTGAAGCCGTCCTTACCGCCGTGCAAGGAGTTAGGACCGTTGTTTACAGGCACTTGGTATTGCTTGCCGTGCAAGGTGAACTTGCCCTTGGCGATGCGGTTGCCAAAACGTCCGATGAGCCTTGAGAGATACGGCTCTGGCGAGTTTATGACATCTTGGATATTGTCGTGGCCCATGATGACGTTGGCCATCTTGCCGTCCTTGTCGGGAACCATGAGGGCTACAATGGCACCGCCATAGTTGGTAATGGCAACTTCGTTGCCTTTGCTGTTTTTCAAGATGAAGAGATCTGTCTTCTTGCCATTCACTGTAGTCTGAAAGTCTTCACGCTTCAGACCGCAAACATTTGGTGTTACTTCAGAGTTTGCCATATGTGTGTGTCTTTAGTTGTTGTTTCTTATAGTCTTTTGCAAAGTAAGTAAAAATAATTGAGAATGACAACTAAAATATAAAAATAATACGGCATTCTCGTGTTAAATATTATTTAGAAAGAATGTGCCAGCCGCTCTCCCTTGCTCCAATCACCTTTCATTCCTATTTATATTTGACAAATGCCCCAAGGGCTTCGTGTGTTCAGTTTAAGACAATCTTGCGGTCAAAAAACACCTGGGATGCATTGAATTAGAACTGGTTGATTGCGGATAGATTGATGTATGTAGAAATTCGTTATGTGGAAGCGTGTTTTAAAGATTTAGTCTTGCTGCTTAATTTTCTTCCTGCAACATTCTTATAAGGGATATAAGGTTGGTTTACCAACTGGGCATGGATTATAAGTTGAACAATTTAAATAATAGGAGAAACAAAGCATGAAACGAGTATTCAATCTTTTGGTAGTGGACGAGAGCGGCAGCATGAGCGTAATTAGGAGCCAGGCGCTCGCAGGCATCAACGAGACCCTTGCCACCATTCAGAAAATGCAGAAGGCACACAAACATCTGGAGCAGCGCGTGACACTCATCACGTTTGACAGTACCCACAAGAACGTGATATACGACAACGAGACTGCCAACCACGCCCGCCCTCTCCGCTCCAAGGACTACAATCCTTGTGGTGCCACACCGCTCTACGATGCTATCGGCATGGGCATCGCCAAGGTGAACGCCCTGACCACCGAGGACGACAGCGTACTGGTGACCATTATCACTGACGGTGAGGAGAACTGCAGCGAGGAGTACAGCCTGAAGATGATAAAGAACCTAATAGCAAAGCTAAAGAAGCAGAACTGGACTTTTACTTTCATCGGCACCGACGACCTCGACGTGGAGTCCATCGCACGGGGCATGGGCATAGACAACCACCTCAATTTCTCGGAAGACGAGGCTGGAACCCGCGAGATGTTTGCCCAGGAAAACAGGGCAAGGGAGCGATACAACAAGTGCAGGTCCATGAGCCTCCCTGTGGCGGAAGGATGCTATTTCAAGAAATGACAACAGTAAGGCTGACTAACGCAGTGCTCTCACTAAAGAATGATGTGGTTGCACTGCCATTCTGCATGTAAGAGGAAGACAAATACAAACTACTATCACTTGCAAGTGGATGAACTAAACCCAAACGAGGGCTGCACGGTAAAGATTCGTGCAGCCCTCTGCTATTATACCTGTTCGATTACAAAATGTAATTTAGCCGAGATGGTTACTTCTATAGTCAATACATGGGTAGCCACACCGCCAAATGCTTGCTACTTGTTTTTCTTCTTATCCTCAAATTGATGGTAGATTTTCCCCATGTCGGTTGGGAGATAAGCCACGGCCTTCTCCTTCATTGCCTCGGGAACACCATACCGTGCCTCTGCGACGGAGCCGACGATGGCTCCGATTGTGTCGCTGTCGCCGCCATGGGATATGGCGAGACGGATGGCATCCTCGAAACTCTGCGACTGGGCTAAAATATGGAAGGACAGAGGGACGGCATCCATACAAGTTTCGTCGAACACGCCCTTGGGATAGGTCCTCGTATCGAAGTCCTCATAATAGCTTCGGGCGACAGTCTTGAAATCTGCTAAAACCTTGGCCTTATCCTGGGATTGGCGGAAATGCCAGATAGCATGTGCCACTGCCTTGGCTCCCTTAATGCCTTCGGGATGGTTGTGAGTGGGAAGTGCCGTTTTCTCAGCCTCATCCAGCACTTGCGACAAGTCATCGAAGAGCCAGGCGACGGGCGACACTCGCATCGCCGACCCATTGCCGAAACTATTATATGGCTGAGGATTGTCAGACCGCACCCATGCGGCAAACCTTCCACCATACGCACCCTTGGGCGATGGATAGCGTCGGCACCAATCATGCAAGCTCTCCTGATAACTCCGACCATTCAACACAGCATCGGCTACTGCCACCGTGCAAATGGTGTCGTCGGTGAAGTCGCTTCCCTCACCGAACATCTCGAAATTATAATCAAACGTATTGCTGAACTCATACTTCGAGCCAACAATATCACCTATTATTGCTCCTAACATGTTTCATCACCTACTCATCTCTCCACTCTTTCATCCTTTTCTTGGCCAAAGGGTGTCCTTCCTTGTAGGCCAAGGAATAGTAGCGCATGGCTTCTGACAGATTCTTCTCAGTGCCCCATCCTTTCTCATAGAACTCACCACAACGATAGTGGGCGTAAGGGAGACCGCAGTCTTTGTAAAGTTCAAAAGCTTTCTTCAAGTCCACTTCGGAGCCTCCCGTCCCCTTGCGGTAGATGTCGGCAAGGTTGCTTTTCGCCAAGTCATTGCCTTGGTCGGCAGACTTCGCAAACCAGAACTTCGCAAACTCCACGTTCTTCTCCACACAGACCCCGTCGCTGAAGAAACAGCCCAAGTCGTTTTGTACTTCATCATCTTCAAGTTCATAATTGTTGGGGTCATTCTTAATCATATCCAGAAGTCTCAAGACTGCCTCCTGAGTATAACCATAATCCTTGGGTTGGGCGTTCGGCTTCATAACCAACACAAAGTCTTGATAATTCTTAGGAATATCAAAATACTTGTCTCTCTTGTTAGTCTTCATGTCTTGCTTTTTTAATGTGAAACCTCTATTTTACTCTATCACCTCCCAGAAACTCTCGGGCAGGCTGATGTTCCTCACTTCCCTTGCCTCGTCGAACAGCGGAGCGATGTCCTCGGGGTCGAAGCCGGCGATGCCGCAACCTATTGGGGTGACGAGAAATCGCTGGTCGGGATGCTGGCGGGCATAGGCGATGAAGTTGTCGACGTAAGGGCGGATGGTGTCCACGCCTCCCTGCATCGTCGGGATGGCGTAGCTCTGTCCCTGCATTCCCACGCCCTGTCCCATCACGGCACCAAAGCGGAGGCGCGCAATGCGGGCGGCACCGCCACCGTGCATTCCTGCTAGGTTACTGCCGAACACGAACACCTCGTTATCCTTCAGCGAGTCTATCCATTGAGGGGTGACTCTTCCTTGTTTCAAATCTTCCATACTCTTCATGTTTCTAATGTCGTTGAAGTTGTTGAATATACTTGGAGCAGACATATTGCCAGATGTCTCGCACTGCATGGTGGGCGTGGCCATTTCCGGCATTTCGTCGCCAAAGAAACGGTGCGACTCGTATTCCGAGGCGTTGAAGTATTCCTTGAAATATGGAATCACCACGTCGTGCATCATCTTCTGGCAACGCTGGGTGACGGCAGAGGCACTCATGCCCAACTGCACAGCCACGTCCTTGCCCTTGAATCCCTCGATGTATAGCATCTTGAGGATGATGGCATTCTTGCTGTCACGACCATAGAAGCGGTTGCCCACCTCCTCTATCGTGCGGTAAAGCTCCTGCTCAAACTTGCTGTCGGTCGCGTCGAACTTCATTTTCCTGTTCTCCTGTCGGGCTTCGAGACTTTCGAAGCGACGTTCCTTCACCACCTCTTTCAACTTGTCGAGGAGCAGGAAACGGAAGCCGTTCACCATCCACGTCTTGAGCGACACGGTAGGCTTCCTGTCTTCCAAGGGCTTGAAGTCGTGCTCGCAGAGATAGAGGTAGTATTCGTGTACCAGGGAATAGAAGTCCATGCCTGGCTTCTGTCGCAGAAGGTATCGCTTGTCGTAGATACAGTAGGCTACGCGGCAGTATCCGTAAAAATACTCCCTCACGATGCTTTCGTCAGCATGCTTGAAACCCTGCAGTATCTCGTCGTCGGAGAGCTGGGAGAGTTTTCCCTTCCTCGACGCGCCACTGTTCTCAGAAAAATCCTTTTCTTCCTTCATGTTGTTTTTAAATTTTTGTTCTTGTAGAATTCTCATGAGGCGGAAAAGTTCCTTTATAGTAATAGAGTTTCCCTACCTTATATTATTATAAGAAAAAGGGAAGGAAAAATTAAGCTCTATGCAAAAATATTTGAGCAGGGACGTTATTTGTCATTCCTCCAAATAGATTCAAGGACTGTGTTGCCCATCAGTTGCGAAGTGGCAACGGGCAAAAATTATAGAGCGAGAAGGTCGGCTACGACATAGCTTGAACCACCGACGAAAATAAAGTCGTTGGAGTCCGCGTCTGCCAAGGCTTTATGGTATGCGTTGGCCACGGAGCCGCAATTGATGCCTTTTAAACCGTGGCGCTCGCCGAGTTCTGCCACTTTGTCAGCACAGAAAGCCCTCTTCGACGTTGGCTGTGCCCAATAATACACGGCGTTCTTAGGAAGCATGCCCATCACGGTGTCGATGTCCTTGTCGTCTACCATGCCGAAGACAATCCTCAAAGTCTTGCAGGGTTGCCGCTTTATTTGCGAGGCGAGACATTGCCAGCCGCCCACGTTGTGGCCCGTGTCGCAAACCACGCGTGGCTTCTCGCATAGCGTCTCCCACCTGCCACGCAGCCCCGTAAGACGGCAAACGTTGGCAAGTCCACGGGTCATGTTCTCGTCGCTGATGGAGAATCTCTCTTTCAGGAAACGCGCGGCGGTGAGTACGGTGTTCATATTCTTCTCTTGGCAGTCGCCTCCCAAGTCGCCATGTATTTCCCCAAGCACAGACGTTTGATAGTCTCTGCCACCGTCCAGGCACGGCCTTGACGACAGCACCACAGGATGGTCTTGGGCGAAGACTATTGGCGCGCCACACTCGTCGGCTTTCTTCTGGAAGCACGGACGGGTGTCGGGCAAGTCCTCGCCAACGACCACTGGCACGTGGGACTTTATGATGCCGGCTTTCTCTCCCGCTATGAGCGCGAGCGTGTTGCCGAGAAACTGCGTGTGGTCAAGACTGATATTGGTGATTACCGACAGCTCTGGGGTTATGATGTTGGTGCAATCGAGCCTGCCGCCAAGGCCGACCTCGATCACTGCCACGTCAACCTCTTGCTCATTGAAATAAAGCAATGCCAAAGCCGTGGTAAGCTCAAAAAAAGAGGGGTGGAGCGGCTCGAAGAACTGACGTTCTTTCTCCACGAAATCGATGACCCGCCGCTCGGGAATCATCTCTCCGTTTACGCGGATTCGTTCGCGGAAGTCGACAAGGTGAGGTGACGTGTACAAGCCAACCCTATAGCCAGCCTCTTGCAGTATGGCGGCGATGCTGTGCGAGCACGAGCCCTTGCCGTTGGTGCCGGCTATGTGTATGGTCTTGTAGGCGGTGTGCGGATGGCCGAAATGCTCGTCCAGCGCCATGGTGGTTTGAAGCCCGGGCTTGTAAGCCGAGGCTCCCACGTGCTCGAACACTGGAGTTGAGTTGAAAAGATACGAAACCGTTTCCTGATAATTCATCTCACCCTATCCTCTTCCAATATATTATAATATGTTATGCCAACGTTCCTTTAGCAAGCGTTGAAACGCTCTTTCAAGCGTTCGAAGATATTCTTCCTTGTCGTGGTGTCACCTTTGAAATTCTCGCTGTCGCGCAGTTCCTCAATGGCTTTTCTCTCGTTCTTGCTCAAGGTCTTGGGCACGAACACGCTTATGTTTACCACGATGTCGCCCTTGCCAGAGCCGTATCCCTGCACTGCTGGCAGACCCTTGCCACGAAGGCGCACGGTCTTGCCCGGCTGTGTTCCAGGCTCGATCTTCAGCGTCAGCTTCTTGCCGTCTATTGTCGGAATCTCTGCCTCACCGCCGAGAGCCGCCGTGGGGAAGTCGAGCAGGAGGTTATAAACGAGGTCTTGCTTGTCGCGGATGAAAGTGTCGCACTTCTCTTCCTCGATGATGACCTGTATGTCGCCGGGCACGCCATTGTGGGGACCCGCGTTGCCCTTGCCGTGCACGTTGAGCACCATGCCCTCCTCGACGCCGGCGGGGATGTTGATTTCCACCACCTTCTCGCCTTTCACCACGCCTGTGCCGCTGCAAGCCTTACACTTGTTTTTTATCACGGTGCCTTCGCCGTGGCAGGTGGGGCATTCGCTTTGGGTCTGCATCATGCCGAACATGGAGCGCACGGTGCGCGTCACCATGCCGGAGCCTTGACACGTGGGGCACGTCTCGGGCTTTGAGCCACCCTCGGCACCCGTGCCACTGCACTTGTCGCAAGCCACGTCCTCGCGCACCTTGAACTTCTTGGTCACGCCGCTGGCTATGTCTTGGAGCGAGAGCTTCACCTTCAGCCGCAAGTCGGAGCCGCGATACACCCTTTGCGAGTTGCCGCCAAAGCCGCCGAAGCCGCCGAAGCCACCACCACTGTGGCCGCCGAAGATGTCGCCGAACATGGAGAATATGTCGTCCATGTTCATGCCTCCGCCAGAGAAGCCTCCACCGAAGCCACCGCCAGGGGCATTGAACCCGAACTGGTCGTACTGGCGACGCTTGTCGGCGTCGTGAAGCACCTCGTAGGCCTCGGCAGCCTCCTTGAACTTCTCCTCCGCCTCCTTGTTGCCAGGGTTGCGGTCGGGGTGATACTTGATGGCGAGCTTGCGGTAAGCCACCTTTATCTCATCCTCAGATGCGTTGCGGTCTACGCCAAGCACCTCATAATAGTCTCTTTTCTCAGCCATGATATTACTGTCCTACTGCTACTTTGGCGTGGCGTATCACTTTGTCGTTGAGGGTGTAACCGGTCTGGAGGCAGTCGATGACCTTGCCCTTCTTGTCGTCGCCCATGCCAGGCACCATGGCCACGGCCTCGTGGAAGTCGGTGTCGAAGTCCTTGTCGTCGGTGTCGATCTTCTTCACGCCAAGGCTCTCCAGAGCCTTTACGAACTTGTTGAAGATCATGCTTACGCCGTCCTTGATGGCCTTCGGGTCCTCGCTCTTGTCCTTGAGCGCGCGCTCAAAGTCGTCGAGCACGGGCAGCACGGCTTTCACCGTCTTCTCACCGCCGTTGAGTATAAGCTCCGTCTTCTCCTTCAGCGTGCGCTTCTTGTAGTTGTCAAACTCGGCAAGCGTACGGAGATACTTGTCTTTAAGCTCGGCAATCTCCTTGTTGGCCTTCTCCAAAGGGTCTTCTTCCTTCTTCTCCTCGGCCTTGGCGTCAGTCTCGCCAGCTTGCTCTTCGGCTTGCTCCTTCTTGTCGGAGTCGTTTGTGGTCTCTTGAGCTTCGGCCTCTTGCTGCTGGGCCTGCTCTTTTATCTCTTTCTCTTCTTTTTCTGCCATAATGTTAAAACCTTTTTTTATTCAAAGGTAACAAAAACCGTGCCACGCGGTGGCTTACTCGTACATCTTGGCCCTCTGCTCCTTTATTGTCTCGTCGTGGACGTATTCGGCGTAAGGCATGAGCTTGTCGATGCATCCATTGGGCGTAAGCTCGATGATGCGGTCGGCGACGGTCTCGATGAGCTCTGTATCGTGGGATGAGAACAGGATGTTGCCCTTGAACGCCACGAGGTTGTTGTTGAGAGCCTGGATCGACTCAAGGTCGAGGTGGTTGGTCGGTGTGTCGAATATGAGGCAGTTGGCGTTTTGCAGCTGCATGCGCGCTATCATGCACCTCATCTTCTCGCCTCCCGACAGCACGTTGACCTTCTTGTCCACGTCTTCCTGGCGGAAGAGCATCCTGCCAAGGTATGATTTCATCACCACCTCGTTGCCGGGGCCGTATTGCGAGAGCCAGTCGACGAGGTTGAGGTCCGACTGGAAGAAGTTGGTGTTGTCCAGCGGGAGGTATGCCGTGGTGATGGTCACGCCCCATTTGTAGGTGCCGGTTGCCGCCTCCTTGTTGCCGTTGATGATTTCGAAGAGGGCGGTCATGGCCTTGGGGTTATGGCTGAGGAACACCACCTTCTGTCCCTTCTCGATGTTGAAGTTCACGTTGTCGAAGAGCACCACGCCGTCCTCGTCGACAGCCTTCAGTCCCTCGACCTCCAGTATCTGGTTTCCCGGCTCGCGCTCCATCTGGAAGATGATGCCGGGGTATTTGCGGCTCGACGGCTTGATTTCCTCCACGTTGAGCTTCTCCAGCATCTTCTTTCGGCTGGTGGTCTGGCGGCTCTTCGCCACGTTGGCAGAGAAGCGGCGGATGAACTCCTCCAGCTGCTTCTTCTTCTCCTCGGCCTTTATCTTCTGGTTCTGTGCCTGGCGGAGGGCGAGCTGTGAGCTCTCATACCAGAAGCTGTAGTTGCCGGAGAACACTGTCACCTTGCCAAAGTCGATGTCTATGGTCTGCGTCGACACAGAGTCGAGGAAGTGGCGGTCGTGACTGACCACGAGCACGGTCTGGTGCTCGTCGATCTCGCCAAGATAATCCTCGAGCCACTCCACGGTGTCGAGGTCAAGGTCGTTGGTAGGCTCGTCGAGCAGCAAGTTGTCGGGCTTGCCGAAAAGGGCCTTGGCGAGCATCACGCGCACCTTCTCGTTGTTGGACAGCTGCGACATCTGCTTCTGGTGCAGGTCCTCGCCAACGCCGAGGTTTTGCAAGAGCTGGGCGGCGTTGCTCTCAGCCTCCCAACCGTTCATCTCGGCGAACTTCTCCTCCAGCTCTGCCGCGCGGTTGCCGTCTTCCTCGGTCATCTCCGGCTTCGAGTAGAGCATGTCGCGCTCCTTCATGTTGCTCCAAAGGGCGTCGTAGCCCATGAGCACGGTGTCCATCACCTTGTAGGAGTCGTACTTGAAGTGGTCCTGTTCCAGCACCGAGAGGCGCTCGCCCGGGCCGAGCTCCACGGTGCCCTTGTTGGGCTCCAGGTCGCCGCTGATGGCGCGCAAGAGGGTAGACTTGCCGGCACCGTTGGCGCCGATGACGCCGTAGATGTTGCCGTTGGTGAACTTGATGTTCACATCTTTATAAAGCACACGTTTGCCAAACTGGATGGCAAGATTGGTAAGTGTTATCATGATCGCAATTTGTGTTATTTTTGTTTTTCCTAAAAAAGTCGTGGGCAAAAACCGAAAAAAGACTGACCTCCATTCGAAGATCAGTCTTTTCTGGTGCGTCCTTAGGGATTCGAACCCTAGACCCACTGATTAAGAGTCAGTTGCTCTACCAGCTGAGCTAAGGACGCATTCTATGAAAACATATTCAAGACCAGATGACCTCTTTTCTGTTTTGCGGGTGCAAAGGTACGGCTTTTTGTGATACTGACAAAACTTTTGTGAGGTTTTTTTGAAAATATTTTCTCGCTTTTTCTCGAAAATAAGGCTAAATGGCTAATAATTAGGCGTGTATGGTAGTTTCGGTGCTTGTGCCTTTTTTTTATTGTCGCAACGCGATACCTTGTCCGGTGTGGCTACATTGTATATAAAAAGAAGAGGAGTGGTGAGGCGAAAAAGAAGGCGGTTCGGCTTTCCAGTGCTATGTCGTTGCCTTTCCAGTGCAAAGCCGTTGGCATTCTAGTGCAATGTCGTTGACATTCCATTGCTATGCCGACGGGGCATTTTGGGGATGTGTTTCGATTATAGTTAAAAAACGTTATCCGTGTAAAAGAATTTTCTTGTAAATGCCGTTGAATTCATGGATTTTTAGTATTTTTGCGAATGGAACTTAAATCAATTGTGAA
>CAVKWN010000033.1:0-21683 GCA_963660075.1 Lachnospiraceae bacterium
AATAATTTATGAAGATAACAAGTAAGATTCAACAGGTATGCAGCCTCATCGTCTGCTTGCTGATTCTCTCTTCACTCGCCATAGTGAAGCAAGGAGAGTGGATGGGACATGAGTTGAAGCACAAGACAGAGGCGGCGAAGACCTGTCTCAATCTCTTCCGTCAGATACTCTGGGCAGTGCTGATGCTCTGCATCTGGAGCGGAGTATGGGCTGACTGGACCGACTACGAACCGTTCGCTGCCTTCATCTTCCAGTCGGCATCGTGGGTGGTAATAGTCTTGGCAGCAGTATTCGTGCTCTTGTCGCTCATCGTGACAAGACCCTATTGCCGCTTCGTATGCCCAATGGGAAGCCTCTTTAAGATGTAAATATTAAAAGATTAAAATATTACAATGAAAGCAGCAACATTATTGAATATCGTATTGGCTATAGCCCTCGTCATCGTTTGCGTGAGATGGGCTATGAGCGCAGGTTCTACCAAGTCGGCGAGTAATGGGGACGACTCCACCGACATCGTGTATCAGAACATCATGACCCGCGCCTCGGTGCGTGCTTACCTCGACAAGCCTGTGGAGGACGAGAAGATAGAAAAGCTCTTGCGTGCCGGTATGGCAGCGCCTTCGGCGGTGAATGTGCAGCCCTGGCATTTTGTGGTTGTAAAAGACAAGGCCACCCTTGAGAAAATAGCAGAGGTGACTCCCAACGCCCGGATGGCAAAGGATGCTCCACTTGCCATTGTGGTGTGTGGCGACATGACCAACGAAAAACCCGGTATGGTGCGCGAGTTCTGGAGTCAGGATGCTTCTGCCGCCACGGAGAACATCCTTCTTCAGGCGCATGGCATGGGACTGGGGGCGGTGTGGACTGGTACATATCCCGACCCGAAACGCTGCGAAGCCATTTCCGGCTTGCTGCATCTGCCAAGTCAGTTCATCCCCTTTGCAACCATTGTGATAGGTTATCCGAAGGGTGAGACCACGCCCAAGGACAAGTGGAAGCCTGAGAACGTGTCGTATGAGGTGTATGGCGGAAAGAACGATGCGTCAACAAGTGATACGGAGACTGCCAAGGCAACAAGCCAGAAGAACTTTGAGGAGTTTGACGTAACCACCGATTTCCACGGTAATCCTTTTACTTACTTCAAGGGTAATGGCCTCTTGCTTGCCGCTGGCGACAAGGCAAACCACAATGAGATGACCATCGGATGGGGTGCCATGGGCAACATTTGGGAAAAGGGCATGTCGCTCATGACCGTCTATGTGGCTCCTGCCCGCTACACCTTCAAGTATATGGAGAAAGCTAAGTATTTCACCGTGATGGAGTTTGATGATGACCACAAGGACATCCTCGAATATATGGGCACGCACAGTGGCCGTGACGGCGACAAGGCGAAGGCCCTTGGCTTGCACACTCTCTACACCGAGCACGGCACGCCCTACTTCGAGGAGGCGAAAACCGTATTCGAGTGCGAGATGATTTATCATGCACCCTTCGACCCCAAGGGCTTCGGTGAGATGCCAAAGAAACGATATGCCGACTTCCCTGCCGGCATCCACTCCATGTACATGGGCAAGATTGTGAAGGCAATGAGGAAAAAGTAAGGAGCAACAAAAAGAAAACTCTTCTGACTATGTTATACAATTATAGCCGGCTATATAAATAGCCGGCTATAATTGTATATAATGAAGTCAACTTACATGAAGGCAGAGCCTATCTGGAAGACTAGGGCGGAAACGCACCATGCGAGGCCCGTGGTGTAGCCAGCGGTGAAGAGTGCCCATTTCCATGAGCCAGTCTCGCCTTTTATGGCCGCTATGGTGGCGATGCAAGGAAAATAGAGCAAGACGAATAGCAGGTAACAATAGGCCGTGAGGTCTGCAAGAGGCTTGACCTCGCTTGCCGGCTTCTGGTGCAATTGCGCTATGTCTTGGCTCATGCTCTTGTAAATGTGTTCGTACTTGCCGCTGTCGTTGTCGTCGTCAAAGTCTTTCTCGTCAGAATAGAGAATGCCCATTGTCGATGCCACGATCTCTTTTGCTCCAACGCCTGCCATAAGTCCCACGTCGAGTCTCCACGTGAACCCTTGTGGCCTGAACACCGGTTCCACGGTCTTGCCTATCTTGGCGAGATAGCTCTGCTGTTGCTGTTCGTGCTCGTCGAGACCTTGAGGGTGAGGGAAATAGCTTAGCGCCCATACGATGATGGATGCCACGAGGATGATGCCTCCCATCTTCTTGAGATACATCTTGCCTTTTTCCCACGTGTGGCGTCCCAGGGCCTTGGCGGTGGGGAAGCGGTAGGGTGGGAGCTCCATCACGAAAGGCGTGTCCTCGCCCTTGAACAGGGTGTTGGAGAATATGCGGCTGATAATGACTGCGAGAATCATGCCTATGAGATAGAGCGACATCATGATAAACGGCGCCGAACTTCGCGAGAAGAAAGTCGCTATTATCATTATATAGATAGGTATGCGCGCTTCGCAGCTCATGAGCGGGATGATGAGCATCGTGACGATGCGCGAACGGTAACTCTCTATGGTGCGTGTAGACATCACGGCAGGCACGTTGCATCCAAAGCCCATGATGAGAGGTATGAAGCTCTTGCCGTGAAGTCCCATCATGTGCATGATCTTGTCCATGATGAAAGCTGCTCGCGACATGTAGCCGGAGTCTTCCATGAACGATATGAAGAGATAGAGAATGAGAATTTGCGGCAGGAATGACGCCACGCTGCCCACACCGCCAATGATGCCGTCGACAAGCATGGCCTTCACGGGACCGTCGGGCAGGAGGTCGCCAATCGTGTCGCCCATACAACCAAAGAAGGCATCGAGCCAATCTTGAGGATACGAGCCGAGCCAGAAGGTGGCCATGAACATGACTGCGAGGATGAGGATGAATATCGGGAATCCCACATAGCGGTTGGTCAATATCCTGTCGAGAAGGTGCGTCACTTGATAAGTGTCCTCCTTATCGCCAGTCTTGTAATTGGCTTCCTCCAACGCGCCGTGGATGAAGCCATACTTGGCGTCCATGATGGCGGTCTCGGAGTCTACTTTCGTTTCTTCCATCACGCGGTTTGCCGCTTGGTCGCGATGGTGGAAGATTTCCTCGGCATCGGGTAGGCGCCTGATATAGTTCTCAACGTTCTTGTCGCGCTCAAGCAATTTTATGGCGAGGTAGCGTGTTGAGAAATGCTCGCGCAAGTCTGTTTCCCGTTTAAGGTGCTCTTGTATCTCCTTAATGCCAAATTCCAGCTCGTGCCCGTGGTTGATATGTATGTGCCGGTAGTGGGAGTCGGTGTCCTCCGTGCCTTCGTAGATGGCTATCACCTTGTCGTAAAGGTCGTTGATGCCTTTGCCCGACTTGAACACTGTTGGCACCATTGGCAAGCCGAAGAGCTCGGAGAGCTTGTTGGTGTCAACGTTGTCACCACGCCTCACGGTCTCGTCGAACATGTTGAGCGCGACCACCACGCGAAGGTGCATGTCGATGAGTTGGGTGGTAAGGTACAGGTTGCGCTCAAGGTTGCTGGTGTCTATGACGTTGATGACCACGTCGGGTGTCTTGTCCACGAGCTGCTTGCGCACGTAAAGTTCTTCGGGGGAGTATGCCGAAAGGGAATAGGTGCCAGGAAGGTCTACTATATTAAATGTGTAGCCTTTGTATTTGGCGTGTCCTTCCTTCGCGTCCACGGTCACGCCAGAGTAGTTCCCCACGCGCTCGTGGGAGCCGGAGGCAAAGTTGAAGAACGATGTCTTGCCGCAGTTGGGGTTGCCCACAAGCGCCACGTTTATGACCTTGCTCTTTGCCTCGGCTGCCTTTTTCAGTTCTTCGTCGGAGAGACACTCGTTGGCGTGCAGATATGTCGTTTCTCTCTTTTCCTCTCCCGTGTCTTGCTCTTCGTTGGTCATGACCTCTATCATGTTGGCCTCGGAATGTCGCAGGCTTACCTCGTAGCCCATGACTCTATATTTTACAGGGTCTTTCAGCGGCGCGTTGAGCAGGACGTCTACTTTCTGTCCCTTGATGAATCCCATCTCGACAATGCGCTTACGGAAACCTCCGTGTCCGGTTACCTTGACGATGATGCCGCTTTGACCAGTGTGCAGTTCTGATAATTTCATTACTGTTTATGTGTTTTTACCAAAAGCAAAGATACAAAAAAAATCCCTTGCCGTGTCAGCGGCAAAGGATTCTTGATGGAAAAATACCTAAAAGTGGTGATTTTCTTGTGTTTTTCTAATCGTAAAGAGTTTATTCTCCTACTTTGATAGCCTTGTAGTCGGTCTTGCCAGAAGGCCAAACGCCCGTGATGAAGAGCACGGGGTTCTTGCTCAACGAGGCTTCCTTGACAACTTCCTGCAAGTCGGCGATGGCCTTCATCGGCTTGTCGTTGGCAGAGAGGATGATGAATCCCTCGTCGATACCGCCATCCTTGAACGCGCCTTTCTTCACGTTCTTGACCTGCAAGCCGTAGTTGATGCCGAGCTGCTTCTTCAAGTCTTCGCCCACGGGGAGCACGTTGGCTCCAAGCACCGCGAAGTCGGCTGATTTCATGATCTTCGTGTTGCCTTGCTTGTTCTTGAGCACAACCGTCTTCGACATTTCCTTCTTGTTGCGCAACCATGTTATCGTGGCCTTGTCGCCAGGTCTCTTGTTGTTGATGATCTGCTGAAGTTCCGCCATCTTGGCAACGTTCTTGCCATCGATCTTGGTAATGACATCACCCTCCTTCAATCCTGCGGAAGCTCCGGCGCCGTCGTCCTCGACAGATGCAACGTAGATGCCAGTGTTGGTGCCGAAATCGGGCACGTCCTTGCCTTGATCTTTCAGGTTGTCGATTTGGTTGTGAAGGTCACCGCCACGGATGCCAAGGTAGGCGCGCTGCACGGTGCCATATTGTTTCAGGTCGCTCACCACCTTGTTCATGATCGCGGTAGGGATGGCAAAGCCATAGCCGGAGTAAGAGCCAGTCTCTGAATAAAGCATGGCGTTGATGCCCACGAGTTCACCCTCGGCGGTGACCAAGGCACCACCAGAGTTGCCACGGTTTATTGCCGCGTCGGTCTGTATGAAGCTCTCCACGCCATTGGCACCCATTGAGCGCGCCTTGGCTGAAACGATTCCGGCAGTGACGGTGTTGCTGAGGCCGAACGGATTGCCCACCGCGATAACCCATTGTCCAACTTTAAGCTTGTCGGAGTCGCCGACGGGAAGGGTAGGCAGGTTCTTGCCCTCAATCTTGATAAGAGCGAGGTCGGTTGTCGGGTCGGTGCCGATAATCTTTGCGTTATACTCACTGTTGTCCTCAAGCGTGACTGTCAATTCGTCAGCACCAGCTACGACGTGGTTGTTGGTTACGATATATCCATCGGCGCTGATTATGACACCAGAGCCCAATCCTTCCTGCTTAGGTGTGCGCACTTGGCGTTTTTGTTTTCCTCCATTGCCCTGTCCGGGGTTGCCGAAGAAACCGAATGGGTCAGAGAAGAAATCGCCGAATGGGTCGCTATTCATCTCCACGACTTTCGTCTTGGAGTTTTGCACGGTCTTGATGCTCACTACCGCTGCCAGAGCCTTCTTTGAGGCATAGGTGAGGTCAACGGGTTGGCCAGCTTGCTCCACGGCATTGGTGGCAGCCTGAGCCTTCATTACGGCACCAGCCGAGAAGGTCAGCGACACAACGCAAAGGCCACCTACAACATAAGAAGTGATTTTTTTCATGTCTTTAATATTTTTGTTTCGTGTTTGTTCTTTGTGCTTGCAAATATAAGGTCAAAAAACGGTAACTTGTCATTATGGCAGTTATGTTTATTCGATTTTAACACTTCGATTTTAACACTTAACGCTTCTTCAACAGAAGGGTATATTATTTTACAATAGTTTAAACAGCGTCGAAAGCAAAAACATGTAAAATACTGTGATAATATCCTTGTTTGATAAATGTTTTTTATTAATTTTGCAACTGATATGTTATGGGCAAATAGCCCTATACATATTATGATATAGATATTGTAAGGCAGTGCCCCGGCTTGTCGCTGGTGTCACGACAGTGGCGCGAGAGGAAAGTCCGGGCAGCATAAGGCGCTCCACTTCTGAAAATGGAAGCTGTCGGCGACGGCAGGTGAAGGCAGAAGAAAATAACCGCATGGGCTTGATACTATCGGGGGACATCCCTGGAAAGTCGGCGCGTGTAAGGGTGAGAAGGTGGTGTAAGAGACCACCAGCTGGCGGGTGACCGTCGTGGCTGTGTCGTCTGGAGGCTGCAAGTTCGCGTATACCATCGTCATGATAGGGTTGCCTGCCCGATGCTTCTTTGAAAGCAACGATGGAGGGTAGAATGCTTGAGCTGCAGGGTGACTTGCAGACTAGATAAATGACAAAGCTCCCCGCTTGCGGGGATACAGAACCCGGCTTATCAGGGCACTGTCTTACTTTTCTTTTTTATAACCACGCTAAAGTCTTGAAGACATGAAAGATCTGCAACCAAATATCCTTGACGACTATGAGCATCTCGTCACCAACGCCATAAAGCGATGGGGCGCTGAGTCTGACTTCCCTGCCATGGATGGCGTGAACAGTGAAGATTTGGATGATTATCTCTTTGAATATCAACGCATATTGGATAGTGAGGGAAGCCAAAAGGCACAGCTTACCAAGTATGGGATAATTGCCATTATACCTATAATTGTTCTCAGCGCGTTTCCTGAGAGCATGCTCCCATGGGGTAAACATACGCTTGTGATAGGTGTGGCGATTGGAGTTGCTCTCGCGCTTTGTATCAAGGGATTGTCGGTCTTGCTGGTAAAGACAAGACTGCGGAGGCTTCGGAATGCCAATCCAACTCTTGCCGACTTCTCGGCAAGGGTGATGGCATATCGAAACAACAAGAATGTCGCATCATAATTACAGGAAACACATGGAAAACAATTCGCTGCCCGATTTCATGAAATATAAGGACGGATATACGTCTGAAAAATTCATAGACAAGATATCGCGTATCGCAAAACGTGCAGGGGCAAAATTCGTTTATGTTTCGCTAATACTTTATTATACCTTGCAGAGCGATAGCGTGTCGTTGAAAGACAAGGCGATAATAGTAGGTGCCTTGGGCTATCTCATAAGCCCTCTTGACATTATTCCCGATGCCATTCCCATAGCAGGACTTGGCGATGACCTCGCCGTGTTGATGTATGTGCTGAAGAAGGTTTGGGGTGACGTGCCCGAGGCGGTAAGGGAAAAAGCTCGTGCCAAGTTGTCGAAATGGTTTGACAGCGACGAGATGAGCGAGGCCGATGATGTCTTCTCCGAAAACAATGCTTGAGCAAAGAAAGATAATACATGTTGACATGGATGCCTTTTTTGCCTCGGTTGAGCAACGTGACCATGCGGAGCTGCGAGGCAAACCCATAGCCGTGGGGCGTGACGGCCCACGGGGGGTGGTGTCAACCGCAAGTTATGAGGCAAGGCGTTTCGGAGTGCATTCTGCCATGTCGGTGTACACCGCGAAACGCTATTGCCCGAGCCTGATCGTGGTGGAAGGCAGACATGAGCGTTATAAGGAGGTGTCGGAGCAAGTGCATTCCATATTCAAAGAATACACAGATTTGATAGAGCCTATCTCCTTAGATGAGGCGTTCCTTGATGTGACGGTGAACAAAAAACACATTCTTGAGCCTGCTGACATAGCCACGGAGATAAGGAGTCGCATTCGTGAAGAGTTGTGTTTGACCGCTTCCGCGGGCATTTCGTTTAATAAGTTTCTTGCGAAAATAGCAAGCGACTACAACAAGCCTGACGGACAGTTTGAGGTTACACTTGATGATGCTCCTGACTTCATAGCCCATTTGCCAATAGAGAAATTTTGGGGTGTTGGGGCCAAGACGAGTGTGAGAATGCATAAGATGGGCATATTCACGGGAGCAGACCTTCGTGCGGTTTCGCTCAGCCATTTAAAAGACGTGTTTGGGAAGGTGGGCGAGGTTTACTATAACTTTGCCCGAGGCTTGGACAACCGTCCTGTCGTGGCGTCGAGCTTGCGCAAGTCTGTTGGCTGCGAAAAGACAATGGAGACAGACATAACGATGCGATCGCAGATGCTCATAGAACTTTACCATCTTGTCATTGAACTCGTGGGGCGTCTCGACAAGGCTGGTTTTAAAGGAAAGACCCTTACGCTAAAAATAAAGTATGCCGATTTCACGGCGGTGAGCCGGTGTGCCACGGCAGATAAAGTCTTGTTGGCGAAAAACGACATCCTGGCGCTTGCCAAGTTGTTGCTGCAAAAGGTGGAATTCTCTGCGACACGCCCAGTGAGGCTTGTTGGGCTGTCTGTAAGTAACCCTTTTGACGCAACTGGACTGCGTCAACGTTATGTCCAAGGGTGCCTTGACTTCGGCGATGGCTTTTGGAATGACTTTTGAAAGTGCTAAAAAATATTTTGCCAAGAAATAAACACTTGCATATTCCAAACATTCTTCGTAACTTTGCAATAGTAACAAGACAATGCACCAATAACACAAGATGGCAGTGGCAGCAGCAACAAGGAAGGCTTCCTCCACCAAGAAAAAAACAGGCAGGAGGGAGTACGGAAAGGGAAAGAAGCGCGACGTCAAGCGCAACATTCCCACAGACTTAATCCCATTGGAAAATGAGACATGGTTGTTGCAACCCATAGCCGTGACAATGATGCGGCACGACTATTCGCTTATACAGATAAGGATACTCGTGAGCGTTGTTGAGAAGATGCAGCAGAAACTCCGCGAGATGCTCGACATGAAGACCCTTGAGCCATCTCTTTTCCCGACAGAGCTTGACCCTGACGGCAGGTTGGAGATAAAGCTGTTTTTTAAAAGTCTAGGTGTTGACCCCAATCATTATCCCCAACTTCGTGACAGCTTGAAGCTCTTGGCCACGGTCCCTGTGGAAATACCCTATAAGACCGTGGATGGCAGGAGGTATCTCAAGGTGACAAACCTTTGCGACGTTTATATTCCTGAAGGTGCGGGAATATACGAGAAATACACATTACTTAAAATAGACCGTCAGGTGGCAGAACGGTTGCTCTCCCTGCGCCTTGGCTATTCAACCCTCGGGAAGCAAATAGTTTTCTCGTGCCATAACCGTTACTCCCAACGTGTGTACATGTTCATAAAAAGTTGGATTGACAAAGGCACATGGGTAGTCAACACTTTCGAGTTTCGTAAGATGCTCCGTTTGGAGAACATGTACACCAAGTTCAGCGATTTCTGCCGTCGAGTGCTTGAACCCGCCAAGACAGAGCTCCGCGAACTTGCCGAGAACGGCTTTTGCGATTGTTATTTCGACTACGAGAAACGCTATGATCATGGTCAGCGTGGTGGCGAGCCCGATGACCTGGTGTTTCATATTTATCGACCCAAAAATGGAGCGGCGGCTCAGTTGGAGCACATCTCCGATCTGCAACGGCGACAGTTTGCCGATATGCTGACGCGCTATTTTGGCTTCGACAATGGCATGGCTGACCGCATGAGCATGCGCATAACTCCAGACAACTATACCGATGCCGTGTCAAAACTGATGGATTTACGGAAGCGAATGGGGCACGACTTGACCGTCCACGACCGCGCTGCTTACACATACGCGGCACTCGACAACCTCTTCCGGGGTGTGACCATAGTCAAGAAAAGTTGAATGGCGCAAGACTCCGGATAATGATAATGAACAAAATAAAACAATAAACGCAACATAACATGAGATCACGTACATCAGATTGGTTTGAGATTAAGATTCGCTATGCCAAGACGCAGGAGGACGGCACGCAGAAAAATGTCACCGAACATTATGTGGTCGACGCGCTGAGCTTTACCGAGGCAGAGGGAGCCATCATTGAGGAAATGAAGGTGTTTATCTCTGGCGACTATAAGATAACGGACATTAAGCCTGCGGCTTACCATGAGATTTTCTTTTCCGACATGGACAAGGATGATAAATGGTACAAGGCGAAACTGATGTTTATAACCATCGACGAGAAATCGCAAAAAGAGAAACGCTCTGCCGTGACTTATCTGGTTCAGTCTGCCTCATTGCCAGGCGCGGTGAAAAACATCAGCGAAGTGATGGGCTCTACGATGATAGACTATGAGATGGCAAGTGTTGCAGAGACTCAAATAATGGATGTCTTTGAGCATGACTCCAATCCTGAAAGCCACAAAAAGCCTGAGGATGCCGCTCAAAAGGAAGAAGCATGAAAGACGTTGAAATAGTAGACAACTTGAATGCGGTGCGGGCTTGCTTGCCAGAAGGTGTCAGGCTCGTAGCTATTAGTAAGTACCATCCAAAGGAATATATAGAGGCTGCTTACAATGCCCGTCAACGTGTTTTTGGCGAAAGCCACGAACAGGAGTTGAAGGATAAGGTTGAGCAGTTGCCTAAAGACATTGAATGGCATTTCATAGGGCATCTGCAGACGAACAAGGTTAAATACATAGCCCCGTATATATCCATGATTGAGGCTGTTGACTCCATCAAGCTCATGAAGGAGATTAACAAGCAAGCAGCCAAGAACAATCGTGTCATTGACATTCTCTTGGAACTTCATATCGCTGAGGAGGAAACCAAATATGGCTTCACGCTCGATGGATGTCGTGAGATGTTGAAATCACAAGAATGGAAAGAATGGCATAATGTCCGCATCTGCGGTGTCATGATGATGGCAAGCAATGTGCCGGATGAAGTCCAGATACGTAAGGAGATGAATTTGGCATGGGAGTTCTTTAACGAGATTAAACGAGATTACTTCGCTGACGCCCCATGGTTTAAGGAACGCTCGTGGGGCATGAGCCATGATTACAGGATAGCCGTCCGGTGCCATTCCACAATGGTTAGGGTAGGGACGGGAATCTTTGGACCAAGAGTATATTAAAAATCTTTGAAAATATGGAAAACGGAAAGATTGATGTCCTACTGGGTCTGCAGTGGGGCGACGAGGGCAAAGGCAAAGTGGTAGACGTCCTTACCCCAAAATATGACGTTGTGGCACGCTTCCAAGGCGGTCCAAACGCAGGTCACACACTGGAATTTGAAGGACAGAAATATGTGCTCCGCAGTATTCCATCGGGTATTTTCCAAGGAGGGAAGGTCAACTTTATCGGTAACGGTGTGGTATTGGCTCCAGACCTGTTCATGGATGAGGCTAAAGACCTTGAAAAGAGTGGCCACGAGCTTCACACACGTCTGCGTATTTCCAAGAAGGCACATTTGATTATGCCTACTCACCGTATTCTCGATCGTGCGTTGGAAGCTGCAAAGGGCAAGAACAAGGTTGGCACGACAGGTAAGGGCATTGGTCCTACTTATACTGACAAGGTAAGTCGTAACGGTCTGCGTGTCGGTGATATTCTTGATAACTTCGAGGCTAAATACGAGGCTCACAAGCAACGCCACCTTAATATGCTCAAGTCACTTGGATGGACAGACTTTGAGGGATTTGAGGACACGGAGAAGAAGTGGTTGGAAGGTGTTGAGTACCTTCGCAGATTCCCCATCGTGGACAGCGAGATTGAGATAAACAAGTTGTTGCGCTCTGGCAAGACCATTCTTTGTGAAGGTGCTCAAGGAACAATGCTCGATGTTGACTTTGGCAGTTATCCGTTTGTTACTTCAAGCAATACCATCTGCGCTGGTGCTTGCACGGGCTTGGGAATTGGGCCAAACAAGATAGGGAATGTCTATGGCATAATGAAGGCTTATTGCACTCGTGTCGGTGCTGGACCATTCCCGACAGAACTCTTTGACGAGACTGGAAACACCATCCGTGATCTCGGTCACGAGTATGGCGCTGTGACTGGACGTGAGCGTCGTTGTGGCTGGATTGACCTTGTGCAGTTGCGTTACAGCATAATGGTAGACGGAGTAACAGAGCTCATCATGATGAAGAGCGACGTGCTCGACAGTTTCGATACCATTAAGGCTTGTGTCGCTTACCGTTTGCCCGATGGCACAGAGACACGCGATTTCCCCTACGAGATTGATAATGTAGAGCCGATCTACAAGGAACTGAAAGGATGGAAGACGGATATGACGAAATTCACCTCGCCAGATCAGTTCCCACAGGAGTTTAATGATTACGTCAAGTTCCTTGAGGACGAGCTGGAGACGAAAATTGGCATTATCTCAATCGGTCCGGATCGTGACCAAACCATCATACTTTGATATCTTAACTTACGACAAATATGGGTTCAAATAAACCGTCCATTCCCAAGGGTACCCGTGACTTCGGCCCCGAGGAGATGGCAAAAAGAAACTATATCTTCAACACCATCAAAGAGGTGTATGCCCTCTATGGCTTCCAACAGATAGAGACTCCTGCCATGGAGACTCTTCATACTCTTTTGGGTAAGTATGGTGACGAAGGTGACAAGCTCCTTTTCAAGGTCTTGAATTCTGGTGATTACTTGAAGGGCATCAGTGACAGCGACCTGCAAGAACGCAATGTGCTCAAACTTCAGACCATGCTTTGCGAGAAGGGATTGCGATACGACTTGACTGTGCCTTTTGCTCGTTATGTGGTGATGCACCGCGAGGAATTGCAATTGCCATTCAAGCGTTATCAAATTCAACCAGTGTGGCGTGCCGACAGGCCACAGAAAGGACGTTATCGTGAGTTCTATCAGTGTGATGCCGATGTGGTTGGCAGTAATTCACTTCTTAATGAGGTGGAGCTTATGCAAATTGTTGACACTGTGTTCTCGAAATTTGGTATTCGTGTCGAGATAATGATCAATAACCGAAAGATTCTTTCGGGTATTGCGGAGGTCATAGGCGAGGCAGACAAGATAGTGGACATAACTGTTGCCATTGACAAGCTTGACAAAATCGGGATTGACAATGTCAATGAGGAATTGCGCAACGATGGTCTGCCTGAGGAGGCGATAGCTAAATTGCAACCAGTAATAAAGCTTGAGGGATCTAACGATGAGAAGCTTGCCATTATGGAGGATTTCCTGAAGTCTTCAGAGGTAGGTCTTAAGGGTGTGGAGGAGTCAAGGTTTATCCTTGACACGCTTAAAACCGTTGGATTAAAGAATGCGGTTAATTTCAATCTTACGCTTGCTCGCGGATTGAACTACTATACTGGTGCGATATTTGAGGTTAAAGCTCTCGACACACCTATGGGCAGTATCACAGGCGGTGGTCGCTACGATAACCTGACGGGTATTTTTGGAATGTCAGGACTGTCTGGCGTGGGTATCAGTTTTGGTGCTGACCGCATATATGACGTGCTCAATGCGCTAGACCTTTATCCAAAGGAGGCGACAACGGCAACTCAACTGCTTTTCATCAACTTTGGTGAAAAGGAGACTTTGTATTGCCTCCCAATTGCATCAATGGCACGCAAGGCTGGCATACGTACGGAAATTTTCCCGGACAAGGCAAAAATGAAGAAGCAAATGGGATATGCCAATGCTAAGGGCATAGCATTCGTGGCTTTGGCTGGAGATGATGAGATAGCACAGGGTAAGGTAACTTTGAAAAATATGGCAACGGGCGAGCAGAAGCTTGTTAGCCAAGAAGAGCTTGTGAAAGAGGTTCTTGCATAAAGTGTCAAAGTTATTTAGTTTTACATTTTTAAGTTGGTTGTCTTACAATAAATTGTAAGACTTCCAACTTTTCTTTTGTAAATCAAACTAATTTAAGTAACTTTGCAAACATATAAAACAAATTTTACAGTTTGTTATATTCTTGCTGACTAGGAAAATTATGAACAATCCAGCTTATAATCGTCTTGTAGATAGTGGCTTGCGACCATCAACCCAAAGACTTGCCATAATGTCCTTCTTGCTTACCCATCGTACGCATCCAACAGTTGAGGATGTTTACCAAGGTGTGGTGGCAGAAGTGCCAACGTTAAGCAGGACTACAGTCTATAACACCTTGCGTCTTTTCTCGGAGAATGGCGCGGCGCAGATGATAACAATAGATGATCATCATGTATGCTATGATGGGGACATTCATCCTCATGTTCATTTCTTATGTCGGAAATGTGGTAATGTATTTGACCTTATGAACGAAAAAGCTCCGAAATTTAAAAGGGCTGTAATGTGTGATGGCAATATTATAGATGAGGCACAACTTTATTATAAAGGTGTTTGTAGAGAATGTCTAGAGAACGAAATGGGCATAGAAGATGGCAAGTCGTGTTAGCAACGTGTTAAAGAATATCAGCAACAAAAAAACCGTAACGCCAAAGTTTGAAAGTTGACATTACGGATTTTGTATGGTTAACACTGTTCTTTTCGTGAGAAGTTAATGAGTGGCTTTCCACCAAGCAGTTTTCTCTTTCCCTTTCAAAGCTACGCTGTTGATGCTTGGGTCAGATATTGTGATGCCTGAATACCTCTTCAGTTTTATAAATTGTCCTCCTTCTAAAGGATTTATGGCTGAATAAATAGAGTCAGTGTTAACGGTACTCTTAATCGCTTGTTTGAAAGCTGAGTTGAAATCATTCAGTAAATCTTTATCTGTACACAGAGAATCAACATAGTCTTTCATGTCATAGAAGATGCTCTTACTGAATCCATCTGACAATTGAATGCTATCAAGCTTGTTGCTGTCAAATTTAAACTTGGAGTTGATGAGTTTCATCTGTTCTGCAAGTTTGTCCATTTGCCTACAATCTATGATTGAGAGCGTACCACATGGTACTATGTAGCTGGAGTAGTATTTATAGAATGCATCAGTTACTGTAGCATAAGTTGGTGTGGCTGACGCGAGGGCAGTCCACATGGTCTGGTAGGGCATACCTTCAGCCATAACTTCCGAGGTGGAGCCAATAAGGAAATTTGTGACATCCTTTAGCTGATATGCTGTTTCAACATTCGCCATATAGCAATCATCAAAAAGGATAAATTGCATTTTTAAGCCAGCGTTTTTTATGCCAGTTTCCAAAGATTCTATGTCTGTACCATAATTGTCAATGTCATCTACACTTCCGTAAAATCTGGTTGGATAGTAAAGAACATGGTTGTTTTTACCATTGTTGAACCCATGAACGTTGCGTCTTGGTTTAGCAGAATATGGATAGTTTGTCCAGTCGTCTTTGAATGTCCATCCCATGCCATGACTGCTTATCACCATTGCATAGTTAAGTGCCGATGCATTGCTCTGTACATCGTTTAGAAGTTGGGTGATGCCCTCAGCTGTGGTGTATGAATTCCCGGAATATTCTTTGATTGGCGTATGCTGTATCTTCTTGTTTACAAGTGTTATCTCGTAAAGTGTAGACTTGTCTGCAGACGAGCTCAAGAAAATCAAAGCTCTTCCGTTCATTTGTCCTGCTTTTACGATGGCACTTTCTATACTGTCAAGGTTTTGCTTGAAGTATGGGTATAGACCTTGATTGCCACTAGTAGTTCCAGTCCATGGCATAAACACAAGTATTGTCTGCTTGTTGATGCTATCCGTATCAAAGCCCTCCTCTGTGCAGGACGAGGCGGATAATGCAACTACAAGCAAGACAAGAAAATACAGTATACGTTTCTTCATAAGAATATAACGGATGCATGTGCACCCGTTTTAATTACTTTTTGGCCTTAAGTGCCTTGAGACTTTCTTCGATATTGGCAATCTTCTCCTGTGCGTCGCTTTGCTTCTTTTTCTCCTTCTCTACTACAGCTTCTGGAGCGTGGGAGACAAAGTTGGCATTGGAGAGTTTCTTTTGAACGCCTGTCAGGAAACCTTTGAGGTGCTGAAGCTCCTTCTCTTGTTTCTCAATTTCAGCGTCTATGTCAATCAGGTCGCCAATAGGTACTGCGAATTCATCGGTGCCAACCATAAACGAAGATGCGTCAGCTGTCTTGTTGGCAACTGCTACAAGAAGCTTGAGGTTTGCCATCTTTATGATGATACTATTGTAAGCTTCGTAATGGTTTTCTCCAATGGCTTGAAGCTCAAGTTCCTTCTTGGGAGCAATATTCTTATCGTTGCGGATGGCTCTTACGCTTGCGACAATCTGCTTTATTACTTCCATGTCAGCACACAGCTTGTTATCGTCAGCTTGGGAATCTGCTATTTTCAGCGTAGAGACCATTATGCTCTCTCCAGACTTGCGGTCAGTGATGTGTTGCCACAATTCCTCAGTGATGAATGGCATGAATGGGTGTAGCATCTGCATCAAAGTTTCAAAGAAACGCAATGTTGCAGCCATCGTTGCCTTGTCAATGGGTTGTTGCTTGCCATCGATGTATGCAGGCTTGACGAGCTCAAGGTACCAAGCGGAAAACTCATCCCAGAACAGGCGATAAACGGTCATCAACGCTTCAGATATGCGATAAGTCTTGAACTGCTCGTTCATGATGGCGTTCACTTCCTTGAGTTTAGCCTCAAACCATGCCACGGCTATACGACAGTTCTCTGGTTGCTCAATGTCGGATGTCTCCCATCCCTTTACAAGGCGGAAGGCATTCCATATCTTATTGTTGAAGTTGCGTCCTTGCTCGCACAAGCTCTCGTCGAAGAGAATATCATTGCCAGCTGGCGCAGACAACATCATTCCCATTCGCACGCCATCGGCTCCGTACTTATCCATGAGCATGATGGGGTCAGGGGAATTGCCGAGGCTCTTTGACATCTTGCGACCAAGTTTGTCTCTAACTATACCGGTGAAATAGACATGACGGAACGGCATCTTGCCCCTGTATTCATAGCCAGCCATGATCATGCGTGCTACCCAGAAGAAGATAATGTCAGGCCCAGTAACAAGGTCACTTGTCGGATAATAATAGTTTATTTCCTTATTGTTTGGGTCAAGTATTCCGTTGAAGAGTGAAATTGGCCACAACCAACTTGAGAACCACGTGTCAAGACAGTCGCTCTCCTGCTCAAGTCCTTCGATTGTTAATGACGGGTTCTTCTTTTGAGCCTCATTCAAAGCCTCTTCCGCTGTTTCTGCCACCACAAAATCACGTTTGCCATCGGCTGTCGTGAAATAGAAGGCGGGAATGCGGTGCCCCCACCAAAGTTGGCGGCTTATGCACCAGTCCTTGATGTTCTCAAGCCAATATTTATAAGTGTTCTTATATTTCTTGGGGAAGAACTCAACCTCGTCATTCATCACTGGAGGCAGGGCGATGTCGGCGAAGTGCTTCATCTTCAAGAACCACTGTGTTGAGAGCTTTGGCTCAATAGGTACGTTGGTGCGCTCCGAGAATCCAACCTTGTTGTCGTAGTCCTCGACTTTCTCCATAAGGGCGGCTTTTTCGAGGTCGATGGAGATTTCCTTGCGCACATCCATTCTGTCTTTCCCAACGTACAAACCGGCAGCTTCGGAGATAGTGCCATCGTCATTGAATATGTCAATGGTCTCCAAGTGGTGCTTCAGCCCAAGCATGTGGTCGTTAATGTCATGCGCGGGTGTAACTTTCAAGCAACCAGTACCAAACTGTATGTCAACGTAAGAGTCTTCGATGACAGGAATCACGCGATTGACCAATGGAACGATGACGTGAAGACCTTTCAGCCATGTGTTTTTCACGTCCTCGGGATTAATGCACATTGCGGAGTCTCCCATGATAGTCTCTGGACGTGTTGTTGCTACCACGGCATAATATCCATTTGCATCTTGGTGTATAACATTGCCTTCTGCTTTGCGTTCTACCTTAGCATAATCCTCTTTGGACACATAGTATTTCAAGTAAAAGAGCTTTGAATGCTCATCCTTGTATACGACCTCCTCGTCAGAAAGGGCTGTTTTTGCTTTAGGATCCCAATTGACCATGCGCACGCCTCGATAAATAAGGCCTTTACGATAAAGGTCTACAAAAACGTGGATGACACTTTTTGAACGTGTTTCATCCATGGTGAATGAAGTGCGGTCCCAGTCGCATGAACACCCAAGTTTGCGAAGTTGCTTTAAGATGATTCCGCCATGTTCGCGTGTCCAATCCCAAGCGTGCTCAAGAAATTGCTCGCGTGTAAGATTTGTTTTGTTGATTCCTTGCTCGGCAAGTTTACCAACGACTTTTGCTTCTGTGGCTATTGATGCGTGGTCTGTGCCAGGTACCCAGCATGCGTTTTTCCCTTCCATGCGTGCCCTGCGTACAAGAATGTCTTGAATCGTATTGTTGAGCATGTGTCCCATGTGGAGCACACCTGTGACATTTGGTGGGGGGATTACCACCGTATATGGCTCGCGGCCATCGGGGTGGGAAGAAAACAGCTTGTTGTCAAGCCAATACTGGTACCATTTCGACTCTACTTGATTCGGGTCGTACTTACTTGCCAATTCCATGTATCTCTTAATAAATTTTGTTGTCTGAATATTGTCGGTGCAAAATTACGAATTTTCAAACAAAAACCATTAACTTTGCAAGAAAATAACCTTAGCTATGCATACCAAAGAGGATAAACTGAAGGCTTTTGAGCGCTTGCTCGATGTGCAAGAACGGTTGCGCCATGATTGTCCATGGGATAGGGCACAAACTTTTGAGAGTTTGAGACCTAACACAATAGAAGAAACGTTTGAACTTTGTGACGCTCTTATGAAAGATAGCCGCTCGGAGATTTGCAAAGAACTAGGTGATGTCATGGAGCATGTCATACTTTATTCTGTGATAGGTTCCGAGACGGGAGAGTTCGACATAGCCGATGTTTGTAACCATCAGGCTGACAAATTGATGTTTCGCCATGACTTCATAAATTGGCGTGGGTGGACTGTTAGCAACGGCAATATGGAAATTGACGCTGACGGTCATGTCAACTATAAAAAGGTTAATTCCCCGGCAAAAGCGTCTTCTTGTCATACGGTAAAAACATCTTCAGAGGTAGAATCGTCTTGGGAACAACGCAAGCAGATGGAGCGTGATGGGAACAAGACGGTGCTGAGCGGTGTGCCAGATGCGTTGCCGTCGGTCATAAAGGCTTATCGCATACAAGATAAAGCGCGAAACGTCGGGTTTGATTGGAAAGAGCCTGGTGATGTTTGGGCGAAAGTGCGTGAAGAACTTGGCGAGTTGGAAAAGGAACTTGAAAAAGGAGATATGGAACGCTCTACTACAGAATTAGGTGATTTCATATTTAGCGTAATTAATGCCGCGCGTTTATATCATCTAAACCCTGATAACGCGCTTGAGCGTGCCAATAAGAAATTTATTTCCAGATTTACTTATGTTGAGGAGAAAGCCAAGGAAGAGGGGAAGAATATCAAGGATCTAACCCTCGATGAAATGGATAAATATTGGAATGAGGCAAAGAAAAATGAACATTAATCATCGTTATGGTATGAAAAGGTTTTGTTTGGGCTTGACATTATTTACGTTGATGTTTTTGGTTTCTGCATGCCACAAGAAGCCACAAGCAAATAATAATAAAGAAGTGGGACCGTCAGAGCAAACCGTTACCGAAGACTCTACTATTTATGGGGTTTGTGGAGACGGCACGATGATGCATTCCCTGCAGTTGGTCACGGATGGTGGTGACACTCTTGCCTTTGCCTTGCCCGATGCCGCTGAAGGTAATAAAACAGTTGTTGGAGGATTGTTGGCTGGCGACCGTCTTGCCGTTGTTGAAGGTCAACTTGTAGACGGAGAAAAATGCGCTCGAAAAGTTATTAACCTCACGACACTTCAAGGCAAATGGACAAGTATTGATAAGAATTTTGAGATTCTTGAGGGAGGAGAGGTGAAGACGAATGTTGAAGCCGAGAAAAACCCATGGACGACATGGAAAATCCTGAATGGTAAGCTTTTGCTCAATCGTGACACATTTGATATAGACGAGCTCGGCAGCGATTCTCTTTATTTGGAGAACAAAGTCGGAATCTTTGTATATAAGAGAGTGGAATAAGAGGAGTTTCTTATATCTTTAGAATAGTTGTACCGTTGGAACCATTCAATATTCATATCTTGGGTTGTGGGAGTGCATTGCCCACATTGAAGCATTTTGCTTCATCACAGGTTGTTGAGATTCGTGGAAAGTTTTTTATGATTGACTGTGGCGAGGGGACGCAGATACAGCTCCGTCGATCGCGCATAGGTTTCACAAAGATTCAAGCTATTTTCATATCTCATCTCCATGGTGACCATTGTTTTGGCCTCATTGGCTTGATTTCAACTTTTGGTATGCTTGGCCGTACGGCACCTTTGAAGATATATGCTCCAGAGCCATTGAAGCCTATGCTCGACGCACAGATGAAGCTTTTCTGTAATGGACTTGAGTATGAAGTTGAGTTTCACGCTGTTGATACTACTAGTCATATGGTCATATACGAAGATAGAAGCCTTGTAGTTGAGAGCATTCCGCTTGACCATCGTGTTCCTTGTTGTGGTTTTTTGTTTCGTGAGCGCCCAACGTTGCCACACATACGCCGTGACATGATAGAGTGTTTTAACATTCCTATAAGCCAAATAAATAATATTAAGGCTGGGGCGGATTGGACAACAGATGATGGTATTGTGATTCCAAATGGTAGGCTTACTATGCCTGCTGATCCTCCACGAGCTTATGCTTATTGTTGCGATACACGTTATATGCCAAATCTCCACGAGGTTGTTAAGGATGTGAATTTGTTGTACCACGATTCCACTTACGACAGTTCGTGTGCCAATCGTGCTAAACTCTATTATCATTCCACTTCCCAACAAGCCGCTACCGTGGCGCGCGACGGTAATGTAGGCAAGCTGCTTCTTGGACATTTTAGCGCCCGATACGACAATGAGGTCACTATATTAAATGAGGCGAAGGAAGTTTTTCCTCATTCCGTCCTTGCGTCTGAAGGAAAAGTCTTCAAAGTATAAAATATACATTTTAATAGATAGCAAATGAATAAAACTTTTGTAGTGAATGGTATGAAATGTGAGCATTGTAAGTCTCATGTTCAAAGCGCCTTGAAAGATCTTTGTGGTGTTAATGCAGTTGAAGTTAGTCTTTCTGACCATTGTGTGAATGTGGATTTTGACGACAAAGTGGTTAACGCTCAACAGATGAAAGATGCTGTAGAGGCTGCTGGCCATTACGAGATGGAAATCTAGTGCCCAATTAATTCTTAATCCATTAAGAAAAGCGTGTATTTGTCGGGGTATGGCGTGCGTCTCATGCCCTGCCAATGTTGGTAGAGCATAAGGTAAAGGATAGAATTGGATTGGGTTAGTGTTGTGCCCAACCCTTTGTGGTTCAAATTCTCCGTCTGAACTCCGCGCAGGTTATTGCCGTGGCAATTGCGACGTTAAGGCTGTCTGCAGTGTCCCTTCCTTTGGGATAATTGGGAATGAGCAACCGGTGATTGACAAGCGATTTCACCGGTTGCGAAATGCCCTTGCCTTCGTTACCCATTATGATGATTCCGCCAACCGACAATGGCTTTTCATACAAATCGCAACCATCGAGAAACGTTCCATAAACTGGGAATCCTTCGGGTAATGCCTTTATAAGATTTTCCAAGTCTCTATAATGAACGCGCACTCTTACTATGCTTCCCATAGTGGCTTGTACTACTTTGGGGCTGAATGCGTCAACGGTATCGTTTGAGCAGATGATGTCTGATATGCCAAACCAGTCGGCTATGCGTATTATGGTGCCAAGGTTTCCTGGGTCTTGTACGCCATCGAGGGCGATACTGAGCTTTTGTTTGTCGTCTTCGTCTTTTTTTGTCAAAAGGTTGACAAGGCTATTCTCGTTTCCTTCCGTGTAGTTTGGAATGGAAAATAA
>CAVKWN010000033.1:21939-30543 GCA_963660075.1 Lachnospiraceae bacterium
TTCATCTATTGGTCAAGCAGGAATTTCTTGAAAACGTTAAAGTCGTTGGGCATCTCGATGCTTTGTTTCTTGCCTCTCATGAACGCCTGTAAGCGTTCGGGTATGGCAATATCGGTATTCAGTATGCTATCGACTTTTTCCTTGAACTTTGCCGGATGTGCCGTCTCAAGAAACACGCCAGCCTCGTTGCCACCCAATTGTTCCTTTAAGGCTTGGTATCCACAAGCTCCATGAGGGTCAAGCACATAGCCCGTTTGGCTATAGCATTGCTTCATGGTCTCGCGAATCTTGTCGTCCGCGTAAGTCGCTCCACTGACATCTTTTTTAATTGCAGGCAATACGGCTTCCACCTCCTTGCCATTGTCAAGGTGACATGCCTTGCCGTCGTTGTATAGATCCAAGATGCGTGCGAAGTTGCTTGGCGCGCCTACGTCCATGGCGTTGGCAAGTGTTTGCTTGCTTGCCATTGGGGTGTACACTCCTGTTTGCAGATAGTTGAAGAATACATCGTTGGCGTTGTTTGCTGCGATGAAATGGCTCACAGGCAGTCCCATTTTCCATGCGAAGAGGCCTGCAGTGATGTTGCCGAAATTGCCCGATGGCACGCAAAATGTCAGTTTGGTTTCGTCTTTGCCGATCACGCCGTCGCGTTTCAATTTGGCGTAGGCATTGAAATAATAGAATGCCTGTGGCAAGAAGCGCGCCACGTTGATGCTGTTGGCAGAGGTGAGAATCATGTGAGAGGTAAGCTCCTTGTCCATGAAGGCATTCTTTACGAGTGCTTGGCAATCATCGAAAACACCGTCTATCTCCAAGGCCGTTATGTTCTGGCCTAATGTGGTGAATTGGCTTTCCTGGATTTTGCTCACCTTCCCCTTGGGGTAAAGCACGTAGACGTGTATGCCGTCAACGCCAAGAAAACCGTTTGCCACTGCCGATCCCGTGTCGCCACTTGTCGCCACGAGAACGTTCACTATGCGGTTGTCGTTTGTCTTCTCTCGGTCCTTGCGGATGAAGTATTGCAGGAGGCGCGCCATGAATCGCGCGCCCACGTCCTTGAATGCGAGTGTTGGACCATGGAAAAGCTCCAACGCGTAAATGTTGTTGTCTACTTTCACCACTGGCGTGTCAAACGCGAGAGTGTCGTAAACGATTTGCTTCAAGGATGCCTCGTCTACGTCGTCTCCAAAGAAAGCCTTTGCCACTTCAAAGGCTATCTCTTGAAACGAAAGGGTGTCTATATTGTCAAAGAACGACTTGGGCAATTTCTTTATTTGCTCAGGCATGTACAGCCCACGGTCTGGGGCAAGGCCTTTCTCGACGGCCTCGCGAAGTGTGGTCGTTGGAGCTTGATGGTTCGTGCTATAATATTTCATGATGGTTCTGTCTTGTTTAGTTGTTTATATTTCCATGAATTTATCCATGAACTCCGTGAGGTTTAGCATGCCGAAATCGCCGTTTACGCACGCTACTTCATCGTAGGCCTGTACGCTGTCGGGCTGTATTCCTGGATACCATACGAGGAAAGGCACAGGCTCTTTCACGTGCGTCCTCACTTCCACGGGGGTAGGGTGGTCTGGCATTACGGCTATTGCCACAGGCTCATCCCATTGTTTCACCTCGTTGTAGATAGGCTCCACCACTCTGTGGTCGAGGTTCTCTATCGTCTTGAGCTTTAACTCAAGGTTGCCGTCATGTCCAGCCTCGTCACTAGCCTCGAAGTGTACGAATACAAAGTCTTGGTTGTATAGTGCTGTAATTGCAGCAGCCACTTTCCCTTCGTAATTGGTATTCGCGAGTCCTGTGGCACGTGGCACGCTCACAACGTCGAGTCCTGCGTATTTGCCTATGCCCTTTATTAGGTCAACGGCTGATATGCAAGTGCCGCTTTTTATCTGCGAATATTTTTCCGTAAGTGTTTTCATCGAAGGACGGTAACCGCCTCCCCATGGCCATATCAGGTTAGCCATGCGTTCGCCCTTCTCATTCTTGGCCTTGTTGTATGGATGAGCTTCAAGCAATTCCTTGCTCTTGATAATGAGATTGTTGAGAAGGTCGGCAGTCTCTTGTGCGCTCAAGCGCGATTGGCCTGTCGGCTTTCCGTCAAAGTCCATTATGGGCTCGTGCTTGTCTTCCCATCCCTTTTCAGGTTTTATGAGCAACGGTTGCCATTCCTCACCAGGATGGTCGTGGGGTGGAGCGCAAACAATGTGCTTGCTGGCTCGTTTCACTATGAGCAGGTGGCGGTATTGTATGCCTGGTATGAACTTGATGTCTTCGTTGCCAAGCTTGTCGTTTAGATATTGCATGAGCACCGCACCGTTCTCTGTTGAAAGGTTGCCGCCGTTGTGTGTGATGATTTTCCCGTCGTTCACACATATCATGTTCAACCTGAGCGCGAGATCCTCTGGCTCCATGTCGTAGCCGATGCTTGCGGCTTCCAATGGCCCGCGGCCTTCATACACCTTGTTCTGGTCGTAGCCGAGAATGGTGCTGTTGGCTACCTCTGATCCTGGCAGGAATCCGTCAGGGATTGTCATCAGTCTTCCAGTGCGGCCTTTTCGCGCCAACATGTCCATATAAGGAGTGTCGGCAAATTGCAACAATGTCTTGCCGCCAAGGCGGCTTACAGGGTGGTCAGCCATGCCGTCGCCTAATATTATGATGTGTTTCATAGCTATCCTGATTTTATACGTTTGCTATGCTGATGATGTTGGCGAACACTCCAGCCGCCGTAACGCTTGCCCCAGCTCCATAGCCTTGTATGAGCATGGGATATTCCTTGTATCGTTCTGTGGTGAGGAGAATTATGTTGTTGCTGCCCTCCAGGTTGTAGAAGGGGCTGTCTTGTGTCACGTCTCTCAAGGCCACGCTCACTTTCCCATGGTCCATTGTCGCGATGAAACGCCAACGCTTGCCTTCCGCTTCCAGTTTCTTGCGTTTCTCCTCGAAGTCGGCGTTCAGCTCTGGCAGATGCTTCCAGAAGTCATCCAACGAGCCAGTGAAGAAGTGGTCTGGCACGAAGAGGTGCTTGTCTACGTCGTCTTGTTCAACGCGATAGCCGGCCTCACGAGCCAAGATTACGATTTTGCGCACCACGTCTGTTCCGCTAAGGTCAATGCGTGGGTCTGGCTCTGAATAGCCTTCTTCCTTGGCGTGCTTTACAGTCTCGGAGAAAGGACATTGGGCTGAGATCTTGTTGAAGATATAGTTGAGGGTTCCGCTCAACACGGCCTCAATCTTGAGTATGCGGTCACCTGAGTTGCGCAAGTCGTTGATGGTGCCGATGATGGGCAGTCCAGCTCCCACGTTGGTCTCGAAGAGGAACTTGATGCCTCTTCTCAGTGCCGTCTCTTTCAATCGGGTATAGTCATCGTAGCTTGAGCTGGCGGCTATCTTGTTGGCTGCTACAATGCTGACGTTGTGGTCGAGCAAGCACTGGTAGAGCGCGGCTATTTCTTTCGACGCGGTACAGTCTACAAACACTGCGTTGAAAATGTTCATTGATAGGATGGTGTCGCGCAACTTGTCTGGATTGCTTGGCTCTGATGCCATGAGCTGCTCCTTGTAATTGGCGAGGTCTATGCCGTCGCGCGAGTATATGGCATTGTGCGAGCTTGCCACGCCAACGACGTTCAACTTCAACCGCGAGTGCTCTTTAAGGTTCTCGTATTGAGAGCGAATCTGTTCGATGAGCTTTCCGCCAACGGTTCCTATGCCGCAGATGAAGAGGTTGAGCACTTTGTATTCAGAAAGGAAGAATGAGTCGTGAAGAACGTTCATTGCCTTCCTCAGTTCCGCTCCTTGCACAACGAATGAGATATTTGTTTCGGAAGCGCCCTGAGCGCATGCTATTACCGAAATGCCACTTCTGCCAAGTGTACCGAAGAGCTTTCCGGCGATGCCTGCCGCGTGCTTCATGTTCTCACCCACGATAGCCACTGTGGCGAGCTTGCTCTCCACGTGCATAGGGTACATCGCTCCGTCTTCTATCTCTGCGGCAAATTCGTTGTTGAGCACTCGTGCCGCCTCGGCAGAGTCCTCGTCTCGAACGCCTATTGACGTGGAGTTCTCCGAAGAGGCTTGCGACACCATGAACACGGAGATGCCATTATCGGCAAGTGCCGTGAATATGCGTCGGTTCACGCCAATTACGCCAACCATGGCAAGTCCCGACACGGTGATGAGCGAGGTGTTCTTGATGCTCGAAATGCCCTTGATGGGCTTATGGTCGTTGTTGATCTTGTCCTTGATTATGGTACCTGGCGCCTCGGGGTTGAAAGTGTTCTTTACCCTTATTGGGATGTTTTTTATGCGCACGGGATATATTGTAGGTGGATACACCACCTTTGCTCCGAAGTTGCATAGCTCCATTGCCTCCACATAGCTCAACTCGTCTATGGTATAGGCTGTCTTGATTACCCTTGGGTCGGCTGTCATGAAGCCGTCCACGTCGGTCCATATCTCAAGGATCTCCGCGTCGAGGTCAGCCGCGATTATCGCCGCTGTATAGTCGGAGCCTCCGCGTCCGAGGTTCGTGGTCTCGCCTGAGTCCTTGTCAGATGAGATGAAACCAGGGATGAGGGTCACGCGTGGCAAGCTGGAGAAAGCCTCCTTCACGAGATGGTTGGTCAAGTCGGTGTCGAGTATTATCTTGCCGTTTGGTGATATCGTGGTCTTGATGAAATTGCGTGAGTCCATCCAGCGTGAGCCCTTTACAAGTGTGGACACTATGTTGGAGCTCAGTCGCTCGCCATAGCTCACGATGGCATCAAGGGTCTTCTTGCTGAGGTCATGGATGAGGTAAACGCCAAAGTAGATGGAGTGTAGCTGCTCGAATAGAGAGTCTACTTTGTTGAAAAGCATCTCCCTGTCGTTGGTATCGGTAATGATAGTGTCAATCATCTTGTGATGGCGGTCTACCATCTGCTCAAACTGTTCTTTCCATTCGGCCTTGCCCTCTTGCGCAAGATGTGATGTGGAGATGAGCATGTCTGTGATGCCGCCTAACGCGCTGACGACAACGACAATGGGTTGCTTGCGCGCTTCTTTCTCTACGATACGTTTCAGACTAAGAATGCTTTTCACGGAACCTACTGATGTTCCGCCAAATTTTAATACTTTCATTGATTAAATGAGTTTTGTTTGTTATTGCGCAGCCATTCCCGATACGTATGGGCTAATGGCTGTACTTGCTTGCAAAGGTAATAATGTTTTGTCTTTTTGACAAAGAAATCTATAAAATTGTTCGAGATGTAGTGCAAATCGATTTGATTTGTTTAATTTTGCAATTAAAATGTAATAGTATAACGATATATTGTTTTGGAACAATAATAGACGATTTGCATAAATGATAGAAGAATATCAACTTAGGGTATCACCACAGGTGGCTTCGTCTGAGCAAGACCTCAAGGCGTGGCTCTCGCAAGAAAAGGGACTTGACGTGCGCACTCTTAATCACGTGCGTGTGATAAAGCGTAGCATAGATGCTCGCCAACGCACTGTTTTTGTTAATCTGAAGGTTAGGGTTTACATTAACGAAACGCCTCAAGACGATGAATATCAGCACACTGAATATCCTTGTGTTAGCGATAGCCCCGAAGTGATAGTGGTGGGCGAGGGGCCTGGTGGACTTTTCGCTTCCCTGAAACTGATAGAGCTTGGCTTCCGCCCTGTTGTTATAGAAAGAGGCAAGGACGTGAGGGAGCGGAAGAAAGACATGGCGCTTATCACCAAGACACAGAAGGTTGACCCCGAGAGCAACTATTGCTTTGGTGAAGGTGGCGCGGGTGCCTACAGTGACGGAAAACTCTATACGCGGAGTCATAAACGCGGAAACACTGAGAAAATATTGAATGTGTTTTGCCAGCATGGAGCCTCAACGTCAATCCTTGCCGATGCCCATCCGCATATAGGCACCGACAAGTTGCCGAGGGTAATAGAGAACATGCGCTTGCAGATAATAAAGAGCGGTGGTGAGGTTCATTTCCAGACAAAGATGACAGGTCTTGTCATGGACAGCTCATTATGTGGCGAGGATAGGGTGGTTGGCGTAAGGGCCGTCGACTTGGTATCGGGAAAGGAACTGGAGTTTCGTGGCCCTGTCATCTTGGCCACGGGCCATAGTGCGAGAGATGTTTACAGATACCTTGCTTGCGCCAACGTTGACATGGAGGCCAAGGGCATTGCCGTAGGCGTACGCTTGGAGCATCCCGCTCAAGTCATTGACCGCATACAATACCATAATAAGAATGGCCGAGGTAAATACTTGCCTGCTGCGGAATATTCTTTTGTGACTCAGGCCGAGGGACGGGGCGTATATTCGTTCTGTATGTGTCCAGGAGGCTTCGTTATTCCTGCTGCCACCGGGCCTGAGCAGATTGTCGTCAACGGAATGTCGCCAAGCAATCGTGGCACGCAGTGGTCAAACAGCGGCATGGTGGTTGAGATTAGGCCGGAGGATGTGGAAAATGCCCCTTCTCTCAAAAGCGACAATCCGCAACTAGGGGTGCTTGACGTGATGGACTTCCAGGAAAGGCTGGAGAAGACGTGTTGGCAACAAGGCAATATGCGGCAAACGGCTCCCGCGCAACGCATGGTCGATTTCGTCAACAATCATCTGAGCTACGACTTGCCCAAGAGCAGTTATGCGCCAGGCTTGATAAGCAGCCCTCTTCATTTTTGGCTCCCTTCGTTTATATCTAAGCGACTTCAAGAAGGCTTCAAGGCCTTTGGCAAGCGTGCCCATGGTTTCCTGACCAACGAGGCAGTGATGATAGCCGTGGAAACCCGCACCTCGTCGCCCGTCCGCATCCTTCGCGACAGGGAAACGTTGCAGCATGTTCGCATAGCGGGTCTCTTCCCTTGTGGCGAGGGCGCTGGCTACGCTGGCGGCATAGTCTCGGCTGGCGTTGATGGCGAGAGATGTGCTGAGGCTTGCGCTGAATATATGAACGCGAATAGCTTGGTGAGATAAATGAAGTGCAATTATATTTGGAAGCATGATTAAGCCAATGGATTAAGATGCCTAGGGCTTTGATGGAAAGTTGGAAAACGCAACAGGGGGTGTGTCAAAACGTTGACACACCCCTTATTGATATGTAGGGAGGTATAGCTTACATGCCTACGCCTTGTGCCATGATGGCCTTGGCGACCTTGAGGAATCCGGCGACGTTGGCTCCCTTGACGTAGTTGATGTAACCGTCGGCTTGGGTGCCATATTTCACGCAGTTCTCGTGGATGTCGTTCATGATGCGGTGGAGATAGTTGTCAACCTCCTCGCGAGTCCAATGCAGCCTCTCAGAGTTTTGGCTCATCTCCAGGCCCGACACTGCCACGCCTCCGGCGTTGCTTGCCTTTCCAGGGCAGTAGAGAATCTTGTTGTCTTGGAAAATCTTCACGGCCTCTGGTGTTGAAGGCATGTTGGCTCCCTCGCTCACGGCTATCACTCCATTGTCGATGAGCTTCTGCGCGTCCTCACCGTTGATCTCGTTTTGTGTGGCGCAAGGTGTGGCGATATCTGCCTTGATGCCCCAAGGACGTTCGCCAGGGAAGTATTTGGCGTTTGGATATTCCTCGGCATATTCCTTAATTCGGCCTCTCTCAATGTTCTTCAACTCCATGATGTAGGCGAGCTTGTCGGCGTCAATACCGTCGGGGTCGTAAACGAAACCATCGGAGTCGGAGCATGTCAGAGGCTTCGCGCCAAGCTGGATGAGTTTCTCGATGGTGTACTGTGCCACGTTTCCTGCGCCCGACACGAGCACGGTCTTGCCGGCGAGGTCTATGTCGCGGGTCTTGAGCATGTTCTCAAGGAAGTAGACGTTGCCATAGCCCGTTGCCTCCGGGCGGATGAGTGAGCCGCCGAACTCTTGTCCCTTGCCGGTGAGGATGCCGACAAACTTGTGGGTAAGGGCCTTGTATTGACCAAACATGTAGCCAACCTCGCGACCGCCCACGCCAATGTCGCCTGCGGGAACGTCAGTGTCGGGACCTATGTAGTTCCACAACTCGCGCATGAAAGCCTGGCAGAAACGCATGACCTCACCGTTTGACTTGCCACGAGGCGAGAAGTCGGAACCGCCCTTGGCGCCACCCATCGGCAAGGTGGTAAGTGAATTCTTGAAAACCTGCTCGAAGGCGAGAAACTTCAATATGCTCACGTTCACTGACGAGTGGAAACGGAGGCCGCCCTTGTAGGGGCCTATGGCGTTGTTGTGCTGGACACGGTAACCCATGTTGGTTCTCACGTTACCCTTGTCGTCTATCCAGTTGACACGGAACTGGACGATGCGATCAGGAATGCAAAGACGTTCTATGAGATTGGCCTTCTCAAACTCAGGGTGTTTGTTGTATTCATCTTCAATGGTGCCGAGCACCTGACTTACTGCCTGGATGTACTCAGGCTGGTTGGGGAACTGCTGTTGCAGTTTAGCTACTACTTCAGTTGCTTTCATAAAAATGCTTCTTTTATTGGTAAGATAGTATTACAATTATATATACACAACTACAAAGTTATAACTTTTTGTTCGATTATCCTAACAAAAAGGCGGAAAAACTGCATTGTTTATAAGTAAACTGTTGCATGACCTTAGAATTTAGGAA
>CAVKWN010000034.1:0-4509 GCA_963660075.1 Lachnospiraceae bacterium
CTTAAAATCCCTTGGCCAGTAATGGCTGTGCGGGTTCGAGTCCCGCTCGCGGCACAAAACCTTTATTAATAATAAATTTATTATGCGTAACCATCTGATTTTTTCTTTATCAGCATGTTCTATGCTTCTGTTGGCCTCATGCTCTAAGATGGGACCTCTTTCTGCCGACAACTTCTCGGTAGATCCTAATCCTCTTGAGGCTGTTGCTGGCAAGGTGCCCGCTACGATTGACGGCACTTTCCCCGTTAAATACATGAAGAAGAAGGCTGTTGTGACTGTCACTCCGGAGCTTCGTTATGGCAATGGTCTCGTTGCCAAGGGCGCAGGTGCCACTTTCCAGGGCGAGAAGGTGCAGGGCAACAACCAGACCATCTCTTATAAGATGGGTGGCAAATATACCATGAAGACCTCGTTCGCTTACACGCCAGAGATGGAGCAGAGCGAGATGTATCTCACTTTCGATGCTCGCAAGGGCAACAAGGTGTACAATGTGCCCGCGGTCAAGGTTGCCAATGGTGTGCTCGCAACATCAGAGCTTTACAAGAAGACAATGGACAACGCTGGCGCATGCATAGCTCCAGACAGCTTCCAGCGCATCAAGGACCAGAAGGTGCAGGCCAATGTCAAGTTCCTTATCAACCAGGCTAATCTCCGCAAGAGCGAGTTGAAGAACAACTCCGTTCAGGAGTTTGTCAAGATGCTCCAGTCAATCAATGCCGATCGCAAGGGCTTGAACATGAAGAATGTTGAGGTGGCTGCTTATGCTTCTCCTGACGGTGGCTTCGCTTTCAACGACAAGTTGTCAAAGAATCGTGAGAAGGTTTCTACCGACTACGTAAACAAGCAGCTCAAGGCAGCCAAGTTGGCTGATGCCGATGTGGACGCCCACTACACAGCGCAAGACTGGGAAGGCTTCAAGGAGCTTGTCTCTGCCAGCAACTTGCAGGACAAGGACGTTATCCTTCGTGTGCTTGAGATGTATAAGGATCCTGCCGAGCGTGAGAACCAAATCAAGAACATGAGCGAGGGCTTCCGCGAGCTCGCCACTGGCATCCTGCCAGAGCTTCGTCGTAGCCGTCTCATCATCAACTACCAGACTGTTGGCCGTAGCGATGACGAGATCAACGAGCAGTATGCCGCTGATCCTTCACAACTGAGCGAGGACGAGCTTCTCTATGCAGCAAGCTTGACAAACGACGCTTCAAAGAAGGCTGAGATTTACCAGAAGGCTTCAGAGCTCAACAACAACGACTATCGTTCACTCAACAACCTCGCGGCACTTGCTTTCAACCGTGGCGACATGAGCGCCGCAAAGCAATATATCGCACAGGCACAAACTAAGGGCAGCGCTCCTGAGGCTTATGCAAACCTTGCGCTTATCGCCTTGAAAAACGGCAACACAAGCGAGGCAGAGAGCTATATCTCAAAGGCCAGCGATGCCAATGGCTTGAGCGAGGTTCTCGGCAACCTGAACATCGCCAAGGGCGACTATGCGCAGGCTGTGAAAAACTTCGGCAACTCTGCTACAAACAGTGCCGCTCTCGCACAGCTCCTCACAAAGGACTATTCAACAGCTCTCTCTACACTCAACAACGTGAAGAACGCTGATGGCATGACGGAGTATCTGAAGGCTATTGTCAACAACCGCATGGGCAACTCTTCAGCTGCCAAGGCAGCCCTCGCCAAGGCAAAGAAGCTCGACAGCACACTTGCAGCCTACGCTTCAAAGGATCTTGAGTTTGCCAACTTGAAGTAATCTGAAAAACACATTGGGTTTTAATAAATGAGCCATAGAGCCAGGGTTTGGCTCTATGGCTTTTCTTTTTTATAGTTATGCCACGCAACTTATTTCTTCTTTTCGCGCTTATCCTTCTTGTCTCCTGTGGCGAGGATAGCAAGCACTTCAAGCTGGAAGGGCGGCTTTTGCAGATGAATCAAGGTGAGTTTTATGTCTATAGCAACGACCAGTGCGTTAATGGCATAGACACCATCAAGGTTCGTGGAGGACGCTTCTCCTATGAGATACCGTGCTCGTCGCCATCCACGCTTACCATTGTCTTCCCCAATTTCTCAGAGACACCGGTGTTTGCGGAACCCGGCGAAACGGCCAAGATGGACGGAGACGCCTCGCATCTGAAGATGTTGAAGGTAAAAGGCACGAAAGACAATGAGTTGATGACATCCTTCCGTGCCCAGATAGCCTCCGCTTCGCCTCCGGAGATTAAGCATTTTGCGGAGTCGTTCATCACCAACCATCCCGATTCTCCCGTGGCCATTTGGTTGTTGAGAAAATATTTCATCGCGAGCTCCCAGCCCGACTATAGCGCCGCCGTCAAGCTGCTGAAGGTGTTGGCGAAGAGCCAACCTACAAATGCCAGCGTTAAACTGTTGGCGCAGAGCGTGGAAAAACTGAAGGCAACCGGTGTGGGAAACAAGTTGCCGGCATTTACAACATACGACATCAACGGTCGTCCCGTTTCCTCTTCCGATTTGTCTGCAGGCACGGCAATCATTTTTGTGTGGGCCACATGGAGCTATGACAGTGGCGACTTGTTGAGGCATTTGCAGAGTCTCAGCCAGGAAAAAAAGTTCAAGGTCCTTGCCGTTAACGTAGACCCAAGCAAAAATGATTGTCGCAACTACCTGAAGGCCAACGATATGCCATTCTCGTTTGTTTGCACGGGCGAAATGTTTGAGACGCCAGTGCTTAAGCAGCTTGCGCTTCAGTCGGTATGCGACCTGTTGCTCGTCAAAAATGGAATAATCAAAGGCGTGAACCTCTCCTCCTCCGATTTAGACAAGGAGTTGGGAAAGTAAACCGTTCTGTTTCTCCTTACATATCTGCCTATGCTTGTAAAGACCTATTCAGCCGCTGTCAATGGCCTCCAAGTCACAACCGTCACCATAGAGGTTAGCTTGATGAAGGGCGTCATGTATCATCTCACGGGCCTTGGCGATGTCGCCGTCAGGGAAGGACGCGACCGCATTGCCGCGGCAATGCAATACAATGGCATGAAGTTTCCCAAGGCAGACATCACCGTCAATATGGCTCCTGCCGACCTCAAGAAGGAAGGCAGTGGGTTCGACCTGCCTCTTGCCATAGCCATTCTCGCTGCCGACGGACAGATACCAGCCGACTCGCTTGGCGAGTACATGATGATTGGCGAGCTGGGGCTCGATGGCAGGTTGCAGCCTGCGAAGGGAGTCCTGCCAATAGCCATCAAGGCACGCGCCGAGCATTTCAAGGGCTTGATAGTGCCTAAGCACAATGAGCGTGAGGCGGCCATAGTGAACAACATTGATGTCTATGGCGTAGAGTCGTTGGCTGATGTCATAGCCTTGTTGTCGCGCCAACGCGAATTCGAGCCTTGCGTCATGGACACGCGTAAGGAGTTTTTCAAGCAGCAATACGATTTCGACCTCGACTTTTCCGACGTTCGCGGTCAGGAAACCGTCAAGCGTGCCTTGGAGGTGGCGGCGGCTGGTGGTCACAATGTCATAATGATTGGGCCTCCGGGTTCTGGCAAAAGCATGATGGCGAAACGCCTTCCCTCCATCCTTCCTCCTCTCACCTTGAGCGAGAGCCTCGAAACCACGCAGATTCATTCTGTGGCAGGCACGCTGAAGCAAGGTTCCGCGCTTATTTCACAACGTCCCTTCCGCGCTCCCCATCATACCATTTCTGAGGTGGCGCTTGTCGGCGGAGGCGTGAACCCCATGCCTGGCGAGATAAGCCTTTCACATAATGGCGTGCTGTTCTGCGACGAGTTGCCTGAGTTCAACAAACATACCTTGGAAGTGTTGCGACAGCCGCTTGAGGACAGGCAGATCACCATAAGCCGTGCCAAATACTCAGTCACTTATCCCGCTTCGTTCATGTTTGTGGCATCCATGAACCCTTGCCCATGTGGCTATTATGGAGACCCTACCCACCATTGCGTCTGCACGCCAGGACAGATTCAACGCTATCTCAATAAGATTTCCGGCCCTTTGATGGATCGCATCGACATCCAGTGCGAGATTTCCGCCATTCCTTTCAAGGAGCTTAGCAAGGCACAGCCAGGAGAGCCGTCGGCGAATATTCGCGAGCGTGTCATCGCTGCGCGAGCCATACAGACCGAACGCTACAATGGCATTGCCAGTGTTCATTGCAACGCACAGATGACCGAGAAGATGATACACGAATATGCGGAGCCCGATGTCGCTGGGCTTGAGCTGCTTCGCACGGCCATGGAACGGTTAAGTCTTTCGGCGCGAGCCTACAGTCGCATCTTGAAGGTGGCTCGTACCGTTGCCGACCTCGACCGTTCCGAGAAGGTGGAGTCGAGGCATATCGCCGAGGCCATAGGCTATCGCCAGCTCGACAGGGGCGATTGGGCGGAACGTGGGCTCTGAGAAAGACGCAAAAAAAGAGGCTCATCCGACATTTGGAGTGATGTGTCGGAAACCAAGACTTCTCTGTGGGCTGTGAATGTAAAGATTTATAGCAAGATTTTAACACTTGGGTGG